>CAYYJK010000001.1:0-26763 GCA_964472185.1 uncultured Prosthecobacter sp.
CTGCCGTCGGGCGCAAAGGCCATGCGCATGTTGCCCGGCCGCAGCGGCGTGCCGGCGCGCGGCGGCACATCGCGGAAGTGCTTCAGCCCGTCCTTGCCCGCAGGGATGGTCAGGTTGTTGGCGCCGCTGTTGGCGCGGATGGCCTCCAGGCCGACCGCGTCGCGCACGAACGGGAAACAGGCGCCCTGGTACTCGCCAGCGACCTTTTCCAGAAACACCCGGCTGATCAGCTTGGTGAAGTCGCCGATGAACACCTGACCGGCAAAGGGGCCGAACCGGCCGCCGGTGGTGTCCCAAACCGGCTCGCCCGGACTGCCGCCGAGGGCGCCGTGCGGCAGGGCGACCGCTTCCGGCGAACGCAGTTCCGCCAGCGCTTCGAGAGTCATCGGCCCGCGGTAGTCGTCGCGCCATTTCAGCGAAGCCGGATGCCCGTAGAACCGCCCCGGCTGCACGTGGACCAGGGTGCTGGTGGCGATGTAATCGCCCTGCTGATCGGTGACGAAGATGTCGCCCTCGGGGCTGATCCCGACTCCGGCGGCGGCGCGGAAACCGCAGGCCAGCGGCGTCAGCTGCCCCTGCGCGTCCACCCGGAGCACCCAGCCCTCGTAGCGGCCGGGCGAGGGTTTCAGCTCCTGATGCACCCTGGCCTGCTGCAACGGCAGGCGCGGGTGGCGCGTGTTGATCGGCCCGGCCAGATCGGGCAGGCCGGTGGCAAACACCCAGCGGCCGGCGCCATCCCGGCGCAGGCCGAAGGTGAACTCGTGCCAGTTGTCGGTGACCGCCCAGTCGTCATTGACCGTCTCGTAGCGGTCGGCCGTGCCGTCGCCGTCGTGGTCGATCAGACGGGTCAGCTCGGGCCGCTGCGTGACCAGAATCTCCCGCTCGGACAGGGCCAGCACACCGAGAGGCTCGTGCAGGCCGAAGGCGAACCGCCGCCAGGCGCCCGCCTCGCGAATCCACACCTCGCCCGGACGGTTGACCACAACCAGCGCGCCGGCCGGGGTGAAGGCCACGCCGGACAACTCGGGCGACAGCCCGCGCGGCAGCGGCACCTCCTCGATCTCGTAGGTGTTGGCGGCCGCCAGCGTGACCAGCGCCAAGCCGCTCAGCCAGGGCAGCAGGCTCGTCATGGCGCGGATCGGGGCTGGAGTTGCACGCCCAGCCGTCCGCCCTGCGACTGCCAGACCCCCGGCGCCGTCTCGCGACCGTCGAGGAACCGCAGCTGCGCCGCCGTCTGCGGCTCGGCAAGGAAGTAGAGGGGCTTGTCCCCCGCCGTTTGCCAGCGCCGCTCAAAACCGCGACCGCCCCCGACCGCCTGCAGGGTCTCCTGAACTTCAACGCCATCGAGGGTGAAGACAAAGCGGACCGCCCCGTCCTCGTAGCGGTAGCCGCGGAACCGGTGTTCCGGCACGCGCGCCGGATCCAGGCGCAGCGGCTGCCGGACGGACTCCGCGTAGAAGACCGGGCCGAGCCGAAGCGCCGGCGCGTTGATCTTGGCGCGCCGGGTGGGCTCCAGGTCGACGCCGCCCTGCCAGGCCTGGTTGACGCCGCCGCGCAGCGGGTCGTAGCACAGGGCCAGCTGCGGCCCCAGCACGACCGCAAATGCCGACGGCCCGGCTTCGGGCATGAAGGTGCGAAACACCTGCACCGGCTCTCCGGCGTTCGCCAGCCCAAGCAGGCAGGCCAGCAGGCATGCGAGGCCACCGGCGGAGTTCATGGCGTTTTGAGATGCCGGTCGAAGAAGCCGAGCACCAGCGGCCGCAGGTCGCGCTGCTTCGGCTGCAGGTGGAAACTGTGCGGCGCCTCGGGAACGATGACGAGTTCGTGCGGCGCACCGGCGGCCTTCAGTGCGGCGGCGAGGGCTTCCGAATCGGCCACCGCGACGGTCGTGTCGGCGGTGCCGTGCAGGATGAGCAGCGGCGGATCGGCCTTGTCGGCATGCGTGCGCGGATCGGCCTGCCGGTACAGCGCGGGTGCGTCCGCGCGCGTCTGGCGGAACATCGGCAGGTCGCGCTGCTCAAACCAGAGCACCGGCCCGTACAGATCGACCGCGCAGCGCACCCGGCAGTCGCCCTGCCCCGGCGGATCGAGCTCGGGGCCGGTCAAGCCGACCAGGGCGGCGAGATGACCGCCGGCGCTGCCGCCGATGACGCCGATGCGTTCGGGATCGACGTTAAGCCGTCCGGCGTTGGCGCGCAGCCAGCGCACCGCCGTCTTGCAGTCGTGCAGGTTCTGCGGCCAGGTCGGCGTCGTGCCCTCCGCAGCGGCGAGCAGGTAGTTGATGCTCATGCCGACGTAGCCGTGCTCTGCCAGCGTGGTGCCGATGTTGATCTCGCGCGCGGCGCGCTTGTCGCCTCCGATCCAGCCGCCGCCGTGGATGATGACCACGGCCGGAAATTTCTCCCCGGCCTTCGCCGCGGCCGGCAGGTACAGATCCGCCTTCTCCGCACGGCCGGGGCCGAGGTAATCGACATCGTGCTCCGTGCGCACGGCACCGGCGGCCAGGGATGTGGAGGCGAGGAGAAGCGACAGGAGCAGGGGTTTCATGCGGCGGAAGAGGGGGTACGCCGCCAACACCGCCGTTTTCGCGCTCAAACGCCGGCCCCGAGCAGCTCGCGCACCGCAGGGGTTCAGCGGTCCGGGCGCGACCAGCGGATGCGGGCGACGAAGGTGGCACCCTCGGCACCGCGCGCGGCGGAGTCCTTCATGAACATGCCCTCGGAAACGGTGACCCAGGCTTCGTCATCGCTGATCCGGCAGGCGCCGAAGTTGCCCAGCTCGGCGCCGCGTTCGGGCACAACGACCTTTTCACTGGCCCGGAGCACCTGCAGCCGCTCCGGATCGACGCGGGCCATGAACAGGGGGGCGCGGTGGCGGACGATGTGGTCGTTGTTGGCGCCGCGGCGGGTGTAGACCAGGAACAGGCCGTCGCGGTGGGCGAGCCAGTGCTGCTGGGTGTTGTAGCTGCCGAGCTCGGCGCCGTCGTCGAAGGTCCAGGGTTTCGGTTCGGCGAAGTTGAGGCCGTCGTCGCTGACGCTGACGTAGCCGCGCACGTCGTTGCGCAGGGTCAGGTAGTACCGGCCGGCGAAGGCGGCGAGCGAGGGCTCGTACAGGCCGCGCGCAAGGTCGAGGCTCAGCACGCTGCCATGACGGACGTAGCTCAGCGTCTCGCCGTCGAAGCGGCACTCCGCGACCGTGGTGCTGAAGGGCTTTTTCGTGCCCGGCCCGACATACAGGGGCACGAGCAGCGTGCCGTCCGCCTTCACCAGCCACTGCGCGCAGGCGTTGCGGGCGAAGTTGAACAGCTCGCTTCCGGGCAGTTCCAGCCGGCGCCAGGGCGTCCACCGGGAGGTCTGCGGATCGAACACCGCATAGACCGTCTGGTGCGCGCGCGCCACGTCCTCGAGCTGCCGGCCCTTGGGATTGTAGCGCACCTGCGCGCCGAGGGCGATGAGCTTGCCGGTCGGCGCATGCCAGCCGGGGGTCACGTCGGCGACGCTGACCGTCACGCCGTCGGGCTGGACGCGCCAGTCGAGCTCCGGCGGCAGCACCGGCCCGCTCCAGGGGCCGTCAACGCCGGCACGGCTCATGATGTGCAGCCCCGAGTAGTAGTCCGAGACCTTCAGATGCTTCTGGATCGTCAGCAGCACGCCGCCGCCGGGCAGCGCCGCGGCGCGCGGATGGAACCAGAGGAACCGGCCGTCGTCGTGCTTCATCACCGTCTCCAGTCGGACGGTGAAATCGACGGGCTCGGCGCCCCAGGCCGTGAAGGCGGCCAGCGCCGCAAGCAGGCATCGTTTCATGCGCGGAACGGGCGGGCTTCAGGGAGCGCGGGTGAGTTCGACCAGGTAGATCGCGGTGACCGGCTTGCCGGCCGCATCCCGCTCATGGCTGGAGTAGTAGGACACCAGGGCGCGGCCCGGCGACAGCTCGACGAAGCCCGGATAGGAGTTGTCGCCGGCGCTGGGCAGTTCGGCGAAGTCGTGCAGGCGTTCGCCGTCCAGCCAGCTGAGCACCGTCTTCGGGCCATCGGCCGTCGTGGTTCTGCGGCCGCCGACGAGGGTCTGCCCGCCCCAGCGGACCACCAGCGGCCCGCCGACCGGACGGTCCAGGCTGCGGCGGTCCCAGACGGCGTACGGCGGCTGCGAACGGAGCAGATGCGCCTGCTGGCCGCCGCCGTGGCGGCCGATGGCGAGCAGCCCGCCGTCGGGCTCGAACAGGAAGGCGGTTTCGTCGCCGGCCGTTTCGGTGAAGTAGGCGCGCTTCTTCCACACCAGCCCGTCGTCGCTTTCGAGCAGCAGCGACTGGATGCGCGCGCCCTCGCCCTTCGGACCGATGTCGTGGCCGGGCTTGCGCCGGCCGCAGAGGAAGGCCTTGCCGCCGTGGCTGGCGGCGCGCCAGATGTACAGGCCGAACGTGCCCTCGAGCATCACCGGACTGTTCCAGGCGGTGCCGTCGTCGCTCCAGGCGCCAAAGCCGAGCATCTTGTTCATGTCGTAGTCCTTCGGCTCGATCCGGCCCGGCCCGCTCCACCACGTGCCGGTGTAGACGAACAGGCGGTCCTGGAAGATCAGGAAGTGCGGATCGCGGGTGTCGCGGTCCTTGACCGAGAAGCGGTGCACCGGCTGCCAGGTCGCGCCTTCGTCCGCGCTGCGCAGCACGATCACCGAGGCGGTGTTGAAGACCATGTGGCCGTCGGGGCAGCTGCGGAAGGTCAGGTAGAGCTGGCCGCGAAAGCGGCAGAGGTCGGTGAAGGCGTTGTGCTCGCCGTTGTGAAACACGCGGCGCGGCGCGCTGACCCGGACCTCGGGCGGCGCGGCGGCCGGCGCGGGGTTGGAAGCGGCGAGCAGCCAGGCGGCGCCCGCAAGGCAGAAGGCAGGTAGAGCGTGAGTCACGAAGACCAAACGCCGCCGCCGCCGGTTTTTTCGCGGCCGCCGCTCAGCCGACGATGCCGCTGATGTCGATGAGGTGGAGCTGGCGGCCCTGGCCGGTGTAGGGCGAATCGAGGGTCACCAGCTTGCCGTCGCGGCTGCTGCGCGGGTGCAGGTCGACACGCCACTCCTTGAAGCGGTTGCCGGTGAGGTAGTCGTCGGGCAGCAGCATCTCGCCGAGCTCGACGCGCCGCCCCGTTTGGGTGTCGAACAGATGCGGGTGCTGGATCTTGTTCTTGTCGCGGTAGGTGTCGTTGAGCACCCAGCGGTTGCCCGGCAGGTAGGTGCAGTGGCCGTCGCCCTTGAGCACGCCCTTGCCGATCTCCTCAACCGCGCCGCCGGTTCGGTCCTCGAACAGGAAAAAGCCCCAGTCGCCCAGCGGCTTCTCCTTGGCGTAGGCGAGCACGTGCGCCGGATCGCGCCAGATGAAGTGCGAGACGTAGCCGGAACCGATGAGCGGGCGCGCGTTGCCGCCGTCGGCATCGGCGCGGATCATGTGGGTCAGGTGCGGCCCGTCGCCGGTGCGCCAGCGGTGCAGGAAAACGAAGCTCGTGCCGTCGGGATTGACCAGCAGGTGGTTGAACCAGTGCTTGGCCTGCGCCGGCGAATCGCTCTGGAAGGGGAAGCGGGCGATGTCGGCGAGGCTGAGCAGGAGCTTCTGCGCCCCGGTCTTCAGGTCGACGCGGAAGATGCCGGTCTCCGCCGGCGCCAGCTGGTCGCGGAAGGGGTCCGGGATGCCGGCGTAGCCGTAGCCGGGGCGCATGTCCTGCAGGCGGCTGAAGCTGGGGGCAATGCCCCAGCTGCCGTCGGGGCTGACGGCGTAGACCGGATGCGGCAGGGTGCGCTTGGCGCCGGTGCGGGTGTCGAGGATGTGGCAGACGTAGCGGTCGCCCTCGCGGTCGTTCCAGAGCACCTCGCTGGCGCTGCCGGGCAGCCACTGCAGCATGCAGCCCTGCTGCCAGCACCAGGCGCGCGATTCGCCCAGCTCGATCCAGCGGTCGCCGTCCTGCAGGTCGATCATGCCGACCTTGATGACGTCGTCGGGCTGCGGTGAGCGGTTCTCAAAGGCCGACTGGTTGCAGAGCACGAAGCGGTTGTCGGGCGAGAACTGCAGCTTGTCGTAGTAGGCGAACCAGTGGAATTTCGGCCCGCGGGTGATCTGGCGGATGGGCGGGAAGCCGTTGGCGGCAACGCCGCACAGGGGCGCAGCGGTGGCGGCCAGCGTGTGCAGGAAGCGGCGGCGCGTGATCATGGAAGCAGGGGGTGTGACATTCATGCGGACAGGACCTGGCGGATGCCCGCGGTCATGAGTTCGTCCATGGCCTCGGCGCAGTTGGCGACGCTGACTTCATAGCCGCCCTGCGGGAAGGCTTCGCGCACCGGGATGTACCACGGACCGCCATCGCCGTAGGCCGCGGTGGCGACAAAGCCGGCCGGGCGCATCTGCTGGGCGCGCAGCTGGTATTCGAGGAAGGACTCCGCCGGCAGGTGCAGCAGGGCGACGTCGTTGACGTGCAGGGCGCTGAGCACGATCGGCGTTCCCTGCGCCAGGCGCTCCATCCAGGCCAGCCGCATGGCAGGGCGCAGCCGGTTGGCCGGCAGGTTGGCCGCGTTCTCCAGCTGGGCGCGCTCCGCGGCCTCGGTGAAGCGCGGATTCAAGGGCGGCACGATCTCCTGCGTCTTCCAGGCCGCCCGGCGCACCGGCACCGGCTGCAGCGCCGCCTCGGCGGCGCGGATGCCGTCGTAGATCCGCTGGGTCAGGCGCACGCGCGCCGCCGGCGTGCCGTCGTTGTACTTGCCGGCGGCGATGTTGCCGGCCGCGCCAGTGAAGTACAGGTGCGTGCAGCCGGGCTCCTCCTGCTGGCGGCGCTTGCGCGCCAGGCCGACGAAGTCGCTGCTGACGTGGCCCTGACCGTAATGGCTCATCGGATGGCAGGCGTAGTAGTGGCAGGCGACCAGCTTGTCCGCGCCGCTGTAGAACGCGACGGTCTTGAGCATCGGATCGATCAAGCCCTCGGGCAGGGCGATCAGTTCCGGATCGCGGCAGGCGCTGCCGCGCATCTTACGCACCGTGCCATCCGGCCCGAGGGCCAGGCGCCGGTTGCCGGCCACCTGCTGCACCTTCGCCTCGCCGTGGGCGATGTGGGTCAGCGGCCGCGCCTGCGGCAGGGCGGCGCGCACCGCCGCCCGGGCGCGCTGCAGGCAGTCGTTGAAGAAGGCCGGCTGGACGATGGCCAGCCGGGGATCCTGCCGGGAGGCCAGGTCCTGGCCGCGCAGGCAGGCGAAGGGCGCGTCGTGCTGGTGCACGCACTGCACCGCGACGCGGTCGGGCGTGGTGCCCGCGGCCTCGGCCAGGGCGCCGCGCCAGGCGACATGCGCGTCGTTGAGGATGCCGGTCCAGTCGACCGCGCAAACGACGATGGGCGCGCCGGCGCCGAGCAGGACGTAGCCGATGGCTTCGAGCGGATCCGCGACATCGACCACCGGCGTGATCCAGCCGCCGCAGAGCGGGTGGCCGACCGGCGGTGTGACGTCGAAGCGGAAGGGCGCCAGGCGCAGGCCGCCATCGCCGGCGGCGGGCAGGGCCGCCGGCAGGCCGGCGGCGAGGGTGGCCTGGAGCAGGCGGCGGCGGGTCAGGGCGGTCATGGCGTTCCGGCGCAGCGGTTTTCAGGCCAGAAGCGCGCGCGGCACGCGGCCGTGGACGTCGGTCAGCCGGTAGTCGCGGCCGGCGTAGCGGTAGGTCAGGCGCTCGTGGTCGACGCCCAGCAGATGCAGGAGGGTCGCGTGGATGTCGTGGATGTGCATCTTGTCCGTGGCCGCCTTGAAGCCGAAGTCGTCGCTCTCGCCGTAGCTCATGCCGCCCTTGACGCCACCGCCGGCCATCCACATCAGGAAGCCGTGCGGGTTGTGGTCGCGGCCGTTGCCGTTTTCGCTGACCGGCGTGCGCCCGAACTCGCCGCCCCAGACGACGAGGGTGTCTTCAAGCAGGCCGCGCTGCTTGAGGTCGCCGAGCAGGGCCGCGATCGGGCGGTCGATGTCGGCGGCCAGCCGGCGCGTGGAGGCGTCGTGGTTGGAATGGGTGTCCCAGGGCTGGCCGTTGCCGTAGTAGACCTGGACGAAGCGTACGCCGCGCTCGATCAGGCGGCGGGCCATGAGGCAGCCGTTGGAGAAATGGCTGCTGCCGTAGAGCTCGCGCACCTTCGCCGGCTCGCGGTTGAGGTCGAAGGCGTCGGTGGCCGCCGACTGCATGCGGTAGGCGGTCTCCATGGCCTGGATGCGGCCGTTGAGGGCGACATCGGCGCCGCCGCGCGCGGCGAGATGCTCGTGATTGAGCTCCTGGATGAGGTCGAGCTGGCGGCGCTGCTCGGCCAGCGGCAGGCGCTCGTTGCTCAGCCAGGGGATCATCTGCTTGGGATCCAGCTGCGAGTGGTTGATGTACACGCCCTGGTGCTGGGCGGGCAGGAAGGCGCTGCTCCACAGGATGGAAAAGCGCACCGGCCGGCCGGGGCAGAGCACGACGTAGGACGGCAGGTTCTGGTTCTCGTTGCCCAGGCCGTAGCTCATCCACGAGCCCATGCTCGGCACGCGCTCGGTCATGGTGCCGTTGTTCATCAGCAGCAGCGCCGGCCCGTGGTTGGGGTTGTCGGTGTGGCAGGAGCGCAGCACGCACAGGTCGTCGGCGTAGGCCGCGAGCTTGGGCAGCAGTTCGCTCACCGGCAGGCCGCTCTGGCCGTGGCGGCTGTAGGCATAGGGCGAGGCCAGCAGGCCGCCGGTCTGGCGCTCGGTGCGCAGGTCCGCCCCGGCCGGTCGCTGGCCGTTGTACCGGGTCAGCGCCGGTTTCGGATCGAGAAAGTCCGGACCGAACGGCCCGCCGTTCATGAACAGGTGGATGACCCGCTTCGCCTTGGGCACGAAATGCACGGCGCCCGGCCCCTGGGCGGCCTGCAGCGTCGAAGCCAGGCCCAGCAGGCCCAGGCCTCCGCCCATGCGGGCCAGCGCTGCACGTCGCGAGAGGGGGGGGAAATCGGGCATAGCCCTGTTTCTACGCGCCGAGCCCGGGCCGCCTTGCGCCCGCCTGCGCTCACCAGAGCAGCTTGCCGCCGTCGAGCACGAGGACGCTGCCGGTCATGAACCGGCTGGCGTCGCTGGCCAGGTAGACCACCAGCCCGCCGATCTCTTCCGGCCGCCCCCAGCGGCCCATCGGAATGGCCGAGGCAACCTCGGCCTCAAACTCGGGCCGCTCGCGCACCCAGCGCTCGTTGGCCTCGGTCATGAACGGACCCGGCGCGATGCAGTTGACGGTGACGCCCCGCGCCGCCCAGTCGGCCGCCACCGCCTTGCTGAACATGGTCAGGGCCGCCTTGGCGGCCTCGTAGGAGCGGCCGCGCATGGCCTTGCCCGGCCAGAAGGCGTGGATCGAGCCGATGTTGATGATCCGGCCCCAGCCGCGCGCCAGCATGGCGCCGCCCAGCCGCCGGGTGCAGACGAAGGCCTGGTTGAGGTTGAGGTCGATGAGCCGCTGCCACTCGTCCAGCGACAGGTCCTCGGTCGGCGTGTTGATGCGGCGGCCGCCGACGTTGTTGACCAGGATGTCGATCACCGGATGGCGGCGCAGCGCCTCGGCGCAAAAGGCTTCGGCGGCCTCCGGCGTTGCCAGGTCCGCCTGCAGCCCGTGGGCCGCCAGGCCCTCGGCGCGCAACTCCGCCACCGCCGCGTCCACGCGCGCGCCGTCGCTGCCGGTGAGCAGGACTTCGGCGCCGGCCTGCGCCAGGGCCCGGGCCATCGCCAGGCCGAGCCCGCGGGTGCCGCCGGTGATCAGGGCGCGTCGCCCGGTCAGATTGAACTGGTCCAAAACCGTCATCACGATTCACCATGACGCCCGCCGCCGCCCGATTCCATCAGAACCTCCGTCTCACCCGCAAGATTCCGGGCGGCACCGGCGCCTAGTCTTCTGATCCGCCCTCCCGCCATGCCCCGCATCACCGCCATCGAGACCGCCATTCCGTCCCGCATCATGCCCAACCTGCTGCTGGTCCGCATCCACACGGACGACGGCCGGGTCGGCTGCGGCGAGACCTACTACACGCCGCAGGCGGTCGCCTCGCTGATCCACGACTGGATGGCCGAGCGCCTGCTCGGCGCCGACGCCCTGGCCGTCGAGGCGCACTGGCGGTTCCTGTACGAGCGCTGCACGCCCTTCGGCCATCCGGGCGCCGAGCTGCGCGCGCTGTCCGCCCTTGACGTCGCGCTCTGGGACCTGCTCGGCCAGGTCTGCGACCAGCCGGTGTACCGCCTGCTCGGCGGCCCTGTGCGCGACCGCATCCCGGTCTACAACACCAGCGGCGGGCCGAGCTACGGCGCCAGCACCGACAGCTCCCGCGCGCCGCGCCATCCCGGCTGGCCGGGGTACGGCGACATCGGCCAGGCCGGGCCGCTGCAGGACAACTGGGCCTCGCACCACGCCGCCGGCGACCTCGCCGAGGAGCTGGTGGCCGAGGGCATCCCGGCAATGAAGCTCTGGCCCTTCGACGGCGCGGCGCACCGCCACGGCGGCCTGCACATCTCCTGGGCCGAGATCGAGGCGGCGATGAAGCCGCTGCGCGAGATCCGCGAGCGCGTCGGCATGCGGATCGAGATCGCCATCGAAGGCCACGCCTTCTTCCACCTGCCGGCCGCCCTGCGCATCGCCGAGGCGCTGAAGGAGATCCGGCCGCTCTGGCTCGAGGACGTGCTGCGCGTCGACCACATCGGCACCCTGGCCGACTTCCGGCGCCAGTGCGGCCTGCCGATCGCCGCCAGCGAGATGCTGCTCGGCCGCAAGGAGTACCTGCAGCTGCTGCAGGCCGGCGGCTGCGACTACTGCATGGTCGACCCGACCTGGAACGGCGGCATCAGCGAGACCCGGCGCGTCATTGAGCTCGCCCAGGCCTTCAACGTGCCTTCGACGATCCACGACTGCACGGGGCCGCTGACCCTGTTTGCCGGCCTGCACCTGGCGGCAGCCTCGGCCAACGTCGTCTTCCAGGAGAGCGTGCGCGCCCACATCCGCTCGTTCTACAGCCAGCTCGTCGACACCCTGCCGGTGATCCGCGAGGGCAAGGCCGACCTGCCGCAGGGCGCCGGCCTGGGCACCCGCCTGCGCGACGAGCTGTTCCAGCCCGGCGTCAACGAGCACCGCATCAGCCGGCGCTGAGCGCGGCTTCAGTCGACGAACTGCATCTCGTTGCCGGCGAGCAGCGCCTGGGCGTACTGCGACCAGGCGGCGGGATCGGTTTCCCGGCCGCGGAAGAAGCGCGCGGCGGCGCCGAGTTCGCGCCCGCCGGGGGGGCGCTGGTACAGCCGCTGGTAGGCCAGGCGGACGCGCGCGTCGACCTCGCCGGCGGCGGCCGGGCGGAGCAGCGCGCCAAGCGCGTCGGCCTGCTGGAGCATGAACGGCGAGTTGAGCGCGAACAGGCCCTGCAGCGGCGTGATGGTCTCGACGCGCCAGGGGCTGTGGGCGCCCGGATCGGGCACGTCATGGATGCGCAGCATGGGGTCCATGTCCTGGCGGTCGGAGGCGCCGTAGAACGAGCGGCGGCGGTTGTCCGGCGCGCCGATGGCCAGCGCCGGGCCGCCGAGGCGGAGGTCGAGGCGGCCGCTGGCGCTGAGCAGGGCGTCGCGCCAGGACTCCCAGTCGAGCCGGCGGCGCGGCATGCGGGCGTAGAGCTTGTTTTCGGGATCCAGGCGCTCGCTGTCCGGCGCCTGCGACGCCTGCTGCCAGGTGGCGGAGCCGAGGATCTCGCGGTGCAGCCACTTGATCGACCAGCCGTGCTCAATGAAGCGGGCGGCGAGGTCGTCGAGCAGTTCCGGATGCGTCGGCGCCTCGCCGAGGTTGCCGAATTCGCTGGGCGTGTCGACCAAGCCGCGGCCAAAGTGGTGCTTCCAGACGCGGTTGACGAGGACGCGGGCCGTCAGCGGCGCGGCGTCCTCAATGAGCGCCTGCGCCAGCTCGAGCCGGCCGCTGCCGGTGGTGAAGCGGCGGGGCCGGCCGGTCTTCGAGGGGAAGGCGGAGAGGAAGCGGCGCGGCACGACCTCGCCGAGGTCGTTCGGATTGCCGCGCTTGTGCAGCTCGAGGTCGCGCGCCATGCCGGCCTTGTAGTCGAGCTTGGTGCCCTTCTTGTTGTCGGCCTCGACGACGTACAGCGCGGCCTCCTCGACGGCGTTGGCCATGGGCACGTGGTAATGCGGCGTCGCCTGCTGGATGGCGGCGATCTGCCGCTCCAGGCCGGCGACCTGGGCCGCGAGGTCCTTGGGCTTTTGCTTCTTCAGCTCGGCGATCCGCTTCTCCAGCGCGCCGACCCGCTCCCGCGCCGCCGCCACGGGCGCCCAGAGCTCGGCCGCCATCGTCGGCCGCTCGGTCATCCTGACGCTCGCGAACACGCCGGCCAGGGCGTAGTAGTCCTGCGCCGTGATCGGGTCGGACTTGTGGTCGTGGCAGCGCGCGCAGGCGATGGTGAGTCCGAGGAAGGTGCGGCCGACAGCGTCGACGTGCTCCTCCCATTCGTCGGCCACCGTGGTCCGGATGATGTCCGGCGGCAGCTGCAGCTCCTTGAAGTAGGTCGGGCTGAGGCCGAGGAAACCGAGCGCGGGCAGGTCCCGAGGCTGGTGGCCGGGCAGGTAGTCCGTGGCGAGCTGGCGCAGGACAAAGCGGTCGTAGGGCAGGTCCTCGTTGAAGGCCTGCACCACCCAGTCGCGGTAGAGGTGCGAGGATTTCGTGGTGGTCAGCCAGTCGGGTACCTTGTCGGTGTACCGGGCCAGATCCAGCCAATGGCGGGCCCAGCGCTCGCCGTAGTGGGCGGAGGCGAGCAGGCCGGTGACCGCGGCGGCCGCCTCGCGGCCCGGCACGGCGCTCCACGCCTGCAGGTCCGCCGGGGTGGGCGGCAGGCCGGTGAGGTCGAAGGCCAGCCGGCGCAGCAGGGTGCGCGTGTCGGCCGGGGGCGCCGGCTGCAGGCCGGCCGCCTCCAGGCGGGCGAGGATGTAGCGGTCGATGCGGTTGCGCGGCCAGGCGGTGTTGCGCACCGGCGGCGGCTCGCGGCGCTGCAGCGGCTGGAAGGACCAGGGCACCGGCTTGGGCGCGTCCTTCTTGGCCGCCCCGGCGGAGGCGGCGGCAAACGTCAGGCAGATCAGGGGGAGGACAGTCCGAAAGCGCACGCGATAAGTACTGCCCGGCGGCGCGAAGCTTTCAGCGCGCGCCGCTTCAGGCGGGAATCTCCAGTGCCTGCAGCAGCAGGCCGTGCACCTCGCGGTTCTGCATCAGCGCCGGGAACAGGCGGCTGCCGGGACCGTGGGCGCAGAACTCGACAAGCTCGCCCGTGTGGTTGCCGCTGGTCCAGCCGATGCCGGTGTGCGCCTGGAAGGCGTCGGCGGCGGCGAGCTTCAGGCCCTGGGCGGTCTTCAGCTGCTCGTCGGTCAGGGTCAGGCCGGTGTACTCCTTGAGCGCCTCGCCGAGCTTGGCGCCGCTGAGGCCGCCGACACCGTTCTGCTTGAGCCACTCGGCCGAGCGCTGGAAACCGCGCAGGCGCTCGAAGCTGACCGTGCTGGCGTTGTACAGGCCGGGGGCGATGGCCTGGTTGGCCTTGGCGCTGACGCCGTTCATCTGGATGCCGCCGCAGCCGTGGTCGGTGGTCAGCACCAGCAGCGTGTCCGGATGCCGGTCGATGAAGGCGAGCACGGTGCCGATGGCGTCGTCGAAGGCGAGCTGGTCGTGGATCGAGGCGGCGGCGTCGTTGGCGTGGCCGGCGTGGTCGATGCGCGCGCCTTCGACCATCAGGAAGAAGCCCTGCGGCGCGTGCTGCAGGCGGTCGAGCGCGACCTGGGTCATCTCGGCCAGGGTCGGCACGCGTTCGGCGAGCTCCGGCACGTGGTTGCGGTCGATGCTGAACGGCAGGTAGCTTTCGGTGAATACGCCGAGCAGCGGTTTCAGCGCCGTGTTGGGCAGTTTCTGCAGGGCGGCGCGCGTCTCCACGAGGTCGTAGCCGGCGGCGCTGTACTTCACCCGCAGTTCGGGGCTGAAAAACTTCTGGCCGCCGCCGAGCAGGACGTCGACGCGGCGGTCGAGGTACTGCTGCGCGATGACCGCCTCGTCGGCGCGGCTGTCGACGTTGGCGGCGAAGCCGGCGGGGGTGGCGTGGGTGATCGTGGCGGTGGTCACCAGGCCGGTCCGGCGGCCGGCGGCACGGAGCTTCTCGTGCAGGGTGCGCACCGGCTTGCCGTCGGGCAGGACGTTGAGCACGCCGTTGTTGACCCGCCTGCCGCCGCCCCAGGCACTGGCCGCGGCGGCGGAGTCGGTGACGCAGCTGTTGGCGGAAAAGGTCTCCACCAGGCTGCGCACCACCGGCCGTTCGCGGTAGAGCCGGGTCCAGTGCGTCTCGCGCTGCTCGGCCAGGCCGCGGTACTGCCGCGCCAGCGCCAGGGCGCCGTGGTTCATGCCGTCGCTGACCATGAAGATGACGTTGCGCGGCGCCCGGCCGGCTTCGGCGGAGCGGCGGCTGTCCTGGGCGGTCAGCGCGGTCTCGGCGCCGAACACGGCGGAGGTGACGACGGAGGCGCGCAGGAAATCACGGCGGGAGGTGGCGGACATGGGGGCAGGCTGGGGGTTGAACGGTCAACCTATCACAGCCCGAAGGCGCGGTCCATCTGCTCGGCGACGCCTTTCAGGTAGGCGAGGTCGCCCGAGGCCACCTCGGCGGCCAGCCAGCCGTGGTAGTTGATCTCGATCAGGGCCTTGCGCACGTCGGCGTAGTCGATGTCGCCCTCGCCAATCGGGGTGAACTTGTTCTCGGCGCGCGAGAAGCCTTTGACGTCGAGCTTGAGCACGCGCCGGGTGCCGAGCTGGCGGATCCAGCCGCCCATGCTGCCGTACTTCCAGTGGTTGCCGATGTCGAACTGCATGCCCACCCAGGGCGAGTTGAACTCGTCGACGTACTTGACGAACTTGTCGGCGGTCTGGTCGGCGCCGCCATCGTGGTTGTAGAGGAACTGGTTCCAGACGTTCTCGATGACGATCGACACGCCCAGTTCGGCGGCCAGCGGCACCGCCTTGGCGATGTTTTCGACCGAGCGCTCCCAGATCTCCGCCTCGGGTCCGTCCTCACCCTTGCCGACGACCAGCAGGACGCTGTGGCCGCCGACGGCGCGGGTGTCGCGCAGGGCGGTCTTCAGATCGGCCAGGGCCTGGGCGCGCGTGGCGGCGTCGGCGCTGGTGTGGCGGATCTTCCAGTGCGAGCCGCAGACGGTGCCGTCGACCGGCAGGCCGGACTCGGCGATGGCCTTGCGGGTCTCCTCGACGTCCATGCCCGGCGCGTTCATCTCGACGCCCTGGAAGCCGGCGGTTTTGGCGGTCTTGAACTTGTCGGTCAGGCTGCCGTCCACCTTGATCATGCCGATCTTGAGGGTCTTGTAGATGCGGCCGGCGAGCGCATGCGGCGCGTCCGGGGCGGCGGCGAGGTTCTGCCAGGCGGGCAGGGCGGCGCCGGCGGTGAGGAGCGAGGCGTGACGAAGGAACTGGCGGCGGCTGCTGGTGTTCATGGTGGGAAGGTGGAGTCAAACGCGCCGGAAGGCGGTCTCCATTCAAACGGTCGCCCGAAGCCGCGCCACCGGTGCTGCGGTGATGACAAGGCGTCTTTTGGTGCGATGACTGCCGCGCATGACCGCCGACCTGCCGCGCTATCGCG
This sequence comes from uncultured Prosthecobacter sp., assembly GCA_964472185.1. GTDB lineage: Bacteria > Verrucomicrobiota > Verrucomicrobiia > Verrucomicrobiales > Verrucomicrobiaceae > Prosthecobacter. The sequence continues at coordinate 15,644 of CAYYJK010000001.1, forward strand.
TCCAGCGCACCCCCGATGCCCCCGCGCCCGACTGGCCGCGGGCGGAGCTGCTCGAGGCCTTCCGCTTTCCCTGGGAGGCGCGCCCGGCGCCGGCCACGCAGTTCCGCGCGCTCCACGACCGCACGCACCTGCACTTCCGCTTCGACTGCGCGGACGCCGACCTCGTACTCGGCGACGGCGCGACGCTCAAGGCGCAGGTGCTCGACTCCGACCGGGTCGAGATCTTCTTCGCCCCCGACCTCAGCCTGACGCCCTACTACTGCCTGGAAATGGATCCTCGCGGCCAGACGCTGGCCTACGCCGGCCGCCACCACCGCCAGTTTGACTGGGACTGGCAGTGCGCCGGCCTGGAGGTGCGCGGCGAGATCGGCGACGGCGGCTACTGCGTCCGCGGCCGGCTGCCGCTCGCCACCCTGCGTGAGCTGGGCGTACTGCGCGACGACCGCTGCTTCGCCGGCCTGTACCGCGGCGAGTTCTGCCGACGGCCCGACGGCGGCATCCAGCCGGGCTGGATGGCCTGGGTCGATCCGCAGACGGCCAAGCCCGACTTCCACATCCCCGCCACCTTCGGCGTGCTGGAGTTCGTGCCGCACTGACGCGCGGCCGCCGCCCGCAGCGGGCACTTCACTCCGACCGCAGCCCGACGGTGTTGACCGCGATGACGCGGTAGCGGTGCGTCCGGCCCGGCTCGGCGCCGGCGTCGGTGTAGCGCAGGCCGACCAGCGGCACGGTCGGCGTGTCGCTGTACTGCAGGCCCTGGAAGATGGGCCGGCCGAAGGGGTTCTTGGGCTGTTCGGGCAGGCGGGCGATCTCGCGGCCGTCGCGCTCGATGATGAAGCCGGCGAGGCCGCTCTCCAGGTCCGCCTCCGCCGCCCAGGTCAACTCGCGGCCCTGCACCCGCAGGCCGGTCGGCGCCGGCGGCGGCGTGGTGTCGGTCACCGCGGAATCGCGGCTGTACTCGGCCCAGGCCCGGGCGATGGCGGCGTTCGGCAGCCAAACGGAGGTCGCCTGCGCCCCGGTGAACTGCGCGGCCGGCACCGGCTCGGCAACGGCCGCCGCACCGGCGGCCAGCGGCGCCAGCCGGGCCTCGGCGACCGGCATCGGCCGCAGCGCTTCGCCGGGCTGGGCCGGCAGACGCGCGCTCAGGCAGGCATCGAGCCAGGGGATGGCCAGGTAGCGCTGGTTGCCGCAGTCGTGGCTGGACAGCGGATCGACCGCGACGGCGGCGAGTCCGCCGCGGCCGCGCAGCGCCTTGAAAAAGGTCTCCACGCCGGCCCAGACGCCGGCAAAGCGTCCCTCCTTGACCGTGACGCCCTCCTTGGTGCCGAGGTTGCACAGCACGGGCACGCCGCACGCCGCCTCGGAGATGGCGTAGGGGGCCGGCTTGCCCTCCGCCGCCTGCACCGGCGGCACGCCCGAGCGCAGCCAGGCCGCGGCGACGCGCTGCGGATGCAGCAGGACCATGCCGCCCGCCCAGTGGCCGCCGCCGCTGTGGCCCCAGAGCGCCCAGGGCACGCGCGCCAGTTCGGGATGCCCGCACTGCGCGCCGAGTTCGGCGAGGGCCTTTTGGAAGGCCCGGTCGGAGCCGTTGCGCGGGTCGCACCAGAGCTGGCAGTTGGCCTTGTCGGGCTGTTCGTAGGAGGGCGCCAGCAGCGCGCAGCCGTGCTTCTTCGCCAGCGCCTGCCAGTGCAGGTCAAAGGCGCCGGTCTGGCCCGACTTGCAGGAACCCTCGCCGCAGCCGTGCTGGTGCACGATGAGGCCGCGCAGCGTCGCCTGGCCAGGCGGCAGCCAGAGCGTCCAGGTGACCGGGTAGACGAGCTCGCCGGGCGTCGCCGACGCCTCATGGCGCACCCGGTAGTAGGGCGGCGCCACCGCCGGCGCCTGGTCGTACGGCGGCTGCTGGGCAGCCAGCGGGCCGGCCGGGATCAGGGCGGACAGGAGCAGGCCGCACAGGGCCGGCCGGAGGCGGAGGAAGGATGGAGCGGGCACGCGCAGACAACGCGCCCCGGCGCGCCGATCTATGCGGTCATCCGCCTCAGGCTTCGCGCAGCAGGATGGCGTCGACATTGACGCCCTCGTAGAGCGCGTCGCTGAGGATGACCAGCGGATCGCCGGGCCGGATCAGCGACTCCTCGCGGAGCAGCGCGATGGCGTCGCGGATGCTCTGCTCGGGGGCGCCTTCGGTGAACGGCAGCACGAACGGCTGCACCCCGCGCGCCGACACCAGGGTGCGGCTGACGTGCAGCTTGGGCGTGAACGCGAAGATCGGCGCGAATTCCGGGCGCTGGTGCGCCAACAGGTGCGCCATGACGCCGCGCAGGGTGAAGACCAGCAGCTTGGAGCCGGGGATGCTGTTGGCCAGCAGCACCGCCGCCTTGACGGTCTTGTGCTTGTTGGTCTTCAGCGGCGCGTCGCTGGCGAAGCGGCCGGAGGGGTACTTGTTCTCGATGCGGCGGATGACGGTGTCGAGCACCTCGACGCACTTGTCCGGGTAGCGGCCGACGCTGGTCTCGCCGCTGAGCATGACGCAGTCGACCTGCTCGATGACGGCGTTGAAGATGTCGGTGACCTCGGCGCGGGTGGGCACCGGGTTCTCGATCATGCTCTCGAGCATCTGGGTGGCGACGATGACCTTGCGGCCGTGGTAGGAGCAGCGCTCGACGATCTGGCGCTGGATCAGCGGCAGATCCTCGATCGGGCACTCGCTGCCGAGGTCGCCGCGCGCGACCATGATGCCGCCGCTGGCCTCGACCAGGGTGTCGAGGTTCTGCAGGGCCTGCTGGTTCTCGATCTTGGCGATGACGCGGGCCTTGCTGTTCTTCTGCTCGAGCAGGAGCTGCAGGTGCTGGATGTGCGCCGGCTCGCGGGCGAAGCTGAGCGCGAAGTAGTCGGCGCCAAGCTCGACGCCAAGGTCGAGGTCGGCGTAGTCCTTGCGGGTCAGCGGCGGCAGGCGCACCGGCACGCCGGGCAGGTTGATGTGGCGGCGCGACTTCATCTCGCCCTTGGTCAGGACGGTGCCGAGCACGCGCTTGTCGCTGACCTCGGTGGCGCGGATCTGGATCATGCCGCCGTCGACCATGATGGTGTCGCCGGCGCGCAGGTCCTTGCCGAGCTCGGGGTAGTTGACGGTCACCGACAGCGGCACGCCGGCCGGCACGTCGGGCTGGCAGCGGAACTCGACGACGTCGCCCACCTGCAGCTGCCAGGGCTTGTCGACGTCGCCGGTGCGGATGCTCGGGCCGGTCAGGTCCATGAGCACGGCGATCTCCTTGCGGCCGGCGGCGGCGGCGGCGCGGATGCGGGCGTAGACTTCGCGCACCCAGTCGTGCGAGGCGTGGCTCATGTTGAGCCGGAAAATGTCGGCGCCCTTCCCGATCAGGCGGGCGATCACCTCGGCGCTCTCCGTGGCGGGCCCGAGGGTGCAAAGGATCTTGGTTTTGCGCATGTGCGGCATGGTCGGTGGCGGGGTGATCGTTGCAAGGCCAAAGCCGCCCGGAGCCGGCGGCGGGCGGGTCGGCGGCTAGAGCCAGATCATCAGGGCCTGCACCAGGTCCTTGGTCTGGCTGACGCGGAATTCGTCGCCGGCTTCGAGCCGCAGCCGGGGCGCGCCGGGACGGTTGAACTCGAAGATGACCGGCAGGTCGCCGGGATGGCGCAGCAGCACCTCGTGGATGCGGTCGAGGTCGATCTGGCTGTGGCGGCGGGTGTCCAGGCGCAGCACCAGGGGCTTCGGCGGCGCCGGCGGCGCGGCCGGCCGTTCGGCGGGCGCGGCACCCGCCTCGCCCGCGTTCGGATCCCGGGCCTTTTTCGGCTTCAGCTCCTTGGCGTCACCGAGGGTCAGGCGGTTGCCCTCGGTGCGCTGGTCCTTCATGCAGCGGCAGCGCAGGCCGAGCACGCTGCCGATCTTGAGCAGGTCCTTGAACTTCTCGTACTCGTCGCTCCAGACCATCATCTCGATCTGGCCGGTGAAGTCTTCAAAGGTGAAGGTGGCGAACGGCCGGTTGTCCTTCTTCGAGTACTTGACCTCGAGCGTGTTGACGATGCCGGCGATGAACACGGTCTGCGGCTTGACGCTGGTGTCGATCTCGTCCAGGACGGCGATGCGCGTCAGCTTGCTGGACTCGAAGTGGCCGCGGTAGCTGTCGAGCGGATGGCCGCTGACGTAGAAGCCGAGCAGCTCCTTCTCGAAGGCCAGGATCTCGTCCGTCGTCCAGGGCTGCACCTGCACCTCGGCCGCCTTCTTCGTCGGGGCGATGTCGAAGTCGTCGAACAGCCCGCCCTGCCCGGCCTTCTTGTCCTTCTGCATCAGGGCGGCGGAAGCCAGCACCTGGTCGAGGCGGGCAAACATGGCCGCACGGTCCTCGCCGGTGAAGTCAAAGGCGCCGGCCTTCACCAGCGACTCCATGATCTTCTTGTTCACCGACTTGGTGTCGAGGCGCGAGCAGAAGTCCTCCAGGCTCTTGTACGGGCCGTGGTTGCGGCGCTCCTCGACGGCGGCGTTCATGGCCGCCTCGCCGACGTTCTTGATGGCGCCGAGGCCGAAGCGGATGGCGTCCGGCGCGTCGCCGGCCGGGTCGGCCTCCGGGGTGCGCTCGGGGGCGAAGGCCATCTCGGACCGGTTGACGTCCGGCGGCAGGATGGTGATGCCCATGCGCTGGCACTCGCTGACGAAGTTGGCGATCTTGTCGGTGTTGCTGACTTCCAGGCTGAGCACGCCGGTCATGAACTCGACCGGGAAGTTGGCCTTCAGGTAGGCGGTGCGGTAGGTGACGATCCCGTAGGCCGCCGAGTGGGACTTGTTGAAGCCGTACTGGGCGAACTTCTCGAGCAAGTCGAAGATCTCGTTCGCCTGCTTGCCGCCGATGCCGTTGGTCTTTTCGCAGCCCTCGACGAACACCAGGCGCTGGCGCGCCATCTCGGCGGCGTCCTTCTTGCCCATGGCGCGGCGCAGCAGGTCGGCCTGGCCGAGGGTGAAGCCGGCGAGCAGGTTGGCGGCCTGCTGCACCTGCTCCTGGTAGACCAGGATGCCGTAGGTTTCCTTGGCGATGCGCTCGAGCAGCGGGTGCGGGTACTCGACCTGCTCCAGCCCCTTTTTGCGGGCGATGTAGTCCGGAATGAACTGCATGGGCCCGGGTCGGTACAGGGCCAGGATGGCGATGATTTCCTCGATCCGGTCGGGCCCGAGCTGCTTGCAGGTGTTGACCATGCCGCCGGATTCCATCTGGAACACGGCGACCGTCTCGCCCCGCTGCAGCATCTCGAAGGTCTTCGCGTCGTCGAGCGGCGCGTCGGAGGTGTTGAAGTCCGGGAAGCGCTTCTTCACCCACTGCTCGGCCTCGTGGATCACCGTCAGGGTCTTCAGGCCGAGGAAGTCCATCTTCAGCATGCCCAGCTCGGTGAGCGGCTTCATGGCGAACTGGGAGACGATTTCGTCCTCGTTGCCGCGGGTCAGGGCGATGAAGTCGTACAGCGGGCGGTCGCCGATGACGACCCCGGCGGCGTGGATGCCGGTGCCGCGCGTCAGGCCCTCGAGGAAGACCGCGTGCTTCCAGAGTTCCTGGGCGTTGCTGTCGTTGTCGAGGCAGGCCTTCAGCTCCGGGTTCTTCTCGACGGCGTCCTTGAGCGTGATGTTCAGCTCCGTCGGGATCATCTTGGAGAGGCGGTCGGCCTCGCCGTAGCTCCAACCGAGCACGCGGCCGACGTCGCGCACCACCGACTTGGCGCCCATGGTGCCGAAGGTGATGATGTGGCTGACGCTGAGCTCGCCGTACTTCTCGCGCACGTACTGGATCACCTCCGGCCGGCGGGTCTGGCAGAAGTCGATGTCGATGTCGGGCGGGCTGACGCGCTCCGGGTTGAGGAAGCGCTCGAACACGAGCTGGAAGCGCAGCGGGTCGATGTCGGTGATGCCGAGCACGAAGGCGACGAGGGAGCCGGCGGCGGAACCGCGGCCCGGCCCGACCGGGATGCCGTGCTCGCGAGCCCAGTTGATGAAGTCCCAGACGATGAGGAAGTAGCTGGTGAAGTTCTTCGCGGCCAGCAGCTCCAGCTCGTAGTCGAGGCGCTGGCGCAGCTCCGTGTCGTTGAGCGCGCGGTCGCGGCCGTAGCGGCGGATCAGGCCCTCCTCGCAGAGGTGGCGCAGGTAGGCGACGCGGTCGGTCCAGCCGTTGTCGAGCGGGTACTGCGGGTAGCGGTCGATGCTGGTCGAATCGAGGCGGATGCTGATGTCGCACTTCTCGGCGATCTCCAGCGTGGCGTCGCAGGCTTCGGGCAGCTCGCGGAACAGCGCGCGCATCTCCTGCGGCGACTTGAAGTAGACCTCCGGCGAGTAGGTGAGGCGGTTGACGTCGTGGACGTTCGCCCCCGTGCCGATGCAGATCATGATGTCGTGGCTCTCATGGTCCGCACGGTCCATGAAGTGCACGTCGTTGGTGGCCACCGTCTTCAGGCCGTAGCTCCGGCTCCACTTCAGCAGCTGCTCGGTGACCGTGCGCTGCTGCTCCATGCCGTGGTTCTGCAGTTCCAGGTAGAAGTTGTCCGGGCCGAAGATGTCGACGAAGTCGCGCAGGCTCTTTTCGGCCTCGTCCCGGCGGTCGGTGAGCAGGAGCTGGTTGATCTCGCCGTTGATGCAGCCGCTCAGGCAGATCAGGCCCCGGCTGTGCTTGCGCAGCAGCTCCTTGTCCAGGCGCGGGCTGTACCACTGTCCGTAGAGGTGGGCCTCGGTGACCAGGCGCGACAGGTTCTCGTAGCCCTCGTTGCTGGACGCCAGCAGGGTCAGGTGCGAGGCGCGCTTGCGGCCCTGGATCTCCTTCTTGTCGTGCATCGACCCCGGCGCCAGGTAGACCTCGCAGCCGAGGATCGGCTTGACGACCTTGGCCAGGTCCTCCGGGTTCGGTTCCTCGCCCTTCTTGACCTTGGGCTGGGTCTTCAGGGCCGACATGTACAGGTCGATCGCCCCGTACAGGTTGCCGTGGTCCGTGATCGCCACGGCCGGCATCTTGTACTTCTGCGCCCGCTTGACCAGATCGTTGATCCGGCACGCCCCGTCGAGCAGGGAGTAGTCGGAGTGGACGTGGAGGTGGACAAAGGAGTCGGCCATGGGCCTGCCCACCATAGGCGGCGGGGAGGGCGGGGCAAGCCCTCTACTTGCGCACCTGCAGGCGCCCGAACAGGCGGCCGCTGGCGGGAACCCGCACCGTCCAGGAGCCGTCGGGGTTGGCGGTGGTCTGGGCCGCGCCGGCATCCTGCCAGGTCTGCAGGTTCAGCGAGGTCTGGGCCTTCAAAACCGCCCACTCGCTGAACACCGGCCGCAGCCGGTAGTGCCAGACCAGGGCGGGCGGCTGGCTGGCGCGGTCCAGCACCGGCCAGGGGCCATCGGCGGCGTTGTTCACCCCGGCGGCCAGGCCCTCCAGGGCGAATTCGGTGACGTTGACCAGGCCGTCGCCGTCGGGATCGCTCTGCTGCCCCTGCTGGCCGGCCGGCACCCCCTGGGTGGCGATCCATTCCTGGAACGGCAGGTCGGGATCCAGGCCGAGGATGTCCTCGACGATCTCGCGGTCGCCCAGGGGCGTGATGTTGGTGGCCGGGTACTTCGCCCGGAAGGCGTCGATGACCAGCTGGGCGATGCGGGCGTGCGCGCAGGTGCCGGGGTGGAAACCGTCGCCGGAAAAGACGTAGCGGGGCCGGGCATCCGGATCGGCCTGCTGGTGGAACTCGATGCCGCCGATCCGGAACGAACCGCCGATCATGCTGCGGGTGAACTCGTAGACGCCTGGCACGAACCCGATGTTGCGGCTCTGGGCGAAGCTGGCGAGCTGGGCGTTGAGGGCGTCGAGCGCGGCGGTGACGCGGGCGGTCTTGACCGCGTCGGTGGGGTACTGGGCCTGCACGTCGGGCGCGCAGCCCAGGTGCGGCACCGAGACCAGCACGATGGGCACCGAGGCGCGGATCGACCGGATGTAATCGACGATCCACTTGAGGTTGTCGCGGGTGGGGTTGGTGTAGGTCGAGGCGGTGGCGCCGTTGTAGATCGGGCCGTAGTAGCTGTCGACGTCGTTGCCGCCGGCGAAGACGACCACGCGCTCCGCCGACCCGCTGACCTGGTCTTCAAACTCGTCAAGCCACCAGAAATTCAGGGGGTTGCTGAGCTGGCTTTTGATCTCGGTCGTGGTGGCGCCGGGAAAGGCCCAGTTGTGCTCGTGGCCGGTCAGGCGCGGGTCGGCGTAGCCGGTGAAGCGGCCGAGGTCGAACCAGGTGTTGCGCCGCTCGTGCAGGATCTCGACCCAGTTGCGCGAGTCCCAGGAGGCCGGGTTGGCGGGAAACAGCGCGGGAAATTCGACCTCGTACTCCTTGGTCAGGCTGTCGCCGATGACCAGGCACTGCTGGGCCGCGCCGAGCGGCAGGCTCAGCAGGCCGAGCAGGGACAGGCAGCGCAGGAGCGGGGGCATCGGGGTCTGAGACGGCGGCCGGCCGGCGGAGGTTCATTTCTCCGGCGCGGTCGGGCGAAACGACCGATTTGGAATTTCTTCCGCGCCAGGAACGTGTTAAGGTGGAGGATTCTCCCGCATGGTCAACCTCCCCCCCTCGTCCACCACCTGGAGCAGCCAGCCGCGCGCGTCGTTTCGTTCGCGTGAGGACTGGAGCCTGAAGTGGTGGATCATGTTCGCGCTGATCCTGTCCTTCGCCCTGCACGGCCTGCTGTACGTGAGCTTTGACACGATCAGCCGCTTTCTCGGCCCGAGCACGCCGGCGGTGCCGCTGACGCCGCCGCCGGAGCGGATCAAGATCGACCCGAAGCTGCTGCAGGAGCAGAAGGCCATCCAGGAGATCCCCGAGCTGATCGCCCCGGGCAACCAGCCGGACATCAAGGCCTTTGAGCCCAGCCTCGACAACTTCGACAAGGCGCAGATGATCCCGGAGAACCAGGAGATCGACCTGACGCCGAACGTCAAGGAAGTGACCAACTTCATCCGCAGCAGCGACCCGGGTGACGGCAAGACCCCGGGCGGCAAGCTGCCGGACATGGCGGCCCTGCTGGCCCCGCAGTCGATCGCCACGCCGGATCTGGCCAGCGAGATGGCGAGCGTGCGCCGCGACGTCCTGGCCAAGCCGGTGTCGGAGAAGCAGATGCTGCTCGACGCCGGCGCCCTCGACCCTGGTGACGGCGGCCAGGTCGACATGAAGCTGCTCGACCAGGTCAAGGCCCAGGGCAGCGGCAACGACGCCGGCGGCGCCCGCGTCAAGGGCTTCAGCAACCTCGACGACCTGCTCGGCGGCGGCGGCCGCATGGGCGGCAGCACGGCGCCGATTCTGATGCCCACCGACCTGCTGTTCCAATACGGCAGCGCCGACCTCGCCGAAGGCGCCCGCCTGAGCCTGATGAAGCTCGGCTTCCTGATCCAGAAGAATCCCGACTCGCTGTTCATTATCGAGGGCCACACCGACAGCTTCGGCGGCGAGGAGTACAACCTCGACCTCAGCCTGCGCCGCGCCAACGCGGTGGTGCAGTGGCTGCAGTCCTCCCTGCGCCTGGGCACCGACCGCATCCAGGCGGCCGGCATGGGCAAAACCAAACCGATCGTCAGCACCACCGGCACGGTCGAGGAGCAGGGACTGAACCGGCGGGTGGAAATCAAGGTGCGGCCGCGGCGTTAACCCGCGTTTTTCTTTGCGCCGCCAAGGGGCGGCATGCGATAAAAACCGGCCTCCGCCCATGCCGCCCGCCACGCCGTCCCGCCTCACCGCCTGGATTCGCCGGCTGGTTTTTGCCGGCTTGCTGGGCGCGCTGCTGTGGCACTACCTGGGTTCGGCGCTCGCGGCGCTGGAACGGGCCGCCCAGGCGCCGCCCCGGCCACTGGAGGCCCGGCAGCTGGCTCTGACCGGGATCACGCAGCAGGATCTGCAGCCGGACTTCAGCCGCAGTTTCTCGGAACCGCTGGAACGGCTGGTGCCGCACCGCACCGATGGCTGGGTTCAGCCGGTTTGGCCCTGGCTGGCGGCCTGGACCTACGAAGCGCAGGACCCCACCGGCAGCCGGCTGCGCAGCGGCAGCTTCCGGCTCGGCCTGAGCCTGGCCTTCCTCGCCCTGCTGGCCCTGGCCAGCGCCCGCCAGTTCAGCCTGGCCGGCGCCCTGGTGGTCGTCCTGCTGACGGCTTTCCAGGGCCAGCTGCCCGTGGTGGCGGAGTTCAGCGGCGCGGCGCTGTTCGGCCAGTTTTTCCTGCTCACCTGGGCGATGTGCCTGTACTCCCTGCACCGGAATTCGCTGTGGACCTACGGCCTGACCGGGATGGCCGGCGCCCTGGCCTACCTGTGCGAGGACCGGATTCTGCCGCTGCTGCTGGGCTTTGCCGCCATCAGCAGCCTGCGCGCCCTGGCCGGCTGGGCGGCCGCCCACGGCACGCGCGCCGAGGGCACAACACTGTGGGAATGGCGCAACCAGGTCTTCGGCCTGCTGCTGCTGGCGGCGGGTTTCCTGTTCCTGGCCGGCCCGCGCCTGGCGGAAGCCCATCAGCGCTACGGCGCCGCCTTCTTCAATCCGGTCGATCAGGTCCGCTGGCTCGACGACTCCGCCAGCGCCCGCCGCTGGCTGGAAAACGGCGACCCGGCGGCCCCGCCGGCCCGGGAGACACCGACGCTGGGGCAGTACCTGCAGACGCACGACCGCAGCGCGATCCACCAGCGGCTCGGGCAGGGCTTGAGCCGGGTCGGGCAGTGGCTGGGCGACCGCGGCGGCCCGGCGCTGGCGGCTCTGCTGGCCCTGCTCGCAGGCGTGCTGGCCGGCACCTGGCTGGCCACCCCGCGGGCCGATCACGCCGGCCAGCGCCTGCATCCGGAAACCGCCACCCAGGCCCTGTTTGTCATCGCCGTCACCGCCGCCTACGGCCTGATCGCCGCCTGGGACGCCGCCGTGCTCGCGCCGGACCATCTGCAGGCCCTGATCGGACCGCTGGCGCTGAGCCTGGTCTGGGGCTGCGAAAGCCTGCTGCGCCGCGCCTGCCGGCGCGGCCGTGCCGGCACCGTCCTGGCACAGGGCTACCGGGCGCTCCTCTGGGCGCTGCTGCTCTGGCAGGCCCTGCCCCTGCTGCCGGGACTGCGCAGCGCACCTTGACGCGCCGCCCCGC
>CAYYJK010000001.1:26773-45363 GCA_964472185.1 uncultured Prosthecobacter sp.
CGGTGGCAGTCCTGCCCCGCCCCCATGGCCGCGCGCAAGCCCACCTTCATCCTCTCCTTCGACTTCGACGGCACGCTGGTGCACCCGGAGAGCGAGCCCGTCTTCCACCCGGGGCTCGGCCGCATGATCGAGCAGCTGCGCCAGCAGGGCGCGGCCTGGGTGATCAACACAGGCCGCAGCCTGGCCCAGACCCTGCAGGGACTGGCCGGCTACGGCATCTTCCAGGAGCCGGACTACATCATCGCCCAGGAATGCGACATCTACCGCCCCGGTCTGCTCAAGTCCTGGACGGATTTCGGCGGCTGGAACCGCCAGGCGCGCCAGGCCCACGAGCGCTTCGTCCGGGACCACCAGGCCTCGCTCAGCGCCATCCGCCACTTGGTCGAGACCGAAACGCAGGCGCAGTTCCTCGCTGGCGACTTCGGCGAACTCGGCATCATCGCCAGCAGCGAGGCGGAGCTCGACCGCATCAGCGCCTTCATCGACGGCCACGCCCGCGAATTTCCGGACATCGGCTACCACCGCAACGGCATCTACCTGCGCTTCTCCCACAGCGGCTACAGCAAGGGCACCGCGCTCAGCGAGTTGGCCCGCCTGCTCGGGCTCGACGCCGCGCGCTGCTTCGCCGCGGGCGACAACCACAACGACCTGTCCATGCTCGACACCCGCCACGCGCGCATGATCGCCACGCCCGGCAACGGCCTGCCGGCGGTGAAGGCGCACGTGCGCAGCCACGGCGGCTTCGTCGCGGAACGGGTGGCCAGCGAGGGCATGATGGAGGCCCTGCACCACTACTTCGGCCGGGCGCAGGCCTGATTTCCCCTGTCGCAGCCCCCCCGGCTGGTCTAGGGTGGCCGGTCCATGCATTCGACCGCCAACGTCCACATCGCCTCGAACGTCCCCCTGCCCTCGCCGCGCGCCCTGGTGGCCGAGCTGCCGCCCGCCGAGGCCCAGGCCGATTTCGTCAGCGCCGCCCGCCAGGAGATCCGCGACATCCTGTTCGGCCGCGACCCGCGCTTCCTGGTCATCGTCGGCCCCTGCTCGATTCACGACCCCGAAGCCGGGCTGGAGTACGCCGCCCGGCTGGCGAAGCTGGCGGCGGAGCTGAAGGACCGGCTGTGCATCGTCATGCGCGTCTACTTCGAGAAGCCGCGCACCACGGTGGGCTGGAAGGGCCTGATCATGGACCCGGACCTCGACGGCACCTGCAACATCCCGGACGGCCTGCGCCTGGCCCGGCGCATCCTGCGCGACGTGCTCGCGCTCGGCATGCCCACCGCCACCGAGCTGCTCGACCCGATCACGCCGCAGTACATCGCCGACCTGATCTGCTGGAGCGCGGTCGGCGCGCGCACCACGGAATCGCAGACCCACCGGCAGATGGCCTCGGGCCTGTCGATGCCGCTCGGCTTCAAGAACGGCACCTTCGGCCACATCGCCCCCGCCGTGAACGCGATCAAGGCAGCGATGCAGCCGCAGACCTTCCTCGGCGTCAGCGAGGACGGCGTCGCCTCGGCGGTGACCACCAGCGGCAATCCCGACTGCCACATCATCCTGCGCGGCGGCGAAGGCGGCCCCAACTACGGCGCCGATGACGTCGCCGAGACGCGCGCGGCCCTGGAGGCGGCCGGGCTGCCGCCGGCAATCATGATCGACGCCAGCCACGGCAACTGCGCCAAGGATCACCAGCGCATGCCGCAGGTGTTCCGCGAGATCGTCCGCCAGCGCGTCGCCGGCGAACCCGCCATCATCGGCGCGATGCTGGAAAGCAACCTGGTTGGCGGCCATCAGAAGTTCCCGCGCCCGCTGGCCGAACTGACGCACGGCCAGTCGATCACCGACGCCTGCATCGATTGGGCCACGACCGAAGCCCTGCTGCGCGAGGCGCACGCCCTGCTCGGCTGAACGCCGGGGCGAGCCGGCATCAGGGCGCGGCTTTGGCCTTGGCTTTGCCCTTGCCGGTGGCTTTCTTTTTCCCCGCCGCCTTCAAGCCCTCGAACACCGGCGGGATGGTGCCTTTTTCCCATTCGCCCAGGGCGGCGACCAGTTCGCGGACGATTTCCGGATGGTCAGCGGCCACGTTGCGGCTCTCGCCGAGGTCGCTGCCCAGGTCGTACAGCTCGGCCGCATTCGCCCCCAGGCGCACCAGCTTCCAGCGGTCGCGGCGCACCGCGTAGTTGCCGCCCGGACCTTGCGAGCGCCAGAACAGCGGGCCGGGCGCGGGCCCGCTGTTGCGGCCCTCCAGTACGGGCAGCAGGTCGACGCCGTCGAGCACGCCGCCTGCGGGCGGTGCGGCGCAGGCCGCGGCAAGGGCGGTGGGCAGCACGTCCAGCGAACTGACCGGGCGATCATGCGTCGACGGTTTCAAGCGGGCCGGCCAGTGGACGAGGAAGGGCACGCGGATGCCGCCTTCGTAAAGCTGGCCCTTGGCGCCGCGCAGCGGCGAGTTGTCGGTGAACTTGCCGAGCGCACGCCCGGTGAGATCGGGCCCGCCGTTGTCGCTGAAAAAGAAGGTGAGCGTGTTCTCCGTCTGGCCGCTGCGGGCGAGTTCGGCCCGCACCCGCCCGACCGCATCGTCAAGGGCGGCGATCATCGCCGCGTAGGTGCGGCGGTTGGGATCGGCCACATGCGCCACCTTGGCCAGCCATTCCGGCGGGGCCTGCAACGGCGTGTGCGGGGCGTTGAAAGCCAGGTAAAGGAACCAGGGCTGGCCCCGGGTTTCCGCGCGCCGGCGCACAAAGGCGGCGGCCTCGTCGCCAAACTGCACCGTCAGGTACTGCGTGTGCGCCGCGGTCCGGCCGTTGCGATCGAGCGGAATCGTGTACTCCGCGCCGCCCTTGTCGCCGGGGAAGTACTGGTGGCCGCCGCCGAGCGCGCTGAAGGCGTCCTGGAAGCCGCGGCGGTTGGGATGGAACTGCGGATGCGCGCCGAGATGCCACTTGCCGACCAGGCCGGTGTGATAACCGGCCTGCTGCAAATAATCGGCGATCGTCCGCTGGTCCACGGGCAGGCCTTCGCGGGTGCTTTCCGGTCGCCAGGCCGGGTTGTTTTCATGGCCGAACCGGTGCTGGTACCGGCCGGTCAGCAGGCCGGCGCGCGTCGGACTGCAGAAGGCGTGGGTGACGTAGCCCTGGGTGCAGCGGACGCCTTCCGCGGCCAAGCGGTCCAGGTGCGGCGTGGGGATGTCCTGCGCCCCTTGGAAGCCGACGTCGCGGTAGCCCAGGTCGTCGGCCACGATGAGCAGGACGTTCGGGCGCTCCGCGCCAAAAACCGCGGCGGCGAACAGCAGGGGGAGCAGGAATCGAAGCATGGCTGCCTCAACGCCGCGGCCGGCGGCGGCTTTCAGCCAAGCGCCGTCACCGCCTCAATAGTCGCGCGCCAGCAGGTGGTCGGCCAGCTCGCGCAGGCGGGCGCCGCGCGCGCCGAACACCGCCAGGGCGCCATGGGCGGCCTGGGTGAGCCGGTGCGCCTCGTCGCGCGAAGCGTCGAGGCCAATCAGGGCCGGGTAGGTGGACTTTTCCGAAGCCAGGTCCTTGCCGGCGCTCTTGCCGAGTTTTTCGCTGGTCTGGGTGACGTCGAGGATGTCGTCGATGATCTGGAAGGCCAGCCCGGTGGCCATGCCGAACGCGTGCAGGGCCTGCAGCTCCTCCGGCTGGCAGTCGGCGCTCATGCCGCCGAGCTTCAGGCTGGTGGTGAGCAGGGCGGCAGTCTTGTTCTCGTGAATGAAGCGCAGCGCCTCCAGGGGCAGCTTCCGGCCTTCGCCCTCGAGGTCGGCGACCTGGCCGCCGACGAGGTGCAGGCTGCCGGCCGTGCGCGCCAGTTCGGCCACCAGATCGCCGGCGTGGTAGCGCACCGTCACCGGCGTCTTCACCAGGATCTCGAAGGCCAGGGCCTGCAGGGCGTCGCCGGCGAGGATGGCGATGCCGTCGCCGAACACCTTGTGACAGGTCGGCACGCCGCGGCGGAAGTCGTCATTGTCCATGCTCGGCAGGTCGTCGTGCACCAGCGAGTAGGTGTGCAGGCACTCGACCGCACAGGCGGCAAAGGCGGCGCTCTCCTTGGAGCCGCCGCAGGCCTCGGCGGCGGCCAGGCAGAGGATCGGCCGCAGGCGCTTGCCGCCGGCGAACACGCTGTGACGCATGGCTTGGTGAATCGTCGACGGCGCCGTTTCGGCGGCGGGGATGAGGCGGTCGAGGACGCTGTCGACAAAGCGGCAGCGGTCGGCGAGGTAGGTCTTCAGGTCGGACATTCGGTGGGGCGGAAATCGGGGTCAGGGATGGTTGCGGCGCAGGTCCTCGGCGAGGTGCTGGAAGTCGCCGGCCTCGCACCACTTGACGAAGCGTTCGGTGAGGCGCTTGAGCTCGTCCCACTCGTGGCGGATTTTGCCGGACTCGTCGCGGCTGATGCTGTTGTCGGCGGCGGCCTGGCTGATCGCGGCGAGCAGGTCGGCGAATTGCTGGACGATCTCCTGGGTGGCGGGCATGACCTCGCGGCCGGGCTTGCGCGAGGAGGGCGGGTTCTTGACGAAGACGCCGTCGGCCTTGTGGCAGAGCCACTGGATCAGGTGGTCGTCGCCGGTGAGTTCGTAGAGCTGGCGGACGCGGTCGAGCGGGTTGGAGGCGCCGCTGCCTTCCAGCTCGTCGTTCTGCCCCCATTTGTACACGAGGGACAGGGACACCCCCATCTTCGAGGCGACCTCCTTGACGTGGGCCTTGTCGAGGGCCTGGCGGATGACTTCGTGCGACTCCATGGGCTTGTTGTTCACGAAGCCGGCCCGCTTGGCAAGCCGGAATCCCGCGCTCAGAACGGCCCCTTGGGCCAGCGCAGCTCAACCCCTTGGGCGGTGAGGCGCTTCTGGTAGGCGGCCAGGCGCTGGGGATGCTCGCGGACGCCGTGCGGCGCGGTCTTGCGCGCCTGCACCTCGGCCACCAGCGCCCCGGCGGCCTCGCCGAGGTTCCACTCGACCGGATGCAGCCGGTAGCAGCCGTTGGTGAGGTGCGTGGTGCCGATGTTTTTGCAGGCCGGAATGAGGTTGGTCATGCGCACCGGCAGCAGGGCGCCGAGCGGGATCTGGAAGGGCAGGCCGGCGACGTCGATGTAGTTGTCGCCGCCGCTGCTGGGATGCAGGTCGAGGCTGTAGCTGCCGATGCCGACGCTGTCGGGGTAGCTTTCCGCCACCGCCTGCTCGGGCGCAACGCCGAGCGCCGCGGCGCGCGCCAGCAGGCCGCAGTGCTGCTCGACGACCGTGGTCACCGCGCGGATGCGCCGCGACTCGCGGACGTAGGGGTACTTGGCCAGGCCGTCCTCGGTGCCAAGCAGGTCGCCGCGCAGGCGCAGGCCGGGCCAGCCGGTGCCGCCGTCCGGGCGCGGCGCCTCGGTCTGCAGCCAGTACAGCAGCGACAGGCTGAGCTGCTTGGCGCGCGCGATGTGGCGCCCCTGCTCCTCCGGGCTGACGCCGACGAGGTTGCCAAGCATGTAGTCGTTCTGCGGCCAGTTCACCACCGTGATGCCGCCCGGGTAGCTGCCGGGCTGGAAATTGCCGGGATGGACGATGCGGCGGTACTTCCACAGGTTGTAGTCCGCCGTCGGCCGGTCGGTCGGATCAAAGCCGTAGCGACGGGGCTCGCAGGTCTTGGGGTGGCTGCCCGACAGCGCCAGCAGCGGCCCGCTCCAGGGCGGCGTCAGCGGCGGCACGTGCGCGCGCCAGAAGGCGTATTCCTCCGGCTTGTCGATGACGTGGTTCTCGCCGGGCACGTGGTCGACCAGGAAGCAGGCGGTGAACGACTGCTGGTTGGCCGGATCCGCCTGCTCGGGCGTGTGCATTTCGCCGGTGGCGGCGCGGCCCTCGCAGCCGGTGACGAACTCCGTGCCGGTCAGCGGCAGCAGGTCGCCGAGTTCGGTGGCGTCGATGAACCAGGGCGCCGCCAGCACGCGCTCGCGGCCACTGCGCCGGCTGCGCACCGTCACCGCCAGCACGCGGTCGCCGTCGACTTCCGCGCGCACCGCCTCGTGCTCGAGCAGCAGGGTCAGCTGGCCGCTGGCCCGGTAGGGGGCCAGCCAGTTTTCCAGCACCGCCAGCGCCACGCGCGGTTCATGGGTGAGCCGCGACACGCTGCCGTCGCCGGGATTGAAGTCCCAGCGGCGGCGCGCGGTTTCGGTCAGCGGGTAGTGCTGGCGATAGTAGTCGCGGATCGCGCCGCGCAGCTCGCGGTACCAGCGGGTGCTGCCGAAGGCCTCGATCCAGCGGTGCTCGTCGGGCGGCACGCCCTGCTGGGTGAGTTGGCCGCCGATCCAGTCGGTCTCCTCGGTCATCACCACGTTCAGGCCGGCGCGCAGGGCGGACAGCGCGGCGGCCACCCCGCCCAGACCGCCGCCGAGGATGGCGAGGTGGTGGCGACCGGCCCGCACGGCGGCGGCGCTGCCCAGGCCGGGCAGGATCCAAGGCATGGCAAGGGCGCTGCGGCGCAGGAACTGGCGGCGGGTGGGCGAGGGCATCGCGCCAGCATGCCAAAACCGCCGGCCGGGCATCAAGGCGGAAGTGCGCCGGCGGGCAGCAGCGCGGCCGCCTGGATGCGCACCGCCTCGTCATGACGCTGCAGCACGGTGCGCAGACGCTCCAGGTGGTTCCCGTGCTCGCGCACCAGCCGCTCGGCGCAGGCCCGGGCCGATTCAAAGGCGCCGTCGCCGTCAGCGTCGAGCCAGACCGGATTGGTGGCGCCGAGGACCCGCGGCACCCAGTCCCTGTCGGCAGGCTGATAGGGCCGCGGGATCTCCCAGAAAGCGCCGCGCACCCCGGGCCCGGTGGCGATGACCACCAGATGCACGTCGTGCTCCGGCCGCGGGATCTCCCAGACGACCCGCGCCTTCTCGCCGGCGCAGTGCGGATCCTGCAGGGCCTGCTCGCGCCAGAGCTGGCCGTTGACGTAAAGCGCCACGTGGTCCGCCAGCACCCAGGAAGGGCCGAACACCGAGGCCTCGACCTGGACGGTCGGCCCGCCGGCCGGCGCGAGATCGCCGACGCCGTAGCGGCCGTTCACCCGGATCTGGGCCAGCAGGCCGAGGCTGACCAGCAGGCGGCCTTCGCGGTAGCTGCGCCAGGCCTGGTCCAACGCCAGCGCGGCCGGATCGGCGTCGTCCATGGCGACGTAGGTCCGGCCCTGGCCGAGGATGAAGCGGTCGACGTCGTGGCTGTCGCTGGAGCCGACCGCGGCGATGCGGTGGCCGCGGTTGAGCAGGGCGAACCAGTCCCGGAACAGCAGATGGACGTCCGACTGCATCGCCGCCGAGGTGACGACCTCCAGGGCGTCGATGTCCAGCGCCGCCTCCTGGCGGTGCTTGCCGGTGCGCGGGTTGAACTGCACGCCGCCGAGCGGGACGAAGCCGCTGTGGACGTCGCGCGGGTGGTTGAGGGTGACCACCTGCACGCCCGGCGTGGCGCGGATGGCGGGCAGCAGCCGGGCCCAGTCCGGCTCGCGAGCGTCCACGACCGCCGCGCCGGCCGCCACGGGGAAGGCGTTGAAGTGGCCGTGCTTGGTGGTGACCTCGTTGCCGATGACGGGCGTGAAATGCGCGTCCAGCCCCGTCTCCCGGGCTTCCGGGGCGAAGTCGGCGTGGTGGTTGTGGTCGGTGGCGATGGCCAGCTCGATGCCTTCGCCAGCGATGGTCAGCAGGCGTTCCGCGACCAGCGCGTCACCGTGGCCGCTGAAGGTGCGGGTGTGGATGTGGCTGTCGGCGGCAACCCAGCCCGCGGTCGGCACTTCGCGCCGCAGCTGCAGCGCGACCTGCTCGCGCGCACCGGAGCGGAGCGACAGGTCGCGGCCGGCCAGGCTCCATTCGAAGCCACGCCCGGCCTGCAGGCGGTAGTCGCCCGGCGGCAGCTGCAGCGTCGCGCGGCCCGCCCGGGTGTACACGACGCCGACGCGCGTGGCGACCTCGGTGGCCGGCTCCGCCTGCAGCGGCTGCAACGTGCCGTCAGGGCGCGTCACGGTCAGCCGGCAGGGCAGCGCCCCGCCGCCGGCCTCGTCGGTCACCACGACCTCCACCGTGGCGCCCGCCAGGGTCTCCGCCACCGGCGCCGGGCTCAGCCGCACCGGGCCGATCTCGATGTCATCCAGACCGGCCGGCGGCTCGATGGCGAGCACGTTTTCGCCGTCGCGCAGCCAGCCCGGGGCGAGGGCGAACACGCTTTCCAAAGGGGTCTCCTGCGTGGTGAGCGTGCCGAGGCGGCGGCCGTTGAGCGTGACCGGCCAGCCCAGCTTGACGTCCTGCTGCCGGATCAGCAGCGCGGCCTCCCGGGCGTTGGCGTGGGCCTGGAAGCGGTGCTCCCAGCGCTCCGCGTCCACCGGCACGTTGCGGTAGTACTGCCACTCCCACTGGCCGGGTTTGCCGAGGTGCAGGCGGCGCTCCTCGAGCCCCTGCAGGGAGCCTTGCTGCGCGGCGGCCAAGGCCGGCAGCAGGACCGCAAAACCGAGGCGGTGCAGGAGGTTCATGGCGCCAGGATCTCCTCCAGCACCCGGCCGTCGGTTTCCGGCAGCTGCAGGCCGAGCAGGCGCGCCAGGGTGGGGGCGACGTCCAGGTTGGCCATGCGCGGCAGCACCACGCCCGGCCGGATGCCGCGGCCCGAGGCGATGAAGATGCCGTCGAGCTCGGGATCGCTGCTCGGATAGCCGTGCGTGCCGCCGTAGTCCACGCTCGGGGCCGCCACCGCCTGCCCGGCCGCGGCGTTGTTGAAGGCGTAGCCGGCCTTGGCGTACAGGACGA
This sequence comes from uncultured Prosthecobacter sp., assembly GCA_964472185.1. Taxonomy (GTDB): domain Bacteria; phylum Verrucomicrobiota; class Verrucomicrobiia; order Verrucomicrobiales; family Verrucomicrobiaceae; genus Prosthecobacter. The sequence goes on from CAYYJK010000001.1 coordinate 35,534, forward strand.
GGTCGCCCATGCCCTGGTTCTCCGCCGGCGTCGGCATGCCCAGCGCCGGAGCGTCATTGCCGTCGATGACGCGGTCGACGCCTTCGGTGCCCTCGAACAGCGCCTTGAGCTTCGGCAGCAGCTCGGCCTTGCGCGCCGGATCGAGCACGTAAACGAAGGCGAGTCCGCCCTGGGTCATGGCCACGGCCTCGGCCCGGGTGAGGCTGTTGCCAAAGGCCTGCGCATGGCCGGCCAGCTTCAGCGCGACGTTCGGGTAGACGAAGCGCGTCACCTTCTTGAAGCCGTGGTCGGTGGCGACAACAAAGGTCGTGCGCTCACGCAGGCCGGCGTCCTCGACCGCCTGCACGAGGTCGCCGACGAGCCGGTCGGCGTAGGCCAGGGCGCTGTAGCTCGCCATGTTGGCGGGCCCGTAGCGGTGGTGCACGCCGTCGGTGTTGAGCGTGTGGTAGAGCAGCAGGTTCGGCTTGTGGGTCTTCAGGATGTGCGCCGCGGCGCGCGTCCAGGTCAGGTCGTGCCAGGCCATGTTCTTGCGCTGCGGCCCCGGGTTCATCCAGGCGATCTGCTCGGCGGTCAGCAGTCCGGCGGCGATCATCTCCCGCTCGACCTTGCCCTGCTCGCTCGGCAGTTCGGGAAAACTCCAGTCGATGGTCTCGGCGTCCTTGATCGCCACCCAGTCCACCTCGGCGGTGGTCAGGCCGGCCTGATGGGCGAGGTCATAGACCGTCGGCACGTGCACCAGCCGGTTCTTGTGCACCCACGGCTCGATCTTCGGCGGCTTGCCGCCCTCCTGGCGGACGAGCAGGCCGTTGAACAGCACGCCGTGCTTGCGCGGCTGCACGCCGGTGACGAGCGTCGTGTGGTTGATCCAGGTGATCGACGGATTGGAAACGGTCATCGCCTCGGTCTGCGCGCCTTCGGCGGCCAGCCGGCGCAGGTTCGGCACCGGCAGCGAGGCGTCCTTCCACATCCAGGCCGGGAAACCGTCCAGGCTGATGAGGACAACATGGCGGTTCTTGTCGGCGGCGGCGAAGGCCGGCGCGACCAGGGCGAGAGCGAGCAGAAGCGGACGGAAAAGCATGGACCGAAGGTACGCCGGCCGGGCCGCCACTCTTTGTGGCGGACTTCCCCTACTCGGGCCGGTAGGTCCCGACCCGGGCGGTCACCGGATCGATCTGCAGCGTGCAGAAGTTGGCCGGCAGCCGGGCGGGGTCGGTGCCGGACTGCTCGACGAGGGTCAGATGCCAGAGCCCGGTTTCCGCGAGGTCCGTGCCGCCATCGGGCCGGAAGCGCACGGCCACGTACTCGCGCTCGGTGCCGTCAGCCTGAGGCTCCGTCCGCACCGGCAGGTTCCACAGGCTGGTGAAGTCGGCATGCGTGCTGATGGCCACGCCGTCCGGCAGCGGTTCGCGGCTGCCGATCGGCTGAAAGCGGGCGACGTCCGCCTCCTCCCCGCCGGCGGCCTCGTCGTCCGCCGTCTCGACGAGCTGGAGCAGCTGCAGGTACTGGCCCGAGCTGCCGTCCGCCGGCGGGACCGGCGGCGCCTTGTAGAAGCGCAGCTCGACATCCGCGGAGAAGGTCAGCGCCAGGCCCTGGGCCTCGGCGAGTTTGCCGCTGACCAGGTCGCCGGCCGCGGTCAGCCGCGAGGCCTTGACGGCGCTGAGCAGCGAGGGCGTGACCAGGGCGATGAGCAGGGTCAGGATGCCGATGACGGCCAGGGTTTCGATGAGGGTGAAGGCGGCGCGGCGGCGTCCGCGTACGGTGCGTGTCATGGCTCAGTAGGTGGTGGAATCCCAGACCGCGTTGCGCAGGGCCACGGTGGCGGTGAAGACGCGGAAGTTGAGGCGCTGCTCGGTCAGGTACTGCTTCAGGCGGCCGAGATCGCGGTCGTAATGCTGGGCCTCGCTGAAGGGCGCGCCGGCCTCCTCAAGCAGATCGGGCGGCTCCTGGCCGCGCTGCGCGAGCCAGCGCGCCTGGGTGCCCTCCTCGCCGGCGACCAGCGTGACGCGCACCAGCGGCGGCAGCAGGTGGCGCGTGCCCTGGAGCACCGTCCCGGCCGCATTGACGGTCACCTCGTCGATCTGCGGCGTGGCGTTGTTGGGGTCACGCGAGCTGTACCGGTAGGCCGGCGCGATCCACCAGGACTTCCTGCCCGTGCCGGTCAGGGATTCCTCGGGCACCTGCGGCGAGACCAGCAGCAGCAGAATGTTGTCGGCGATCGGCCGGGAGGCGGCGGCCAGATTCTGGCTGAACCAGTCGGGCCGGGTGTAGACGGTGTTGCCCTGCAGCGGCGTCTGCGCATCCTGGACCTGCTCCGCCGGCGGCCGGTACTCGAGCAGCCGGAAGCGGTGCCGGACCGGCACCACGCCGGCCGGCAGGAAGGCCGGCCGCTGCGCCTCGTCACTGCCAAAGCGGACGTAGTAGCCGCGCGCGTTGAGCAGGCTGCCCAGGCCGCGGTAACTGCGGCTCAGACCGAGCGGAGCCTGGAAGAACAGGCCGTGGCCGGGATGCTCGGCGGCAGCCGCGTTGGCACCGCCCAGCTCGAGCGCGGGCGCGACCCGGAACTCGAGCTCCGACTGGCGCACGTAGCCGGCCGGCGGCGCCGCAGCACCGGCCGGGGGCACGTTGGACTGGGTCGCGCTGTAGTGGTAGTCCCAGTAGGTGTTCAGCGTCGCCTGGGTGAGGCTGCGGGTGATGGCCTCGAACGCCGCACGCGCGGCGCGGAACTGCTCGACCTTGCCGCGGGTCCGGGTCCAGGAGCGCTGCATCGAGTCGAGCGCCGTCATGGTGGCCAGCAGGAGCACGGCCAGGACGCCGGTGGAGACCAGCAACTCCACCAGCGTGAAACCCCGGTCGCGGGGCGGCATGGGCGGTCCGGGTTTCATTTGCCGGTGCGGGCGATGAGGGTCGTGTGGCTGCGGTAGGCGAGCGGCAGGACGCGGTCGAAATCGAAGCGCTCGTTGGCGACGCTGGCGACCAGCACGGTGACGCGGCGCAGGTGCGGATCGTGGCCGGCGGCGGGGAGCCCGCCGGGCAGCCGCACATCGCGCGCGGGCACGCGCACCTCGGCCACGTAGGCCAGTTCGGGGCCGGGTTCGTCCGACTCGATGGCGACGCCCTGGTCGTCGAAAAAGAAGCGGCGGTGGTCGAAAGCCAGCTGCAGGTAGTCGCCGCCGGTGGTGTCCTGCCAGCGCCCCTGCGCCACGGCGCCGAGGATGTGTTCGGTGATGCGCGCCTCGGCGGCCAGATCGCCGGCCTGTTTGATGTTGGTGAGCCCCTGCGGGATCAGGCCGAGCAGCGTGGTCAGGGCCATGGCGGTGATGCCGGTGGCGAGGGTGACTTCGGCCAGGGAAAACCCGGCGCGGAGACGGCGGAGGCGGGGAAGACGGAAGTGCATGATCGTCGGAGGAGTGGAGGGTCAGAAGCCGAAGCGCTGCGTCTGCAGCACGCGGAATTCATGGTAGTGGTCGAGGGTCTGGCCGGCGGGGTTGGTCGCGAAGTCCGGCAGATCGCGCCGCGAGGGGTCGAGGTGGCGTTCGATGAGCGTCGAGCCGCGGAACTCGCCGGTCACTTGGTCGGCTTCGGTCATGCGCTCGGCGCCGCTGGAGCGGGCCTTCTTCAGCGTCTGGGCGATGTAGTGGACGCGGAAGGTGTTCGAGCGCGTGGTGACGCGTGGGTAGATGCCGGCATAGGGCCGCTCGCGCGTGTTGTCGCCGGTGAGCCGGTGCCGCAGCCAGAAGGCGTCCATCTGGGTGTGGCTGGCGACGTCGGCGCCGCGCGGCACCAGATGGATGTCGCAGATTTCGCTGGGGCTGATGAAGGCGCGGCCCGCGGCGAAGCGCTCGTCGAACTGGGCCAGCGTCTTCTCGGCGTCGATCCGGTAGTGCCAGGTCTTGCCCTGCGCCGGTCCCCAGAACTGGTTCTGGTTGGCCGGGTTCGGAAACACCTTGTAGTGGGCGGCGTCGGCGGTCGGCACCGCGTGCAGGAACTCGCCGGCCAGCACGGCGTGCAGGCCGGTGGCGCGCCGGATGTGGGTGAACGGGAACATCTGGTAGTTGAGGTTCACCTTGCCGGCGGTGGAGAACGGCTCGCTGATCGCGTAGGGCTCGACGACCGGCATCCAGAAGAACTCCAGCAGCAGGTGGTCCGCCGGGCTGCGGCCGCCGAGCCGGGCCGGGCCGCCGGGATGCCCCTGCTGCGGCCGGAACAGCAGCGTGCGCCAGGGATCGTTCGCCTGCACGCCCGCCGGCAGCGAGCCGAACACGACCGGCGACGGGATCATCCGGTTGGGCGAGTAGAAGTCGCTCTCCGTGGTGCGGTGCTGGCTGGTTTCGGAGAAGTAGCCGACGCCGGCGCCGTTGGCGACGATGTTCAGGTTGCCCTCGTCCGGCTTGTTGATGTAGGGGCCGTCGCGCATCGTGCCGGCGCCGTTGTCGAAATCGCCGTAGCGCTGCGCGGTGGCCAGAGCTTCGGGCTGGTAGGGCAGATCGGGCAGGCGCTGCGGCGGATAGGGCGAGGCCGGATCGTTCGGCACCAGGCGGCTGGCCAGATCGGCGGCCGCGCCGTAGTCGTAGCCCGGCAGGTGGTCGCCGACGTCCTTGGTGAAGTTGTGGGCCAGGCGGCGGCGGCCGTAATGCCGGTGCGGTCGCCACTGGCTCTCCGGCACCAGCGGCAGGGCCGCGCTGAGGCGGTAGTCGCCGTGGGCGATCTGCACGGTCTGCACGACGTCGCTGCCCTCGCGCTCCTCGGCCAGCTCCACCTCGGCCTGCGAGCTGCCGCGCACGCCGCGCGGGCGGAACACCCGCGGCGCGCCGGGCGCCACGGCATCGTAGCCGTAGAAAAAGGCGCTCTTGCGCGGTACGGTCGGGCGCGCCGCGCCGAGGTAGGGGGCGAAGTGGCTGTTCCAGAAGCGGCCGCGCTGGTCGTCCGGGCGCACGCCGCTGGTGCGGGTCAGCGTTTCCGCCCCGAAGCCCAGCGCCCCGCGCGAGTAGAAGGTCCAGTAGGCGACGGGCTCGACGTCGGGCTGCGCCGGATTGGCGGGCAGGCCGACCGCCGGCACGGTGTTGCGCACCAGGGTCGGCGCCTTGACCGTGTTGGCCGGGAAGCGCAGCTCGAAGGTCTGCACGAGCGCCGGCGGCGACTCCTGCGCGCTGACGATGCGGCCGTAGTGGCCGCTCCACAGCTCCAGCTTCAGCGGCGCTTCGGCGAGGTTCATCGGCAGGCTGCCGTCGCGGCCGGTTTCGACGTCCACAAAGCTGCTGAGCAGGTCGTAGTTGATCGTGCCCAGATCGTCGCCCGCCGGCAGGCTGGTCGGCTTGACCTCCCAGGCGTCGGCCCCCCAGTTCGGATCCGCAGGCATGGGCGGACGCGGCGGCGCGAACCGCTGGGCCTGGATGGCCGTCACGCCCATGCCGTAGCCGCCGAGACGGCCGTTGCCGTTGTGGATCATGCGCCGGCTGCTCCAGAGGATCTCCCGGTCGCGCGGGAACAGCCGGCGGCCGTTGACCTGGAACCGGTCGAGCCCGGTGACCACCACGGTGAGCTCCGGTTCCAGGATCGTGTAGCCGGCGGCGGGCACGAAGAACTCCAGCAGCAGGCGCGCCTGCACGCGGCGGAAGCCGGGCCGCAGCGGCGCGTTCGCCTCAAGCTGGTGGTTCCAGTTCGCCTTCTGGTAGCCGGGATGGCCGGCATCCGGACCGTACGGGAAGCCGCCTGTGTCCGGGTACTTGGCCGGGTCGGCCTGATGCTGGCCGGGGATGGGCCGCGGCCGCGGCGGGAAATTCGAATACCAGCGGTCCTGGGGCGTGGCGCCGCCCGCCCGCTTCGGCGCGCTGCCGCCGCCAGGCTTGCCCAGGAAGTCGTACTTCGCCTCGAACGGGTTGTCGGGATCGTCGGTGTTGTCCGCGGCGCAGATGAAGTGCAGGCCCACTTCGGTGATCGTCGGAAAGCGGCCGATGCCCTGCACGGTCTTGCCGGCGGTCGTCCAGCGCGACGGCGTGGTCTGGCCGTGGCCGGGGAAGCCCTGGCGCTCGACCTGGCCGTCCACTGCGTCCGGGTTTTCCGGATCCGGGGCGAAGAAGCGCGGGTCGGTGAAGGTCTTGAAGTCCGTCGGCCGGCCCGATCCCGGCGCGTAGCCGAGCATGTGGTTCTGCGCCTTGCCCTCGCCGTTGAAGCGGTCCGTGGCCTTGACCAGGTTGCCGTCGTGCAGGTTGACGCTGCGGATGTAGTCGAAAATTTCGACCAAAATCTGCGGCACGTCGTCCCCGTACTTGGCGCTGAAGGTCTCGCCGGCGGAGGGCGTGAAGCCGGGCAGCGGCTTGTCGAGCAGCTCCTTGAGGTAGAGCAGCAGCTCGCGGTTGCCCGGACGCTCGATGTCCTGCGTCGGGGAATCGGCCCAGCCGCGCTCAAACACGTAGCTGCGGCTGCCGGAGGCCGTGCGCAGCGTCGCGCAGTGCGCGATCAGCTGGTCGAACGAGGTCCGGTACTCCGGGCCGCGATGGCTGACCGGCCAAGCGGCGATCTTGGGCAGGCCGAACGGGTTGGCTTCCGGAGCGCGGCTGTGTGCGGGCAGGAAGAAGCCGGCGCGCTGCAGGGCCGAGGCGGAGAGCTCAAGGCCGCCCACCCGGTTGGGCCGCCGCTGCTCGTTGAGCAGCAGTTCGTCCAGGCTGGCGTAGAGGCGCTCCCTACGGAACTGGGCCAGCGCCACCGCCACCGTTTCCGGGTCGTCGTAGGCCCGGGTGCCGCCGCGGCTGCCGCCGGGACCGATCTTCGGCACCAGGTCGTAGATCGACTCGCGCTGCGCCGGCGTCAGCGTCTGCCCGGGAAACAGGATCGGGCTCAGCGCCGTGGTGGCCGGATGGCCGGGGTAGCGCTGGAACTCGCCGCCGACCGGCTGGTAGCGCGCAAAGCCGGCGTCCTGCTCGTAGAAAAAGGTGGGCACCGCCCAGGGCGTCGGCTCCGAGGCGGTGTTGATGTTCACCTTGGCCGATTCGTCGTCGGTCCAGAAGGCGATGCGGCCGACGATCGGGTTGCGCTCGCTGGCCGGCGCCGGGCCGCTGAATTCATGATCCGCATTGAGCGTGCCGAGCGTGCCATCCTTGAGCACGTACAGCCATTCCACCGGCATGGGCACACGCTGCGCGTCGCCGCCCGCGGTCCTGACGCCGCCCAGGCGGCCGCTCGCCAGGTTCTGCTCGCGGTAGGAAAAGCCGGCGACCGAGGTGGTCGGCGAATCGGTCTGCGCCCGCGGATCCAGAATTGGAAACAGCAGCAGCGGCCGGCCCTGGGCGTCCGCCCGCACCGCCGGGCGGTTCAGGTCCACGTAGCGCTGTCCCAGCTCCTGCCAGTTCTCCGGCGGCACGTCCGCCAGCAGCCGGGATTCGATCCGCCCCGCCTCCTGGAGCACCAGCGCGGAGCTGGAGTACAGCTTGTAGGCTTCCTGGGTCTGGCCGTTGCTGGCAAAACGGCGCACCAGTCCGGGCTGGGAAGCCCAGGTTTCCCAGCCCCGGCTGTCGGTGTTCTGCGACGTGGCCTTGCGCAGCTGCGTGATGGCAAGGTTGACGGCCACCTCGCCCAACTGGCGGGCCTGCTGGCCGTCCGAGTGCGTGCGCGCCGATTTCAATTCGGTCTCGGACACGGAGAACATGGCCACCATGAGCACGGTCATCAGCGCCACCACCGCCAGGACGGTGACGAGGGCGATGCCGCGGCGGCGCGACGCGAAGGGGCGATGGAAGGGAGGTTTCATGCGGGCGATCGAAAGTTTCCTCGGGGGCGAGGACGGGAGCCTTCCGTGGTCGGATCGGCCGCAGCGGCCCGGGCGGGCCATTACTCACACTAAATGAGTAGGATTTAATGGCGCCCTTATTCCTTCTTGTCCAATAGGAATTAAAACTTTTTGCGCCGTGCGCTTCACGCGGCCCAGTCGCCGACCAGCTCCCCCGGCAGGACCAGTCGCTCCAGCAGGCGGCGCAGCTGCGTCACGCCATCGGCGGCGGTTTCCGCGGGCGGCATGGCGAGGGTCAGCGCCAGCGCCTGAAAGCCGGCGGCCTGGTCGCGCTGGCGCGGCCGCAGAATGCCGGCCACCGCCAGGAGCGGGCATGGGTCCGGCGCGGCGACGCGCGGCCGGATCAGCAGGACGCGCGCCTGGAGCGGCTCCGCCGACGGCAGGGGCGTCCGTACCGGCAGCAGGCAGTCCGCCGCGAGCAACCTGAGCCCGGCTTTGAGCTCCGGGTGCAGCCCGCCATCGGGAGCCTGCGCGGCTTCATGCTCCAGCAGCAGATGCTGGAGCAGAAGCTCACGCAGACGATGCACCTGCAGCAGGGGCATGGCCGGCCAATCTCAGGGCGCTCCGGTCGGCTGCAGCACCACTTGGCCGGACAGGATCGGCGTGTTGGCGGGCTGCTCAGCGCTGGGCGGCTGCGGCAGCAGGAAGAAGCCGTAGCTGCGCTCGACCTCCCCCTCGCGGATGGTGATGCCTTCAAACGTCACCGGGGTTTTGACCGGCTTGCCCGTGGCGACGGGATTCGGCGTCTCCAAACTGAACCCGCCCTTGATGAGACCGGTCTTTTCCGTCAGCGCCAGCTTGGGCTGGCGCGGATTGACCTGCAGGTTGGCCGGCAGGCTGGCCTTGCTCTTGGCCGCCAGGGCGACCGGCAGATCCAGATTCGCAGGGGCCGCCACCGCGGCTTCAAGGCCGCCCGCACGCAGGGACAAGGTGGCCACACCCGCGCCCGCCTCCAGGTCCAGGAACACCCGCGGCGCCGTGGGCGGCGTGTAGCGGCCGCCCCGCGCCGCCAGATTCAAGGCGTCCGGGAAACCGTCGCGGTAAAGCCGCTGCTTGGGCGAGCTGCTGGCCGGACGCGACCAGCTCAGCGCCCCCGTCAGGTCCGGCGTGTCGAGATCGAGACGGCCCAGCACCGAGCCCTTGGACTTGGTGACGGCGAAGACCACGATCTCCCCCTGCGGTCCGACAAAGCTGCTGCCGGTCAGCGGGTCGCCGTCGGCCAGTTTGCCGGCGATCTTGAGGGTGCCGGCCGGAGCGACGGTGAAGGCGCCGAAACCGTGGCCCTGCGGCACATCCGCGCCGGGCGGCGGCTCGACCGCATCGAGCACGAAGGTGTGGTAGCCTCCGAAGACTGCGGTGGCGGGCTGGGTCTTGGCGTTCCAAGGGTTGCGCCAGGCCTCGAGATCCAGGCTCGCCTGGCCGTCGCTGAGCTGGCCGTCGACCAGCTGCTGACGGTCCGCATCCAGCGTGAAGCTCAGGGTCAGGCTGGCGCGCCCCTTGCGGGCGATCACCGCCGTGCCCTGAACCCGTGCCGGCTGCAGGGCGCGGGTTTCCAGCAAGCCCTTGAAGCCGAGGGTGGCGGCGCCGAGGGCCAGCTTGCCGCTGAAGCTGCCCTTGGCCGTGGTCAGCAGATCCAGGCGGCCACCAAGACCGTCGTTGAGCGGCGCGCTGCGGCTCACGGGGCCGGCAAAGGCGCCGAGAGCCCCCGCCGGAATCGACTGCACGAACAGGCGACCGCTGACCACCGCGCTGCCCACGGCATTCGCGGCCGTCAGCGTCACCGGATAGCCGAGCGGGTCCTTGGAAACCGCCGTCGGCCGGCCGGTGATGACGCCCGTCAGGGCATCGAGCTGCAATCCCGGCGGCAGACCCTGGGCGCTGAACGTGCCGGGTGTCCTGGCCGGATCCGGATCCACCGGGATGGTGTAGCTGAAAGGGCCGCCGAGGATGGCCGGACCGAAGTTCGGCGGATTCTCGGTGATGACCGGCGCGGCGCTGAACACCTGCAGCGCATGCCCCTGCGTGGTGAGCGTGGCGCCGCCCGGCC
>CAYYJK010000002.1:0-8893 GCA_964472185.1 uncultured Prosthecobacter sp.
CACCCAGACCGCGGTTAACGCCATTGGCCGAAACCACCGTCACGCTGCCAGCCTGGCGCACAAAGGCGGTGCTGCCACCATTGCCACCATTGCCACCTGGGTTACCGCCACTCGCGCCCACAGCTCCCCCAGCACCTCCCGTGCCGATTGTGACGAGGTAAACCTCACCGGGAGTGACGCTGATGTTCTGCCTTTTGACGTAGGCGCCACCACCGCCACCGCCGCCAGCAACATTGGCACCGGTGCCTCCACCGCCACCACCGCCACCCGCACCCCAGGCTTCCACGGTGATCACCGTAACGCCGGCCGGGATCTTGTAACTGCCACTGGCGACTGCGCCCGTCGGCAAATCGGCTTGCGCCCACAGGCGAGTCGTGAAGCCCGCCCAAGCCAGGGACAAGGCGAAGCAGGTGAGAGCGAAGCGGGACGTGATCATGGCAGAAACGGGAGAGAAAAGGCGGCTTGCGGGACCATAGGGGTAACCCACAAAACAGTCATTTAGCTCACGTTCCTAGGATTGCAAATCTAAGCTCAATATCTTTACAATTTCCTTAAGCGTGGGTGTACCCAGCGAGATTAAATTGTTGATATTCAACAAAAAAATCCGCTTTTCACTTCTCAAAAGCGGCCAAGCAAAGCCGTTTTCATGGCTTTTCCGGCGCATTCCCCTTGTCCCGGACTGCGCCGGAAGGGGGATCGCGCTGCCAGAAACACTCCGGCGGCGAAGTCAGTCGCTTTGAATCGCAAACTGGGTTAACCCAGCTGCAAATGCACCGGTCCGAGCGTGGTGGCGGCGATTGTTTGAGCTCGCCTGAGGCGAGCTGAACGGCCGTCAGGATCGTGCCTGACGACGGTAGCCAAGGGCCTGCAGCAGGCCGGCCAGAGCGCGTTTCGCGCGCTGCACCCAGGCTTCAAGTAGATGCGCCGGCAGACCGACGATCTGACGCAGGTACAGGCTGTCTGCCGCCCGCCAGGGCCGAACCTCATCCGGCCAGCGCCAAGGGCCGGTCAGCGGCTGAGCCGGCCGGCTCAGCCGGGTGGCCATCCGGGGATCCCGGGTGTGGGTGGCATCGGCCCGGAAGCCCAGGTTTTGCACCAGGTTGCGTTCCGGGATGAGGCTCACGCCATTGCGAATGGCTTTGGCATAGGCCCACTGGTAGTCCCAGGTGTCGATCTCGCCGGCGTGCACGGCATCGAAGATCTGGCAGCGCCAGCTGGCTTCGAAAGGCTCGGGGAACAGATGCTTGAGCCGGTCCGAACGCCGCCATTCCGGCCAAGAGCCGAGTTCGACGTCGTAATGGCGCCAGGCACGGCGCCAGGTGGCCCAGCCCCAGATGGGACCGAACCGGGAAGCGAAACCGCTGGCCCCCCCTCGGGCTGAACGCCGGTCAGATTGCTGCCGCAGATCTGCATGACGCGCTCGTCGTGCTGATACCGCTCCAAAGCGGCCTCGCACCAAGAGAAAAAGCTGGGGTCCGGCAGGCAGTCGTCCTCGACAATGATCAGGCGCTCATGCTGCGCGAAGGCCCAGTCCAGAGCCTCTGCCACGGCCCGCTTGCAGCCGAGATTCTGTTCGCGGAAGCAGGTTTGCACCTGGCAGGGCCAGTCGATGCCGGCCAACACCGCGGCCCGGGTTTCGGCGCACAGGCGCTCATCCTCCGCATGCCCCGGGCGGGGGCCATCAGCGGCAATCAGCAGCACGGCCGGGCGGACGGCGCGAATCGCGCTGAGCACCTGCAGGGACAGTTCCGGGCGGCGAAAGATCAGGAACAGGACCGGTGTGGAGAGGGCGGAAGCGGTGGACACAGCGGTGGGCGCCAGGCAGGGCAGTTTGGCAGTCAGGAAACGGGAAGCGCGTGTTTAACCCCAAACCCTAGTATTTCAAGACTAAGTTTTGTGTCGGTTGTTTTTACTTAAGAAGAGGCTTATAAAGCATTTCAATTTATTGTCTATGAACTCATTGCGACTCTTTGAGCCCCCGCCCGAAGGGCCGTTCATCGGTTGCTCAGCCCTCACCGAGTCCAGGCCAGCGTCCTGGCTGGCGAGCGGCCATCCTGAGCTCGTTGCCGATCGCCTCCACACAGCCGTCCTGGGTCTGCGGCGCGGCAGAGGCTGCCCGGATTTCCCATGCCTCGCTGTTCGGATAGCCTGCCGCAGGCGCCCGCGCCGCAAGCTTCATCGCTGACTCAGGTGCGGCTCTGCACTTTGGTGCAAGCTTGCACTTTGCATCTTGCCCAGGCAGGGCATCCTCTCTATGAAGAGTTCCCGATTCCCCTCCTCATTTTTCCCGTCATGGACGCCCGCTCCCGAGCCGACCCGCATGCCTGGGTCGTCTTCGGCCCGGACTGGGGCCGGCATCCGTCGGTCAGCCAGCACCTGTTCCAGGAACTGATCGGACGGGACCGACTCATTTGGGTGGAAACCGTCGGCCTGCGCACGCCCCGATTCAACGCTTACGACCTGCGCCGCAGCGCCCAGAAGCTGCTGGACTTCCTGACCGGCCGCCGGCAGAGCGCCGCCACCGTGCCGGGGGTGGTCGTCATCGCGCCGATGACGCTGCCGTTCACGCGCTGGCGCCTGGTCCGCCGCTTCAACCTCTGGCAGGTCAGCCGCGCCCTGCAGCGCCAGCGGCGGCGGCTCGGCATCGCGGATTTCACGCTGGTCGTCACCGTGCCCAGTCAATGCGATTACGTCGGCCGGCTGGGCGAGAAGCACAGCCTGTATTACTGCATCGACCGCTACCCGCTCTGGCCGGGCATGGACGCCGCCCATCTCGAACAGATGGAACGCGCCCTCACCGACCGCGTCGACGCGATCGTGGTCGCCTCGGACGCCCTGGCCGAGCACATGCGCCCGACCGGCAAACCGGTGGAGCTGATCACCCACGGCGTCGAGCTCGCCCATTTCCAGACCCCGGCGGCCGCGCCCGCCACCGACGCGGTCGAGCTGGTCTACTTCGGGTTGATCGATGAACGCCTGGACCAGGACCTCCTGCTGAAGGTGGCGCAAGCCCTGCCCTCGGCGCGCCTCCGCCTGATCGGCACGGTGACCACCGGGGTCGACCGGCTCCGGCAGCAGCCGAACATCCGCCTCGAGGACCGCGTGGAGTACCTGGAATTGCCGACGGCGGTGCGCACCGCCCACGCCTTCCTGCTGCCCTTCCGCGACAGCGACCTGGCCAGGAGCTGCAACCCGCTCAAGCTCAAGGAATATCTGGCCTGCGGCCGGCCGGTGATCAGCGTGGCGCTGCCCGAAGTCGTCAAGTTTGGCGATCACCTGACCGTGGCCAGGACCGCCGCGGAGTTCGTCGACGCCGCCCGTGCCGTGGCCGAAGGCCGGCTCCGGGCCGATCCGCAGCGCATCGCCAGCCTGCTGGAAGGCGAATCCTGGCGCCACAAGGCCGAAGCCCTGCGCCGCCTGGTGCAGAATCTGGACGGCTGACGGCCCGGCTCACTCGAGGTTCTGGATCTGCTCGCGGATCTTCTCCAGCTCCGTCTTCGCGCTGACGACGTGGTGCGCGATCTCGGCGTGGTTGCACTTGCTGCCCATGGTGTTGAATTCGCGGAAGAACTCCTGGACCAGGAAATCCAGGCTGCGGCCGACCGGTTCGTCCGCCGCCAGGTAGGCGCGGAACTGCTTCACGTGGCTGGCGGCGCGCGACAGCTCCTCGGAGATGTCGGTGCGGTCGGCAAACAGCGCGATCTCCTTGAGCAGGCGCTCGTCGTCGAGCGGCAGGGGCAGGCCGGCCTGCTCAAGCCGCTGCTGCAGGACCTGGCGTTGGTGCGCGGGCACCTGCGGCGCCTTGCCGGCGATGGCTGCCGCCAGACCCTCGATCGTCGCGATTCGCGCCTCAATCTCCTCGCGCAGGTGCGCGCCTTCCGCGGCGCGCATGCGGCCGAGCTGCTCCAGGGCCTGCGCCAGTGCGGCCTGAATGGCCGGCCAAGCCGCCTCGGGCTCCAGCGGCCGCGACTCGGTCACCAGCACGCCGGGCAGGCGCACAAGCTCGCTCAGGCTGATGTCCGGGGACAAGCCGAGCTGGCCGGCCAGGGCGCGCAGGTTCTCCACGTGCTGCGCGGCCACGCTGGCGTCGATCCGCGGCGCCGGCGGCGCCGCTTCCGTCTGGTCGGAACGGATGAGCACGTTGACCCGGCCGCGCGAGCAGGCCGCCGCCACCTGGTTGCGCACGCTGGCTTCCAAGTCGCTCAGGTCGCGGGGCAGGTTCACCGCCACCTCGAGCTGCTTGCGGTTGACGCTGCTGCACTCCACCACCCAGGTGGCGCTGTCCTGCCGCGCCTCCCCGCGGCCAAATCCGGTCATGCTGTTCATGGCCGGCGACAGAAGCCGCGGCACGGCGGGCACGCAAGGCCGCAGACGCGGCGGTTCAACCCGCCAATGCCTGCAGCAGCTTCGGCTTGCTCCACGGCACCACCCAGTTCTCGATGTGGATGTCGCGGCCCTGGCCGTCGCGCTTCCGGTCGACCCGGCACTCGATGACCGTGTCGGCGTGGTCGATCATGGTGCCCAGGCGGTCCATCGGGAAGGCGAGCAGGAGCTGCAGGCCGAAGTTGCGGGCAAGAGCGAGGCAGTCGTCGATGCGGTCGCCGCTGAGCTTGGAGAAGGCCTCGTCCATGACCACCAGGCCGAGGTTGCGGCGGCTGTCCTTGCGACCGAGGTCGTAGACGCGGTGGAAGGCCGCCAGCATGGAGACGAAGAACGGCGCCTGATTCTCGCCGCCGCTCATCTTGCGGGCGTTGTTCTGCAGCGAGATCGCGGCTTCTTCGCTGTGTCCGCTCGGGATCATGAGCATGTCGTAGCGGTGGTAGAACCGGTAGTCGAGCAGGCGCTGCGCCTTGGGGTCGTCGGGGTTGTCGATGGCCGCCATCAGCTCCTGCCGGGCCTTCTCCAGCTCCTCCTTGCGGGAGGCCGCGAACAGGCCGTCGTCGGCCTTGAACCCTTCAAGCCCGCCCTCGAGCAGCTGCCACATCGCCGACTGCGCGCGGTCGCGGGTCTGGGCGAGGCGGTAGCGGTAGCGGCCGATGTCCTGGTCGAGGATGCGGCTGAGCTCGCGCACGGTGCGCGTCGCCTCGTCGATCTTCTCGCGCAGCACGTCGAGCACCTGGCTCTGCAGACGCTCCTCCCATTCGCGGCGGCGCTCCTCCGCGAGCTGCCGGTAGTGGCTGAGCTGATGGGTCTCCAGGTCCTGGCAACGGGCCTCGTAGCGCGCATTGTCGTCGTCCTCGGCGTCGAAGTCGTGGCGATACTCCGGGTGCGCCTCGGCCAGACGGCGCCGGGCGTCGTTGCGGTCGCGGCGGGCGCGCTCGGCGCGGTCGTGGGCCGACTGCCGGCCGAGGTCGGCCTGGTCCTTGCGGCGCTGCCAGCTGGCGCCGGACTTGAGGGCTTCGTCGAGGGCGGCGGCCACGGTCTCCTGGGTGACGCCGCGCGGCAGGGTGTTCAGGCTTTCGTGCAGCCCGAGACCGGCCTCCTGCAGCTCGCGCTGCGTCTGCGCCAGGGTCTCAAGCGCCTGCCGTTCGTGCAGGGCGAACTCGGAAACCGAGCTGCTCAGGCGGCCGATGCGCTGCTCGAGCGTGCGCAGGCGCATCTCGAGTTCGTCCATCTCCTGCAGCTGGCGGTCCTGTTCGGGCGTGGCCAGCAGGTGGATGGTCTCGTCAAGCTGGCGCGCCGTGGCCTCCAGGCCCGGCAGCTGGGCCAGTTCCAGGGCGCCGGCCTTGGCGCTGTCGTCGCCCAGGCGGTGGTCCTGGCCGCGCTGCAGCCAGCCGCGTACGGCGTTGAGCTCGCGGCGGAACTCGCCCATCGAGCCGCGCACCTGCTCCAGCAGCTCCTCGCGGCCTTCGCGCATGCGCCGCAGCCCTTCCTCGCCCAGGGTCAGCTCCTTTTCCGGCACCAGCCGGCGCCGCAACCCGGCCTGTCGGAACAGGCCGTCCTTGGTCAGGGCCTGGGCGTGCGCCTTGAGCTTGGCCGCGCCAGGCACCGCCTGGATCTGGCCGAGCAGGTGGTCGATCAGCAGCCGCGCCACCGGATGCCGCGTCTCCAGCATCCCGGCCAGCGAGCCCTTGGCCGCTTCCGGCTGCAGGGCGCGCAGCTCGGCCGCGTTGGCCAGCAACTCCGCGCCGCCGGTCTTCTGAAACTGCTCCCAGGCGGCGAGGAACTGCTCCTCCTCGACCAAGACGGTGAGGCGGTGCGGGCCCAGCGCAGCCTCCAGCAGCGGCCACCAGGCCTCGAATTCGGGCTTCACCTCGACCACCCGCGCCAGCAGTTCGGCCTGGTTGCCGCGCGCCCGCAGGGTGTCGAGCAGCGGCGTGGCCTGCGTGCGGCCTTCGCTCAGACTGGCAAGCTGGCGCTGCAGGTCGCGCTCGGCCTTCTCCAGCTCCTCCAGCTCCTCCAGCTTCGGCCGCAGCCAGTCCTCGCCGAGGCGGCGCAGGCGGTCGTACTCGCGCGCCAGACCCGGCAGAGCCTCCAGCCCGGTGTGCGCATCCTCGCTGCGCAGCTGGGCCAGCAGGTCGGGACGCTCCAGCTTGGCGTTGAGGCCGACGCGCAAGCCCTGGCGCAGCCACTCCTCCCAGTGCTGGGCGCGCTCGTTGAGCAGTGCGTGCGCACCGCGGGCGGCCTGGCGCAGGCGCTCGATGCGCGGCAGCAGCTCGCCGCGCTGGCGGCGCAGGTCGTTGAGCTTGCGCAGGCTGTCGTCGCGGCCGGCCACCAGCTTGACCTCGTCGTAGCGGGCCTTGGCCTCGTCGCGCTCACGCACGGCGGCCTCCATGCCGGCCTCGTCCTCGGCGTGGCGTTCGCGCAGCGCCAGAAGGTCGTTTTCCGCCCGCTGGTGGCGTTCCCCGGCCTCGGCATGCACCAGCGCCGCGCGCAGGTGGCCGAACAGCCCCTCCTCGCGCCGCGCTTCGCTGAACTCCCGGTGGTGCGCGCGAATGGTCTGCAGGCTGGCCAGCTGGTCGCCCAGCGTGTCGACGCGGCGCTCCGCCTCGCGCAGGGCGTCGAGGCTGCGGCGCACCTCCTTCACCTCCGGCAGGCCGGGCTCCAGGATGTTGTCGCGGATGAACTGCTCGAAGTTTTCCACCGGCTGGAAGGCGATCGCCCCCGGCAGGGTCTTGTTCATCTGCGTGCGGTCGAAAAACAGGTGCTCACGCGCGCCCATCTCCTCCAGATAGGTCTCCAGGCGGCCGAAGTGGTCGCCCTGCAGGTCGCGTTTGATGCGCACGCGGAACTCGTCCTCGGCCAGCATCTCCTGGCGGCCTGGCTGGGTCAGGTCGGCCTCGCGGGTGAGGTCGCCCCAATGCAGCCGGCACGGCGTGAAGAACCAGACGTAGCGGGCGTCGGAAGTCGGCCCCTCATACTCGACGCGCACGCCCCAGGTCTCGCGCCGCGGCTCGGCCTCGCCCGCCTCCAGCGGCCACTCGAACTCGAGCGCGGCCAGGGTGACGCCGCTGGGCCGCAGGTACCGCGGCTGGCCGTCCTTGGTCTGGGTGTTGGTGTCGCAAAGGCAGTAGCCGCGCAGGTCGCGGTCACGCCCGGTCGGGCGCTTGCCGTCACCGGTGGCGGCGCGGTTGAAGCGCGCGCCCTTGCTGCCGAGCAGGACGAACTGCACCAGGTCGAGCAGGGCGGACTTGCCCGTGCCGTTCTCGCCGCAGAGCAGGGTGAGGCCGCGCACGTCGATGATGCGGCGGAAGCCGTACCAGTTGACGGCGAGAATGCGGCTGAGGGTGATGCGCTGGGGGCGGTCCATGGCGTCAGTCTTCCAGGGTCAGGGGTGCCGGCGCGGTCTGGTCGGGCTCGTACAGCCGGGCCCGGTCCAGCCAGGCCTCAAGGCTGTCGAAGGGGATCGTGCGCGCCAGGCTCGGCAGGATTTCAATCTGCGCGTCACCGGGACGGGTGCTGTCCTCGCTGCGCAGGAAGCGGACCAGGCGCTTGCGGCGCAGGCGCACCAGCAGCTCCTCCAGGGCGGTGATGCCCGGCGGCTCGATGTGCTCGAAGAACACCTGCCACTTCATCCAGAGATCGTTGGCGGTGACGATGACGGCCTGGGTGGTCTGCTCGCTCCGGCACTCGTCGTACAGGCGCCAGAGGGCCAGCACCAGGAGGGTCTCGTCCTTGGTGAAATGGGCCAGCAGCTGGCACTCCTCGGGCACCGGCCGCGCCTGCACCAGGGGCGGCTCATGGTCGATGATCAGCTCCAGGCCCAGCGGCGCCAGGTAGTCGCGGACATGGTGCGGATACTGGTCGCGCACCAGCAGGTAGGCGTCGCGACCGCCGCCTTCGTCGCCCAGGATGACGCCGAAGCGCAGCAGGTCGGCAAGCACGTCGCGCAGCGGCGCGCGGTCGCGCTCGGGCACGTCGGCCCAGAAGGATGGCCAGGGAAGCGAACTCATGACGGGGAGGAAGCGGCGGCCTCCGGCGGGGCCAGCGAAAAGCGTTCGACCTGCCAGCCGGCCTGCACGTCGCGGGGGATGGCCTCGGGCTCGAGGCCGTGGCTGCGGCTGGTGCTGAGCACCTGCCAGCGCAGCTCGCGGCCGCTGACGGCGTCCACGCCGTGGTGGTAGGCCGCCGCCGCCATCAGGTCGAGCAGCTCCTCGGGCTCACCCAGGCTGAAGCCGTCGGTGGCGATGCCCGGACCGTGCTGCTGCAGCAGGCGCGCCACCAGGCGGGCCGCGCGGTGCGGGGTGAGGGCGAATCTCTGGCGCTGGCGCAGGCGCTCCAGATCGGCGGCCTCGTCTTCGGCGGACAGGGCCTGGCCGATCTCCAGGGCGACCGGGCTGCGCGCCCGGCGCGGCCGGGCCAGCGAGGCCGTGCCGTAAAAGACCTCCGTTTCGGCGGCCAGCAGCGGAAAATCGGCCGGCTGGCGCAGGTCGGCGAACTTGCAGCCGCGGTG
>CAYYJK010000002.1:8993-36149 GCA_964472185.1 uncultured Prosthecobacter sp.
CCAGCAGCGGAAAATCGGCCGGCTGGCGCAGGTCGGCGAACTTGCAGCCGCGGTGCGCGGTGTTCATGGCGTCGCAGTAGCGCTTGACCAGATCCGGCCGGCGGCCGCGCAGGTCGGACTGGTAGCGGTAGCGCTGCACCGACAGCCGGTTGAAGGCGGCGACCCGGGCGTCGATCGCCTCGGCCCGGGCGCGCAACCCGCCCAGCTGGCGCTCGAGGCGCTGCAGCTGCGCATGCGCCAGCTCCCAGGCCGTCGGCGCGTCGAGATGGCGGTGCGCCATCAGCCCGTCGGCCAGGTGCTGCACGACCAGCAGGTCCTCGGCCGCGTCGCGCACCCGGGCGCGGGCCCGCTGCAGGCGCGGCAGCAGGCCGCCGCCGCGCAGGACGTCGTAGCAGACCATGTGCTCGCCCTCGTGGAACTCGTGGTAGAACAGCCGCAGCGTCTCCGCCCCCGATTCGGTCTCGCGCTGACGCCGCTCAAAGCCGTGCACCAGCTTTTCGACGCCGTGCAGCTGGGTGATCGCGTGCTCCATGCGCTGCAGCAGGTCCTGCAGGCTCGCACGCAGGTCCTGGGCGCTGAGCACGTGCGGATCCAGCGCGTCCTTCTGCTCGAGCGTGGCGCAGACGCCGCGCAGCGTGTCGGCGAAGCTTTGCAGCTCCGCGACTTCGTCCTCGGCCAGGTCGTGCAGGGTGCGCAGCAGCGGCCGCAGCGAGGGCGCGATGACCACCCAGCGCTCGTGCAGGCTCACCGGCTGGTCCTCAACCCAGCCCGCCGCGAGCATCTGGTGAAACAGTTTCGCGGCGCGGGCGCGCAGATCCTGCAGGCCGCCGCCTTCGTCATCCGCCAGCGCGACCTGGGGGTGCTGCGCCAGCACCTCGCGCAGGATCGCCAGCGCCTCCGCCTGCGGCAGCCGCCCGGCTTCGCCCGCCTCGCGCACCAACCGGTCCGCCGCGTCGACGTAAACCGGCGCCGAAGGCCGCACCAGCGGCCGGAAAAACTCCACCGCCACGCCGGCAAACAGACGCTGGCTGAGGTGGATCGGCGGGGTGGACGGCATGGTCGGGAAACCGCCACCCTGACAAGGCGCCGGGCAACTGCAAGGCTTTGCGGCGAACTCCTGCCAGGCCCGTGTCCGTCCGGCATTCCATTTCGGGCCATGGACGATCCTGCTGGAGCGGCGAGGGTTGGCAAGAGGGGCAGCGGGGGCGGCGTTGGACGCTTTCTCGCTCTGTCCCTCATCCCTTCCGAGTCATGAAGATGAAGTTTCTCGCTGTCACCGGCCTGCCGCTGCTCGCGCTCTGCCTCCAGGCGGCGCCGCCCAAAAAGCAGGACGGCCCCGACCCGAAACAGCCGGTGTCCTTCTACAAGCACGTGCGGCCCATCCTGCAGGCCAACTGCAACGGCTGCCACCAGCCCGCCAAGGCCAAGGGCGACTACGTCATGACCGAGTTCGCCAGGCTGCTCGCCGGCGGCGAGGAGGGCGCGGCGGTGGTTCCGGGCAAGCCGGCCGAATCCAACCTGCTGAAGATGTCGACGCCCGACGCCGCGGGCAAGGCGGAGATGCCGCCGAAGGGCGACGCCCTGCACGCCGACCAGTTGGCGCTGATCCAGCGCTGGATCGCCGAAGGCGCCAAGGACGACACCCCGGCCTCGGCGAAGGTGCAGTACGACATGGCGCATCCGCCGGTGTACGTCACCGCCCCGGCCATCACGTCGATGGAGCACTCGCCGGACGGCCGCCTGCTGGCGGTCGCAGGCTACCATGAGGTGCTGATTCACCAAGCCGACGGCTCGGGCCTCGTCGCCCGTTTGGTCGGCCTCGCCGAGCGCATCCAGAAGGTGGCCTGGTCCCCCGACGGCAGGAAGATCGCCGTCACCGGCGGCAGCCCGGCCCGCCTCGGCGAAATCCAGGTCTGGGACGTCGAGAAGCGGAAGCTCGAACTGTCCAAGCCGCTGACCTTCGACACGCTCTACGGCGCCAGCTGGTCGCCCGACGGCAGATTCCTGGCCGTCGGCTGCGCCGACAACGCCCTGCGCGCCATCGACGCCGCCAGCGGCGAGGAAACCCTGTTCATGGGCGGGCACAGCGACTGGGTGCTCGACACGGTCTGGAGCACCGACGGCAAGCACCTCGTCTCCTGCGGCCGCGACATGAGCGTCAAGCTCACCGAAGTCGCCACCCAGCGCTTCATCGACAACGTCACCTCGATCACGCCCGGTGCGCTCAAGGGCGGGGTGCAGGCGCTGGCCCGCCATCCGCTGCGCAACGAGATCCTCATCGGCGGCACCGACGGCGTGCCGGCGATCTACCGCATGGAGCGCATCACCAAGCGCGTCATTGGCGACAACGCCAACCTGATCCGCAAGTTCCCCGCCATGCAGGGGCGCATCTTCGGCGTCGACTTCGCGCCGGACGGCAAGCGCATCGCCGCCGGCGCCTCGCACGAGGGCAAGGGCGCGGTGAACCTGTACGCCGCCGACTACGACAGCGCGATGCCCGAGGCGGTGAAGAAGATCGTCGAGACGGTCAACGGCAAAGGCAAGGAGCTCGACGACTGGGTCACCCGGGACGTCAAGCTGCTGGCCAGCACCGCCCTGCCCTGCGGCGTGTTCACGGTGAGCTTCAGCCCGGACGGGCGGCAGGTGGCGGCGGCCGGCCAGGACGGCCGCGTGCGCCTGATCGACGCCGCCACCGGCAAGATCGCGAAGGAATTCGTCAGCGTGCCGCTGGCGGCGGACAAGGCCCTGGCGGCCAGCGAAGTGATCGCCGACGACAGCGTCCGCGCCACCGCCAGGCAGGATCTCAAAGTCGAAACCCTGGTGCCCGGCCTGACGGTGGCGGCCATCGCGGTCGAGCCCAAAACCGTCCGCATCGCCAAACCCACCGAATACGCCCAACTGCTGGTGACCGCGACGATGAGCGACGGCAGCCGGGCTGACATCACCCGCATGGCCAAGCTCACCGCGACCGCGGCGGCGCTGCAGGTGGATGAACGCGGGCTGGTGCGGCCGGTGCAGGACGGCAGTGGCGAAGTCAAAGTCGCCTTCATGGGCAAGGCGGCCAGCGTGCCGGTCCAGGTCAGCGGCATGAACCAGGCGCTCAAGCCCGACTACGTGCGCGACGTCATGCCGGTCATCTCCAAGCTCGGCTGCAACATGGGCACCTGCCACGGCGCCAAGGACGGCAAGGGCGGCTTCAAGCTCAGCCTGCGCGGCTACGATCCGGTCTACGACATCCTCGCCTTCGCCGACGAACTGGCCAGCCGCCGCGCCAACGTCGCCGCACCGGAGCACTCGCTCATGCTGCTCAAGGCCAGCGGCGCGGTGCCGCACGAAGGCGGCCAGCTCACCGTGCCGGGCGAGCTGTACTACGAGACCCTCAAGGCCTGGATCAGCCAGGGCACGAAGCTCGACCTGCAGACGCCGCGCGTCGCCCGCATCGAGGTCTTCCCGAAAAACCCGGTCATCGAGCGCATCGGCGGCCGCCAGCAGATGCGGGTGATCGCCCACTACGCCGACGGCTACGTCAAGGACGTCACCGCCGAGGCCTTCGTCGAGAGCGGCAACGGCGACGTCATCGAAGCCGACAAGAGCGGCCTGATGACCAGCCTGCGCCGCGGCGAAGCCGCGATCCTGGCGCGGTTCGAAGGCGCCTACGCGGCGACCACGATCACCGTCATGGGCGACCGCACCGGCTTCGTCTGGAAGCAGCCCGAGACTTGGGGCAGGATCGACGAGCTGGTGGCGAAGAAGTGGGAGCGCCTGAAGATCGAGCCGAGCGGCCTGAGCAGCGACGAGGATTTTCTGCGCCGCATCCACCTCGACCTCACCGGCCTGCCGCCGACGCCGGAGCAGGTGCGCGCCTTCGTCGCCGACACGCGCGACACCCGCAGCAAGCGCAACGCCGTCATCGAGCGGCTGATCGGCAGCCCGGACTTCATCGACCACTGGTCCAACAAGTGGGCCGACATGCTGCAGGTGAACAGCAAGTTCCTCGGCGCCGAAGGCGTGCAGTCGCTGCGCACCTGGATCCGCCAGCAGGTGGCGGAAAACACGCCCTACGACCGCATGGCGTACCGGATCCTGACCGCCACGGGTTCGACCAAGGACAACCCCGCCGCCGCCTACTTCAAGACCGTGCGCACGCCGGAGGAACTGGTCGAAAACACCACGCACCTGTTCCTGGCCACGCGCTTCAACTGCAACAAGTGCCACGACCACCCCTTCGAAAAGTGGACCTGGGACCAGTACTACCAGACCGCCGCCTTCTTCGCGCAGGTCGAGCTGAAGACCGACCCGGCCAGCGCCGGCAAGACCATCGGCGGCACGGCCGTCGAAGGCGCCAAGCCGCTGTACGAGATCGTCGCCGACCGCCAGGACGGCGAGATGACCCACCTGCGCACCAACGCGCCCGTCGCGCCGCAGGTACCCTACGACGCCGAACTGGTCAGCCGCACCGCGCCGACCCGGCGCGAGCAGTTCGCCGCCTGGATGACCAGCGCCGACAACGACTACTTCGCGATGAGCTACGCCAACCGCATCTGGGGCTACCTCACCGGCACCGGCGTCATCGAACCGCTCGACGACATCCGCGCCGGCAACCCGCCGAGCAATCCGGAACTGCTCCAGCACCTGACTCAGGAGTTCGTGCAGAGCGGCTTCAACGTCCGCCACCTGATGCGCCAAATCGTCCAGAGCCGCACCTACCAGCTCAGCCTGGCCACCAACCGCTGGAACGAGGACGACCGGACCAACTACAGCCACGCCAAGGCGCGCCGGCTGCCCGCCGAGGTGCTGTTCGACTCCGTGTTTGCCGTCACCGGCTCGATGCCCAACATCCCCGGCGTGCCCAAGGGCACCCGCGCCGCCCAGCTGGCGGATGGCCAGACCCAGCTGCCCGACGGCTTCCTGACCAACTTCGGCAAGCCGGCCCGCGAAAGCGTCTGCGAATGCGAGCGCAGCAACGACGTCAACCTCGGCCCGGTCATGGCCCTGATGTCGGGACCGACGGTCGGCGACGCCATCAGCGATCCGCAGAACGCCATCGCCAAGCTGGAGCAAAGCACCCGCGACGACCGCCTGCTGGTCGAGGAGATCTTCCTGCGCATCCTGAACCGCAAGCCGACCGCCAGGGAGATCGACGCGGCCCTGGCCAGCATGGCCGGCATGGACGCCGAGCACAAGCTGCTGCAGGCCGAGTGGCAGGCCAAGGAGGCCGAGCAGAAGCCGGTCATCGCCAAGGCCGAAGCCGGCCGCCTGGCCGCGATTGCCGCCGCCGAAGCCGGGCTGAAGGCTTATCGGACGAAAATGGCCCCTGAGGTGCAGAAGCAGGAGGCCGCGCGCAGCGCTCGCATCGCCGCCGCGGAGGCCGCCGTGAAGAAGGCCGCCGAAGCCGCCCCGGCCCAGCAGCCGCGCTGGGAGGAGTACCTCGACCTCAGCACCGAATGGCAGCCGCTGACGGCCGCCGTGGTGCGCGCCGGCGGCGTCGAGAAGATCGCAGTCCAGCCCGACGGCAGCCTGCTGGCCGTGAACCCCACCGAAGGCAGCCCCGGCAACTACGCGCTGCGCGCCCAGACCGGGCTCAGTGGCATCACCGCCATCAAGCTCGAGATGCTGCCCGACGACCGCCTGCCGAGCAACGGTCCGGGCCTGGCCCCGGACGGCAACTTCGTGCTCAGCGAGTTCACCGTCAGCGCCACCCCGCAGGACGCCAAACGCGCCCGCCAAGCCGCCGTGCCGGTGACGCTGCGCAGCCCGAAAGCGGATTTCGAGCAGGCCAACTTCGCCGTGACCGAGTCGCTGAAGAAGGGCAACCGCGACCGCGGCTGGGCCGTGTCGCCGGAAACCGGGTTCCGTCACGAAGCCGTGTTCAGCTTCGACAAGCCGGTGGGCTTCCCAGGCGGCACGGTGCTCAACCTCGGCCTGACCAGCTTCTTCCAGAACGGCCGGTACAAGCCCGGCAAGTTCCGCTTCTGGGTGACCACCAGCCCGCTGGTGCGCTTCGGCACGCCCCAGGTCCTGGCCGATGCCGTGCGCACCCCGGCCGCCAAACGCACGCCTGCGCAGACCGCCGCGCTGCGCGAGCATTTCCTGAGCAAGTCGAAGGAGTACCAAGGACAGAAAAAGGCCCTGGCCGCCGCGAAGCGGCCGCTGCCGGTCGATCCGCAGCTCGTCGCGCAGCAGACCGCGCTGGTGGAAGCGCAGAAGCCCGTCGTGCTGGATCCGAAACTGGTGCAACTGCGCCGCGACGCCGGGCTCAGCGCCCGACAGCTGTCCAACAAGCGCCTGACCGCCGCCCAGGACCTCGCCTGGGCCCTGATCAACTCCCCGGCCTTCCTGTTCAACCACTGAGACAGCGCCGCACCCGCGGGTACCCGCCCTCGTTGCGGCGCCCGGCCACGGGCGCGGCTCAGGCCGCCTGTTCGCGAAGCAGTAGGGAACCCGGCGAAGGCAGAAGTACCTGCCTGCTACAGGTTCCACGGCCGAGCCGTGCCAGCTTCCCGGCGTGAGCTTGGCCGAGGCGGCCGCCGGAGCGGACCGCCTGCAAACCTCAGGCTGGCGTTTCCCGCAGCCTCTAGAACTGCACGGCGCCTTCGAGAACCTCGACGCGGAAACCCTTCACATCCCCGGCGTCGCGGCCGATGACGAAGCTGACCGGGTGCGTGCCGGCCGGCAGATCGAGCGTCAGCTCGGGGGTGACGTCCTTGATCACCTGGTCGCCGACGACGATTTCGACCGCCTTGGTGCTGCTAAGCGCCAGCTTGACCTTGCCGGGGCTGTCGAGCTTGAAGCTGGCCTGGAGAATCTTCGGGAACCAGGGGTACATCTTGATCTGCTGGGCCTCGGCCAGGGGCACCTCGCCGCTGACCTGGGCGAACATCGGCATCCAGGGGTAGCTGGCGTCCTTGTCATGCAGGGCGTGCAGGCCGACGTGGCGGACATGGTCGACCGCCTCGCCGGTCATCGGCGTCATGACCTTCCAGGTGCGGATGTAGCGGTTGGGCTTGATCTTGTAGTCGCCCTCGCGGCCGAGTTCGGACAGGAAGCGCACCAGGTCGACGAACTCGTCCTCGCGCAGGCTGGCGGTGAGACCGGGCGGCATCATGCTGGCCGGGCTCATCTGGCGGCTGGCGATCTGCGCCTTGGGCACGCGCTGCAGCTGGTTGGCCGGATCGCGGATGATCACCTCGTCGCCGCCGTCCTGGACCAGGCCGCCGCTGACCACCTTGCCGTCCTTGGTGCCGACGATGACCATGTGGTAGCCCTCCTTGATCTTCTTGCTCGGCTCGAGCAGGCTCTCGATCAGGTAGTCGACCGGCGCGCTGCCGCCGATGCTGACCAGGTTCGGCCCGAGCACGCCGCCGGCGTCGCCGATGGCGTGGCAGGTCTGGCAAAGCAGCTGCTGGCGGCGGTAAACCGCCTCGCCGCGCGCGGGATCGCCCTGGGTCTTCACCTTCTCCACCAGGGCGGCCATCTGCTCGGGCGTCAGGGCCTGGTTCATCTGCTTGACGCCGCCTGCGGTGCGCAGCGCCTCTTCCAGCGGCCCCTGGACGCCGCGGGTCGACACCATGCGGATGGCTTCGACGGCCACCGCCTCGGGGATGGTCTTGCCCGCCAGTTCCTTGGCCAGCACGTTCGGCAGCTGCTTGTTCTTCAGGAAGGCGGCGAGGATGGGCGCGGCCTCCGCGGCCGACTTGGCCGAGACGAGGAACTCGACCGCGCGCTTGGCGGCCAGGACCGGGCCGACGTCGGTCAGCCCCTGCACGGCCAGGCTGCGCAGCGCCGGCTGCTCGCGGAAGATGCGGTCGAAGAAGTCGCGCGACTTCACGCCGCCGAGGCGGGCGAGCCCCTGCACGGCGCCCTCGCGGACGGCGGCCGGCGTGCCCTCGCGGACGAGGATCTGCGTGAGCGTCTCGCGCGCCGCCTCGACCTTCCAGGCGCCGGCCAGAAGCGTGGCGCGATGGACGATCTCGGGCTGCGGGCTCTGCAGCCAGGCCTGGGCGATGGCCTCCGCGCCCTCCGGCTTGATCGCGCGGACGGTGCCCGCCTTGACCAGGGCGTCCATCAGGCCCGCAACCTGCGCCGACAGTGCCGGGTCATTGACCAAATCGACGATCTGCTTCGCCTGCGCGGCGTCGGCGACGTCACCGGCCATGGCCAGCACGGCGGCGGCGTCCTCGGCGGCCAGCTTGCCGGCTTTCAGCGAGAGCAGCAGCGGCTTGAGCGCCTCGTTGAGGCCGGTGGCCTTCATCGCGTAAACAAGGTGCTTCGGACGCTCGTCCAGCTTCAACTCGCCCTTGAGGTAGACCGGCAGCCAGACGTCGGCCTGCTCGCGGGCGGTGAGCTCAAGGAGGAAGTCGAGATTCTCGTCCATCGGCCGGTCGAGCACGCGCAGGGCGAGGTCGAAAGCCTTGGGCTGGCGCATGTCGGCGAGCACCGCCACCGCCCACAGGCGGACCTGGGCGTTGTCATCGGCGACCGCCTTCTGCAGGAATTCCAGGGCGTCCGGCAGTTCGCGCCAGCGGTGGCTGAGGATGCGCAGCGCGGCGGCGCGGACGCGGGCGTCCGGGCTGGCGTACAGATCGCGCCAGAGCTTCGGCGAGAAGCGGTTCAGCCCCTCGCGCGCCCAGGCCGCTTCAAGCAGGTGGTGCCAGTAGTCCGGCGCGTCCTTGGCCAGGGCGTCCGTCCAGGTCTTCAAGGCGGGCAGCACCTCGCCGACCCCGCGCTCGCGCAGCTCGCGCTTGGCGAAGTGGCGGGTCCAGCGGCGGTCGCTTTTCAGCATCTCCAGCAGTTCCGGCACCGGCGCGCCGGCGATCTTCGGCATCTCGCTGAGCGGGCGGCCCTTGGCGGTGATGCGCCAGATGCGGCCGTGAACCTGGTCGCGGCGCGGATCGCGGAAATCGACTTCGCCGTGCTGGATGATCGGGTTGTACCAGTCGGCGACGTAAAGGGCGCCGTCGGGACCGGTGCGCAGGTCGATCGGGCGGAAGGCGCGGTGGTTGGAGGCGAGCACGTCCGCCTCCTGCTTGGCGAGGTAGCCGCTGCCGCTGGCGGTGACGCTGAAACGGTTGATGCGGTTGCCGCGGAAGTCGTTGGCGATCCAGGTGCCCTGCCAGTCCGCCGGCCAGTGCGGGTCGTCGATCACTTCCAGGCCGCAGTGCTTGGGCTGGCCCGGGCTGAGGCCGTTGAGCGTGCGTTTGGCGCCGGGCGAGGTCTTGAAGACGCTGCCGGGGAAGATGTAGTTCAGGCCCTCGCCGCCCGCGCCGTCGGTGGCGAACGACTGCCCCCACTTGTCGAACTCATAGCCCCAGGGGTTGATGAGGCCCTTGCTGACGATCTCCAGGCGGCGGGTTTCCGGACGGAACTCCCAGACGCCGCCGCCCATGAGCCGGCGCACGCCGTGCGGGGTCTCGATGTGGCTGTGGATGTAGATCGACTGCAGGAAGGACAGCAGGCCCTCCGGCGTGAAGCGCATCGTGTGCAGCAGGTGGTGGGTGTCCTCGGTGCCGAAGCCGCTCAGCAAAATGGTGCGTTCGTCGGCCTTGAGATCGCCGTCGGTGTCCTTGAGGAAGATGACTTCGGTCGAGTTGGCGACGTAGACGCCGCCGTCGCCCGGAATCACCGCCGTCGGGATGTGCAGCTCCTCGGCGAAGACGGTCGACTTGTCGGCCTTGCCGTCGCGGTCGGTGTCCTCCAGGACCACGACCTGGTCCTTGGTGCCCTCGCCCGGTTTGATCTGCGGGTAGGTGGTGCTGCTGACGACCCAGAGACGGCCCTGGGCGTCCCAGTTCATCTGCACCGGTTTGCGCAGCAGCGGCTCCTGGGCCCAGAGGTTGACCTCCAGGCCTTCCGGGACCACAAAGCCCGCCTTCTGCACCTCGGGGTTGGGATCCGGCAGGTCGGAAAGCGACTTCGGCTGCGAGGCGAGCGCAGCGCTGGCGGACAGGGCAAGCAGGAGGAGGGGACGGCGGGGCATGACGGTGAAGGAGGGTGCCGGGGCGGAATCGCCAGGGAGGCGAACTAAAGGCGGCCCGCTCTACCGGGTCAAGGGGGCACTGCGGCCCCGCCAGCCGGCAAAAACACCCCGTCTTCCCGTTTGCGCGCCGCGCCGGCGCGGGCCACATCGGGTCCATGCGACACTGGCTGCTCAAATCCGAACCCGATGTCTTCTCCTTCGCCGACCTGAAGAAGCGGCCGAAGCAGACCGAGCCCTGGAACGGCGTGCGCAACTACCAGGTGCGCAACATGATGCGCGACCAGATGGCGGTCGGCGACCTCGGCTTCTTCTACCACTCCAGCTGCCCGGTGCCCGGCATTGCCGGCATCGTCAAAATCGTCAAGGAGGCCTATCCGGACCCGACCCAGTTCGACCCGGCGTCGGAGTACTTTGACGCCGGCAGCCGGCCTGAGAATCCGCGCTGGCTGATGGTCGACGTCAAGTGGCAGGCGGATTTCCAGAGCTTTGTCACGCTCGACCAGCTGCGCGACGATCCGGCCCTGGCCGACCTGCTGATCCTGCGCCGCGGCAACCGCCTGTCGATCACGCCGGTGGAGCCGGCGCACTGGCAGCGCATCTGCACCCTCGGCGGCCTGTGAGCCCGCGTCCGCAGCGCCGTCAGAAGGCGAAACCCGCCGTCACGTGCAGCATGCCGCTGCCTTCACCGGGGCGCGGGCCGGGGTTGTGGCCGTAGTCGATGCGGATGGGGCCGAATGGCAGGTGGTAGCGCAGGCCGGCGCCGACGCCGAAGCGGAAATCCGAAGCATACTCGAACGGCGAGGCGTTGTCGTCGCGCCCCAGGCTGCCGGCATCGCCAAACACGGCCAGTTCCAAATTCGGCAGGATCTCGTAGGAAAACTCGGCGCTGGCGAACAAGGCCGACGTGCCGCCCAGCGGCGTGCCGCCGGCGGTCACCGGCCCGAGCTCGCGCTGGGCGAACGAACGCACGCTGTTCGGACCGCCGTTGAACACGCGCGCGTCGATCGGCAGTTCCTCGGCGGCCGCGCCCTGGATGGTGGCCAGTTCGGCCCCGGCGGCGAAGCGGAAGCGGCGGGTGATCGGCCGGTACCAGGCCCCGCGCAGGTCGCTGCGGACAAAGCTGACGTTCGAGCCCGCGACATCCAGGGTGGTCTCGACGCGGGCCGAGACGAACCAGCCCTTCTTCGGCAGCACCGGGCTGTCGCGCCGGTCATAGATCAGGTTGGCGCCCAGGCTGGCCAGGGTGTAGTCGGTCGGACCGGTTTCCGCGAGCGTCAGGTCGGCCGAATCGACGGTGTTCACCGCCAGGCCCAGAAACAGGCCGTAACTCAGCGGCTGGCTGACCCGCCGCACCAGGTCGAGGTTGAGAGCCGAGCCCAGGCGGCTGTATTCGAAGCGGTTGAACTGCTCCAGCGCCAGCCGCAGCGTCGCCGCGTAGTCGGAATCCAGCAGCGCCGGGTTGGACCAGCTGACGAAGCCGATCGGGCCGGCGACGCTGTAGCTGAGTTCCGCCGCCAGGGTGTTGCCCGAATCGCGCCAGTTGGTGTTGCGGTAGGTGACGCCGGCCTGGCCGCCGAGGAAGGTGTCGAAACCCAGCTCAAAGCCCAGGGTGTGCGGCGGCGTCTCCTCGCCGGTGAGGACCAGTTCGCCCGCCGCCGGATCCCCGGCCAGGGGCCGCACTTCGGTGTCGAGCAGGGCGAACATGCCGGTGTCGAGCGTGCGGCGGAAGTAAAAATCCGCCGCCTCAGCCTCGTAAATTCGGCCTTCCAGCGGCCGGAAACGCGCCTGCAGCACGCGCGTCGCGCCGCGGCTGAATCCGGGGTGCGGCGTCACCCGTACGATGCGCACGCGCTCACCGGCCTCGACGCGGAAGGTCACCTCGACCGGCCCGCCGGACGAACCGAGGACGTACTCCGCCGCAGTCCGCGCCTGCAGCCAGCCATGATCGGCCGCCAGGGAGCGCAGCCGCTGCTCGATCTGCTGGACCCGCGCTTCGTTGAACGGCGTCCCGGCCGCCTCGGTCAGCTGCGCCTGCATGCGCGCTTCGAGTTCCTGCGGCGCCCCCGCCAGCACCGTCCGGCCGAAGACGTACTTGAGCCCGGTGCGGATCTCCAGGTCCAGATTGCGCCGCAGCGCTCCGGCCGGCTTCGGCGCCGGCAGCAGCCGGACTTCGGCGTGAAGGTAACCCTCGGCGCGCAAGCGGCGCTGCACCAAGTCCGCGCCCTGCTGCAGGTCGGCCTCGACCCACTGCGGCTGCTGGCGGTCGGTTTCCGGACGCTCGAGGGTCGGCTTCAGCAGGTAGGACTTCAGCTCCTCCTCCGGCAGCTCCGTCACCCCGCGCAGGGTCACCTCGCCGACACGCACCGGATCGCCGGGATGCACCGTCAGGGTGATGAGGCCGCCGGCCAGCTGCCAGTCGACCTGCACGTCCGGCCAGCCGGTGCGGATGAACTGCTGGCGGGTGAAGAAGGCCAGGTCATCCGCCAGCGGTTCGGTCGGCGCCCCCGGACCGTTGAGGGTCAGCTGGTCCATCAGCATCGTCCGCAGCGGCTCCCACTGCGCGGCCTCGACGCCCTCCGCCCGGACGGTGGTGGCGCCATGGCGCACCTCTTCCGCGACCGCCGGAGCGAGCAGACCGGCCAGCAGAACCGCCAGGGCCAGGCTTCGGCGCGCCCCGGGGGGGTTGCGGCAGCGGGATGGGGCAAGCGGGGTCATGGCGGCGAATCCTCCTCGACCGCGCGCGCGGCCTGACCGAAGCGCAGCACGTAACCGAGCAGCGCCTTCATCCGGCCGGACTGGGTGAACTTGCCAATGACGCGCAGTTTCGGCGTGAGTTCGTACATCGCCTGCATGCTGTCGTTGGCGCGGTCGCCACCACTGGGGTTGAAGCTCATGTGCAGCTTGGGCGGTTCGGCGCTGACGGTCTTCTTCCGGTTGAAGACCTTCCGGTAGGTCTCCGCGAGCACGAGGAAGGCCGCGCGCGTCATCGCCTCGCTGGCCATCTGGGCGTTGTCGCCGCCGAGGGTCATGCCGGTGCCGATCAGGGTGACGATGTCCGCCTCCGAAAGCGGCGGCGTGCTGGTGAAGCGCGTCTTCGGCTGCGTCGCATCGCCGTAGACGTAGAGGGTGATGTCATGGCTGCCGATGCGCGACTCCCCGCGCACATCGAGGTTCGGGGCCAACGGATTCTCCGGATTCATCGTCACCACGCCCTTGGTGATCTTAAGCAGGCTGAACGGCAGCTTGAGCAGCAGCCGGTCGACGTTGGCGCCGCCGGTCAGTTTCGGCTGGGCGCCCGTGCCGCCCAGCGCCAGGTCCGCCGACACCGCGCCGTTCACCAGGTTGCCCGCCAGCAGGACCGGATCGCGCGTGCGCACCTTGACGTCGAACGTCCACTCCTTCAGCAGCGGCGGCAGCTCGAGCCGGGCGTTCGTCTTCGCAGTCGGCGGCGGCGGGGGCGGCAGCGGATCGCCCTGCCGCACCACGCCCATGACGTTCGGCAGCAGGTTCACCTCCTGAAAAATGCGGCCGCGCACCGTCTCGACCTGGCCGCTGACGTGCGCCGCCTGCAGGGTGCCCGCGCAGCGGAGGTCGGCGTTGGCGCGCAGGCTCGAGGTCGGGTTGCGGAACACCAGCGCCTCACGCGCTTCCAGCCGCAGATCGAGGCGCGGTTGCTCCAGGCTCGCCGCCTCCAGCGTGCCCGTCAGCCGGACGCGGCCGCCGGCCAGCAGGGCGGACAGGTCTTCCAGGACGATCCGCCGATCTTCGCTGCGCAGCCGCACGCGGACGTTGCGCACGCTCGGCAGGTCCGCCCCCGCGAAGCCGATCTCCGGCGCGTCGAGCACGAGCTGCGAATCGATGCGCGGCGCGTCCAGCGTGCCCGCCACCCGGGCCTGCAGCCGCAGCTTGGCCGGCACCGACTTCAGCAGCTGCGGTGCGAATTCGCGCAGCACGCTCAGGTCGCTCTCCGGCAGATCGAGGCTGGCCTGCACCGGCAGCGACCGCGCTGCCGCCGGCTGCCGCACCAGGTCCGCCAGCGCCACCGGCAGCTCCGCCTTCAGGGTCAGCGGCTGCAGCGGCGCCTGCCGCAGCGCGACCTCCACGCGCAGGCGCTGATCTTTGAGCACGGCGGTGATCTCGGCCTGCGCCGGCTGCAGCGGCTTCGGTGCATCCGGCAGCTTCACGTCCTTGAGCCGCAGCTTCAGGTCCATGGCCGCCGAATCGAGCCGGCCGCCCAGAACCAGCTCGCTGCTCACCAGCGCCTCGGGCACCCGGCTCAGCCCCGCCGCCGCGGCGATCTCATGCACGGGCAGCGCCTCCGCCACGAGACGGACATCGAGTCCGGTGGCCGATGCGGCCCCCGCCTGCATGAGGTCCAAGGGGGCGCGCACGTGGCCGCTGAGCAGGCGCCGCTCCTTCTGCCAGAAGCTCAGTTCGCTCAGATGCGCGACGGCGGCATCGACCTCGCCCCGGGCAAGCAGTTTCCAGGGACCCAGTGCGGCCTGCAGCGCCTCGATCCGCGCCGTGGCGCCGCTGAAGGCCGTGCGCAGCTCCATGGAGACCGGCTCCGGCAGGCCGTCCATCCGCACTTCGCCGGCCTGCAGATCGACGCGGCCCTCGCTGCGCCAGGGCTGCGCCTGCCCCTGCAGCGCCAGCTTCGCCGCCAACCGGCCCGCTTGAACCTTGGGCAGCCGCAGCGCCTCCAGCAGCGTGTTGAGCGACGTCAGCTCCGGCAGCGTCACCTCGCCGCCGGCCTGCAAGGGCCAGGGCGCCGCCAGCCCCATCCGCCCTTTCAGATCGATGCGGTTGTCGGCATCGACCACCACCTGGCAGGTCTCGATCACCGCCTCGCCCCGGGCCGCCCGGGCCTGGAGGCGGATCCCCGGCAGCGGCGCCTCCCCCCAGCGTCCCTCGTCCAGTTGCAGCGCCAGATCGGCCTCCACAGCCAAAGGCGCATTGACCGGAAAGGCGGCCCGGCCGCGCGCTTCCAGCCTGGCCTTCAGCGGCTGCGGCAGATCCGGCTGCCGGACGGTCCGCAGCAGCGCCGCCGGATCGTGCACGCGCAGATTCCAGGACGCCGTGACCGGCATGGCCTCGTCCATGGTCATGGCCGCTTCGAGTTGGAAGGTATTGCCGGCGCCGAGCTGCAGTTCCGGCAGGCGCAACGTCGCTTCCCGGCCGTCGAGGGCGACCTCCAGCGCCAGCTTGGGCAGCCGGCGGCCGGCCCAGCCCAGCTCCGTGCCGGCGATCTGCGCCTTGGCCTGAGTCGGCGTGGCGCCCACGCCGCTGGCGGTCGCCAGCAACTCGAGCCGGCCGGTCGCCGGCGGCGGATCGGTCAGCACCGCCGCCAGATCCGCGACGCGCGCCTTCACCTGCGCCGTCCAGGGCGAACGCAGCAGGTCTTCGGCCAACCGCGCCTCCGCCTCGGCCGTAACTTCGTTGGCACCGCCGACCAGCCGGGCCTGACGGAGCCGCGCCACCCCGTCCTTGACCTCGACGTCGAGCGTCACCGCCTGCAAGCGCGCCCCGGCCGCCGTCACGTCCGGAACGCGCAGCTGTGCCGCCGCCGTCAGGCTCGCCGGCTGCTGCGGGTTGCCCTGCGCCTGCATTTCCAGACGGACCGGTCCGAAGGCGACCCCGTCGGGCAGATTCAGGGGCTTCAGCGTGCGCGAATCCAGGCCGCTCACACGCACCTCGGCCTGGGCCTGCAAAGCCCCGCCCAGCAGGCCGTTGACCACCGCACTCAGAGCCAGCGTGGCCGGCCCCATGGCGGCGTCGAGCGCCACCGCCGCCCGGCCCTGCTCCCAAGCGCGCAAATCCACGCGCAGCGCCTTCAGTTCCGCGCCAAACGGCAGGGCGAGGCCCGCAACGGTCAGTTCGCGCTCGCCCCAGGCCACCCGCGCGTTCACGCCGGCCACGCGCACGCCGTCCGGTTCCAGCCGGCACTCCTCGCAGCGCAGGATGCCGGGCATGCCTGGACCCACCTGCAGCGTCAGCCCGCGCACACGCAGCTGACGACCATCGGCCAGGGTGATCTGAAAGTTCACCTCTTCGAAATCGATCACCTTGGGCCAGACCAGCGGTGCCGGCTGGCCTGTGCCAGCAGCTTTCGGAGGTGCGGACGCGGACGCCGCCGGCAGCCGGCGCAGGTCGACAACCGCATCCACCCGCTTCAGCACCACACGCCGGACGACGTCGGGGTTGCCCGTGGTGACGGCCTGCCAGGCCTCGTACTCGGCCGCCAGCTCGCCAATGCTGGCGCGATCAACGACGCTGCCGCTGGCCTCGATCTGCGACAGCCGCAGGTCCTTCAGCACCGAGCCCTCGACCTGCCAGGCCAGCTTGATCCCGGCCCCTTCCAGCAGCTTGGGACCCGCGTAGGCGATGCCCCGGCGCAGCAGCGGCGCATGGAACACCGCCGCCAGCGCCAGCAGCGCCGCGCCGGCCAGCAGCAGCCGCGCCAGCAAGGTGCGCCAGCGGCGTTTCTTCGGAGGGGAAACCACGTGCATCAATGGCCCCGGAATGGAGCCGGATCAATGCGAACCGGTTTGCGGCGAAACGCCAGCTTCTTTCGCCTTGCGATTTGCCGGACCGGCCGGCGCACCGGCCGCTCAAGGCAGGGTTTTGGCGGCGCCGTCAAAGCCCGCACGCACGGTGCCGTCCGGCGCGATCAGCGGCTGCGGATTCGCCACGCGGCCCAGCTGGCGCACCCCCGGCGCGGTCGTGCCGTCGAGGCCAAGGTCGGCCTGCATGGCGTCGGCCAGGGCGCGCAGGCGCGCCACCTCGTCGGGATGCCGCGCCGCCACGTTGGCCGCTTCGCCGATGTCCTCGCCGAGATGGTAGAGCTCGGCCTTGTCCAAATGCAGCTTCCACGGTCCGGAGCGTACGGCCTCCAGCTTGAAACCGCGGTAGTAGTGGAAGCTGTCGCGGCCGGTCGCGCCGGCCTGCCCCAGCAGCAGCGGCGACAGATCCTTGCCGTCGAGCTTGCGCGCCGGCAGTTCCGCCGCCGCCAGCGCCGCGAAGGTGGGCAGCCAGTCGAGGTGCGCCGTGACGGCCTCGGTGCGGCTGCCGGCCGGCACCCGGCCCGGCCACCAGGCGAGCGTGCAGACGCGGATGCCGCCCTCGTAGGTCTGACCCTTGCTGCCGCGCAGCGGCGCGTTGTTGGAACCGTGCGGCAGTGACCCGCCGTTGTCGCTGGTGAAGATCACCAGCGTGTTGCGATCGAGCTTCAGTTCGCGCAGCAGGTCGAGAATCTGGCCGGTGCTGGCATCCACTTCCTGAGCCCAGTCGCCCAGCAGGCCGTTGGGCGACTTGCCCATCCAGGCCTTGCCCGGGTAGAGCGGAAAATGCACCGCACTGTGCGGCAGGTAGAGAAAAAACGGCCCGTCGCGGTGGGCGCGGATGAAGTCGCAGGCGCGGTCGGTGTAGCGCCGGGTCAGGGTGTGCTGCTGCTCCGCCTTGACGCGCTCGACGACCTGCTCGTTCTCGAGCAGCGGCAGGGGAGGCTGGCTGGCGCCGCGCAGGCCGTATTCGTCGTTGGCCGGCGCCTTGGCCTTGCCTTTGCCGGCCTTGGGCGCGGGCAGCGGCTGACCGGGGTTACTCTTTGAGCCCTCGGCGGCGGGACCCATGTCGTTCGAGTAGGGGATGCCGTAGTAGCGGTCGAAACCCTGGCGGGTGGGCAGGAACTCCGGCTGATCGCCGAGGTGCCACTTGCCGATGCAGGCGGTGGCGTAGCCGCGCGCCTTGAGGACTTCGGCGACGGTGACCTCGTCCGGATGCAGGCCCGTGGCGGCGGCGGGGAACAGCACATGCGGAATGGGCAGGCTGCGCTTCGGATAGCAGCCGGTGAGCATGGCCGCGCGCGAAGGGCTGCAGACCGGCGCCGCGTAGTGGCTGGTCAGCTTCATGCCCTCCCGGGCCATGCGGTCCAGGTGCGGCGTCGCGCTGGTCGAGCCGAACGGTCCGATGTCGGCGTAGCCGAGGTCGTCGACGTTGATCAGGATGAAGTTGGGCGTCGCGGCCGGCAGGGCGGCACCGGCCAGCAGCAGGGCGGCGGAGAACAGGGAACGAAAGCGCATGCGTCCGCGACAACGGCCGCGCGCCGCGCTTCTTTCGCTCAGGTCCAGCGGCGGATGCGGCTGTCGAGCTGGAAAACCTGGCCGCTGACGTGCTCCATCGAATGCAGGAAGGCGATGAAACGCGCCGCGTCCCCGGCGGTGTTGAGGCGGCCCAGGGCGTGCGCGGCCTCGATCTGGGGACGCTGGCGCTCGAGCTGCGTGCAGGTCATCCGGGTTTTCAGAAACCCGGGCAGCACGCAGTTGGCGCGGATGTTGCGCGGGCCGTACTCGGCCGCGAGGCTCTGGGTCAGCCCGATCAGACCCGCCTTGGCCGCCGCATAGTTGGTTTGGCCGACCGGGCCGCTCAGGGCGCTGTAGGAGCCGATCGTGACGAGGTGCCCCCGGCGCTGCCGGACCATGCGCTTCAAGGCCGCCTGCGCGCAGAGGAAGGCGCCCTTGAGATGGACGTCGAGCAGCGCCTGGAAATCCGCGGGCTCCATTTTCAGCAGCAAAGCGTCGCGCGTCAGGCCGGCGTTGTGCACGAGCAGGTCGATCCGGTCCAAGCCGCCCAGGTACGCCCGGACCTGCGCCGCCTGGGTGACGTCGAGTTCGTCCCGGCCCGGCGCATGCACCTGCCAGCCCTGCGCTTCGAGCTCCGCCCGCAGGGCCCGGGCGAGATCGCCCCGGCCTCCCGTGATGCAGGCCACCGGCGCGTTCGTCATTTGGCGGGACCCGGCGCGGGTGCGGCGGGGATGAGCCCCGCCTTCTTCTTCGCTTCGGCTTCCAGCCGGGCGTCGCTGGCGTACGGATTCTCCGGCATGAGCGTGGCCGGAATGGGCGCGCGCCGGAAGTTTTCGCCCGGACCGTAGTGCTCGGCCAGGTAGCCGACGATGGTCTTCTCGACCTGGGGGTCGAGCTTCCACAGGCCGCCGCGGGTCTGCATCCACTGCAGCACGGCGCCCCAGGTCGACTCGGTGCCGCGGGTCTGCAGGAAGGTCTTCGACGAATGGCAGATGATGCAGTGGTTGCGCACGATCTCCCAGTCGCCGGCCATCTTCATGCCGGTGACGGGGTCCAGAGGCGGCGCCTCGGCAGCCGGGGCGCCGGCGGCGGCGAGGAGGGTGAGGAGGGCGATGCGGCGCATGGCTCAAACCGCCTGGACGGCGATGCGGTGGCAGCTGTTGTTGAGGTAGCCCTCCGGATTCCAGCCCGGCAGGAGCATCGGCTGGCTGCGGCCTTCGCGGTCCACCGCGCGCGCCCAGATCTCGTAGTAGCCCTTCTGCGGCAGGCGCACTTCAGCGGTCCAGTGCTGCCAGGCGTAGCGGTTGGCCGGCGCCTCCAGGGCGGCCCTCTGCCAGGTGCTGCCGAAGTCGATCGACACGAACACCTCGCGGACCTCCGACTCGCCGGCCCAGGCGTGGCCGCGGCAGGTGAGCGCTTCGGCGGCGGGGTGGCTGACCCCCGATTTCGGGAAGGTGACCAGCGACTTCACCGGCATCGACTCGATGATGACCATGTCGGTCTCGGGCACCTTCGACCCCGGCGCCACCGGATGGCGCGGCATGCGGTAGGAGTGGCCGGTCATCTTCTCGCCGTCGTGCTCGCGGTCGCGGATGACGATTTTCTTGAGCCACTTGCCGCAGGTCGAGGCCGGCCAGCCGCCGAACATGAGGCGCAGCGGGTGGCCGTTGTGCAGCGGCAGGTCCTCGCCGTTGAGCGCGAAGGCGATCAGCGACTCGGGCTGCAGGGCCTTGGCGATCGGCACGCCGCGCGAGATCGGGTGCTTGTCCGGCTTGCCGGAGAGGTGCAGGTCGGCGCCGTAGTAGCCGATGTAGACGGCGTCAGGCTTGATGCCGCAGTGCTTGAGCACGTCCGCCAGGCGCACGCCGGTCCAGCGCGGGCAGCCGACGCCGCCGGTGGTCCACTGCGTGCCGGTGGCGGGCGGATTGAACTCGCTGCGGCCGTTGCCGGCGCATTCGAGCACCATCTGCAGGGTGTGGTGTTCGAACTTCGCCTTCAGCTCCTTGAGGGTGAAGGTGGTCGGCTTCTCGCAGCTCTCACCGGCGATTTCCAGCGTCCAAGTGTCGGGGTTCAGGCTGTCTGGGGCCGGCGCGTGGCCGTTGTTGCGGATGAACAGGTGCCGGGCCGAGGTGATTTTTTCGTCCAGCAGATGGGCGGGGGTCTCGGCGACCACCGGCCGGTCGTTGAGCACGCTCAACCCCTCCTTGCCGGGGATGCTCAGGGGGTCCGGCGTCTGCGCCAGGCCGAGCGGCACCAGCCCGGCGGGCAGCTTGTCGCCAAACACCACTTCGGCACCCAGCGCGGCCGACAGCGAGGCAAGGCCGAGCCGGCTGAAAAAGCCGCGGCGGTTGAACGGGTCGGGTGACGGAGGCGCGGCCTCCGCAGGCGATGCAGGGGAAATCGGGTCGGTCATCACGGATGCAGGAAAGAACGTCGCAGTCTGCCGGAATCTCACGCGCCGGGCAAGCCGGCGCCTCAGCGGACCGGCGCCTTGGCCGGCGGCGGTTCCGGGGCCGGCGCGGCTTTCGCCTGGAAGGAGGCAAACACCAGGACGCCTTTCATGGCGTCGACGGCGCGCTCCAGCTGCTTGTCGCCCAGGCTGGCCAGTTCCAGCGCCGCCGCCTCGCCGGTGCCGTGGCCGGCGCGCCACTTGGCGACGCGCAGCTCCTCGTCGGTGGTCAGCACCGAGACGATGTTGGGCTCGACCCCGTGTTCGTGAATGGTGCGGTGGCTGGGCGTGTAGTATTTCGCCGTGGTCAGGCGCATGGCGGCGCCGTTGCTCATCGGCAGGATGCTCTGCACCGAGCCCTTGCCGAAGCTGGTGGTGCCGACGACGAGAGCGCGTTTGAGGTCCTGGAGAGCGCCGGCGGTGATCTCGGCCGCGCTGGCGCTGGCGTGGTTGATGAGCACCGCCAGCGGGTAGCGACGCGGCGGCTTGCCGGGCCGCGCGGGCGTGCGGTACGGCGGCGGGTTCTGGGCGGCGATGCGGCCCTCGGTGGTGACGACGACGGTACCTTCGGGCAGGAATTCGCCGCAGACGGCCACCGAACTGTCGAGCAGGCCGCCCGGGTTGTTGCGCAGGTCGAGCACCAGGGCCTGCAGACCCTGCTTTTCCAGGCCGTCGAGCGCCGCGCCGAGGTCCCGGGCCGTAGCC
The DNA here is from genome assembly GCA_964472185.1 of uncultured Prosthecobacter sp. Lineage (GTDB taxonomy): Bacteria > Verrucomicrobiota > Verrucomicrobiia > Verrucomicrobiales > Verrucomicrobiaceae > Prosthecobacter. Next base: position 30,202 of record CAYYJK010000002.1, read on the forward strand.
TGGGTGTACTGCGAGATGCGCACGTAGCCGATCTTGGCGTCGCCGGCGAGCTTGGGCGGCAGCAGGAGGACGTCGTGGACGGAGCTCTCGTTGAGGGTTTCCCGCACCAGGCTGAACTCGAGGAACTGCTGCGTGCCGGGCCGGCGCACCGTTAGCTTCAGGGCCGCGCCCGCCTTGCCCTCCAGCAGCTGGATCGCCTCGGCCACGCCGACGCTGTCGGTGAGCACGTCGCCGATGCGGATCATCTGATCGCCAGCCAGCACGCCGGCGCGGGCCGCCGGGCCGTCTTCGCGGACGGTGACGATGGTCAGCTGGCCGTCGCGCAGGGCCACGGTGAGGCCGATGCCCTCCGAGGTGTCGCTCTGCTCGCGCTGCAGATCCTCGAACAGGCGCCGGCCCATGTACTCGCAGTGCGGATCGAGCCGGCGCAGCATGCCTTCGAGGGCGCCCTCGACCAGTTCCGCATACGTGACCTTCGCCTCGTCGACGTAGCTCTGGCGGATCGTCTCCATGGCCCGAGTGAGCAGTTCCATTTGCTGGTAGGCCTCCTCGGGCGGCGGCGGGCCCGGGGGCGGTTGCGGCGCCGGAGCCTGGGCCGCCGGCGGACCGGCAGGCTTCACCGCCGGCTGGGGCGCCTTGGACGGTGCGGCAGCGGCGGGAGCTGCGGGCGGTGGGGCCGCCGGCAGCGCCAGGGCCAGGAAAAAGCTGGGGACCAGAACCAAACGCATGGCGCATGATGCCTCAGGCCGCCGATGCCGGCCAAGAAAAAGATGGCGGGCCGCCGACCGACCGGGCGGAGGCCCGCATTCCGGCGCACAAACCGGCCGTCGGACGGCGTTACCGGCGCATGCTCCGCCTCCTGCTCTGCCTGGCCCTGCTGACGGGCGCGCTCGCGCTGCCCGCGGCGCCGAACGTGATCCTGATCGTCAGCGACGACCAGGGCTGGCCCGATCTCGGCTGCCTGGGGTTGAAACCGGTCGACACTCCGCATCTGGACCGGCTGGCGGCGGAAGGCGTGCGCGCCACCCATTTTTACGTCACCTGGCCGGCCTGCACCCCGTCGCGCGGCAGCCTGCTGACCGGCCGCTACCCGCAGCGCAACGGCCTCTACGACATGGTCCGCAACGATCTGGTCAACTACGGCCACCATTACAGCGCCGAAGAATACGCCGTCTCGCCCGAAATGACCCTCGGCCTGGACGTGCGCGAGGTGACCCTGGGCGACGTGCTGCGCAGGGCGGGCTACGCCACCGGCTGCGTCGGCAAGTGGGACATGGGGCAGGCGCGCCGCTTTTTGCCCCTGCAGCGCGGCTTCGACTTCTTCTACGGCCACGGCAACAACGGCATCGATTACTACACCCACGAACGCTACGGCATCCCCTCGCTGTTCCGCGGCAACGAGCGCACCCAGGCGGACAAGGGCACCTACGCGACCGAGCTGTTCCGCCGCGAAGCGCTGGCCTTTGTGCGCACGCACGCCGGCCGCCGGCCGTTTTTCCTCTACCTGGCCTTCAACGCCCCGCACAGCGCATCGTCCTTCCCACCCGACACCCAGCCCGGCCAGAAAAAGGGCGGCGTCGGCGTGCAGGCGCCGGAGGCTCACGTGGCGGCTTACCGCGACCGGGTGCCGGACGCCAAACTGGCCCGCTACTACGCCGCCGTGACCTGCATGGACGAGGCGGTCGGCGCCGTGCGCGCCGCCGTCGAGCAGGCCGGCCAGAAGGACAACACCCTGGTGCTGTTTCTGTCCGACAACGGCGGCAGCGGCAACGGCGGCAACGCGCCGCTGAAAGGCGCCAAAAGTTCGCTCTGGGAGGGCGGGTTGCGGGTGCCCTTCATCGCCGCCTGGCCCGGCCACCTGCCCGCCGGCCGGGTCACCGGCGAGTTCCTCACCAGCCTGGAAGTGATGCCGACGCTGATCGCCGCCACGGGGGCAGCGGCCCCGGAAGGGGTGACGTTGGACGGCTTCAACCTGCTGCCGGTCCTGCGCGGCGAGCAGCCTTCGCCGCGCCAGGAGATGTTCTGGCAGCGGCGCGCGGACCGGGCCGCCCGGGTTGGCCGCTGGAAATGGCTGGATTCCGCCAAAGGCCATGGATTGTTCGACCTTGAGCAGGACCCCGGGGAAACCCGGGACCTGTCCGGGGAGCACCCCGACATCGTCCGCCAGCTGCAGGAGCGATTCGCCGCCTGGCGCCGGAAGATGGACGCCTGCGAGGTGCGCGGCCCGTTCCGCGACGCCTGACCGCCCCCTGAAAAAAGGCGCCCCGGCAGCAAGGATGAGCCGGCTTATGAAAAAAATGACACAAGCGAAGTCCCGTTGTCTGTGCTAGACTGAAACCTCAGCCATGTCCGTCGTCCCCTCGTCCGCCGCCTCCCAGCCCAGCATCACCGAATGGAAGGAGATCATCGCCCGCTTCCAGTCGCCCTCCCTGCCCCGCGCCATCTGGCAGCTGGTCAACACCTTGGTCCCCTACTTTGCCGTCTGGTTCTTGATGTACTGGAGCCTGTCGGTGTCCTACTGGCTGACCCTGGCCCTTTCGGTCCTGGCCGGCCTGCTGGTGGTGCGCACCTTCATCATCTTCCATGACTGCTGCCACGGCTCGTTCTTCAAGTCGAAGCGGGCCAATTCCGTCGTCGGCTTCCTCACCGGCATGCTCAGCTTCACGCCGTACGGCCACTGGCGCTGGCAGCACAACGTCCACCACGCCACCTCCGGCGACCTCGACCGCCGCGGCGAGGGCGACATCTGGACGCTGACCGTGCAGGAGTACCTGGAGGCCTCGCGCTGGAAGAAGTTCGCCTACCGGCTGGCGCGCAATCCGATCATTCTGTTCGTGATCGCGCCACTGGGCATGTTCCTGGTCTACCAGCGCTTCCCCTCCTCGGGAGCGAAGGGCCGCGACCGCGCGTCGGTCATCTGGATGAACGTCGCCCTGGCCTTCATGGTGGCCGGCTGGTGCTGGCTGTTCGGCTGGCAGGCCTACCTGATGATGCAGCTGCCCGTGACCCTGGTCGCCGGCGCCTCGGGCATCTGGATGTTTTACGTCCAGCACCAGTTCGAAGACGTGTACTGGGAGCGGCGCGAGGAGTGGGACTACACCACGGCCGCCCTGCAGGGCAGCTCGTTCTACAAGCTGCCGAAGATCCTGCAGTGGTTCACCGGCAACATCGGCTTCCACCACATCCATCACCTGAGCTCGCGTATTCCGAACTACAATCTGGAGCGCTGCCACCGCTCGCACCCGCTGTTCCAGCAGGTCAAGCCGATCACCATCCTCAGCAGCCTGAAATGCATGTCGCTCCGCCTCTGGGACGAGCAGTCGCGCAAGCTGGTCGGCTACGATCACCTGCGCAAGCTGCGCCAGCCGCACGACGGCGGCCTCACGGCGTGAGCCGGTAGCCCTCGGCCAGAGTCCGGTAGTCGCGCACCTGGCGCTCCTGCCAGGCCGCGTCGGCCTCCAGTTCGCGAGCCATGAGCGCCGCCACCGCCGGAGCCGCCTCCTGACTCGCCCGCGCATCGAGCAGCAACGCCCGGGTGCGGCGCGCCAGCACGTCCTCAACCGTGCGCGCCATCTCCTGGCGGACGTGCCAGACCACCTCCGCCCGCAGAAATTCCAGCCGCGGATGCAGCGGCTCGGCAAGGGCCGGCTCCCCGGCAATGAGCGCCCGGATGCCGGCGGCATCGCTGCCGTAGCCGGCCAGGTGACCGGATTCCGCACCAGGCTCGCCAGCGCCGTGCACGGCCAGTTCGTGGGTGGCGCAGTAGCGATGCTCCAGCGCACCCACCATTTCGGCGTGATCGATGACGTCTTCGGCCATCCGGCGGTAGGTCGTCCACTTGCCGCCGGCGATGGTGATCAGCCCCGAATCGGCGATGCTGATGAGGTGGTCGCGCGACAGCGCCGCCGTACTGCCGGCTTCGGCCTTGATCAGCGGCCGCAGGCCGGCAAAAACGCTGAGCACGTCGGCGCGCTCGGGGTCGCGAGCCAGGTAGCGGGTGATCTGGCTGAACACGAAGTCGATCTCCTCAGGCAGGGCGCGCGGCTCCAGCGCCGCCTGCTCCACCGCCGTGTCGGTCGTGCCCACCACCACCCGCCCGTGCCAGGGCACCGCAAACAGCACGCGGCCGTCGTCGGTCTTCGGGATCATGATGGCGGTGTCGCCCGGCAGAAAATCGCGCGGCAGCACCAGATGGATGCCCTGGCTGGGACTGAGCATGGGCGCCGCCGCCGGATCGTCCATCCGGCGGACCGCGTCGGCAAAAACGCCGGTGGCGTTGATCACCACCCGGGCGCGCACCTCGAATTCGGCGCCGGTTTCCTCGTCGCGCACCTGCACCCCGGCGATCTGGCCGCGCTCGCGGACCAGTCCCGTGCAGCGGACGTAGTTCAGCACCAGCGCACCGAGCCCGGCCGCCGTCTGCGCCAGGTTGATGGCGAGGCGCGCATCGTCGAACTGGCCGTCGTGGTAGATGATGCCGCCGGTGAGATCGCGCGGCTCCAGGTTGGGCAGCAGCGCCAGCACATCGTCCCGGCTCAGGTAGCGGGACGGCTCCAGGCCGAGCCGGCCGGCCAGCCCGTCGTAGACCTTCAAACCGATGCCGTAGAACGGCCCCTCCCACCAGTGGTAGTTGGGAATGACGAAGGGCAGGCTGTGCACCAGGTGCGGCGCGTTGCGGCAGAGCAGGCCGCGCTCGCGCAGCGCCTCGAGCACCAGGGAGACGTTGCCCTGCTTGAGGTAACGCACGCCGCCGTGGACGAGCTTGGTGCTGCGGCTGGACGTGCCCTTGGCGAAATCCGCCTGCTCGACCAGCAGCACCGAATGGCCGCGCGCTGCGGCGTCCACCGCCGCCCCCAGCCCGGAAGCGCCGCCGCCCAGAATCACGATGTCGAACGGTTCCGAGCGGGCTCGCAGCGCGGCGAGCGAATGGTCGCGGTTCATGGCTGACCGCAGCTTAGCGACCGCGTTCGGGCTTGCCGAGCACAATCACTCCCTCAGCGGCGCCAGGCCGGCCGCGCGCGCCGCCTGCATCACACGGTGGCGGGCGGAGTGGCGCCGCCACAGCCAGCCGGCGCCGGCGAGCAGCGCCAGAACGCCGGCCCAGCGCGGATCGGCCAGGGCGAGCAGCCCGGCAATCCCCAGCCCCGCCAGGATCGCGGCCGGCTGCAGGCGCAGCAGGCTGCGCACCCGGGTCAGGCAGCGCGGGCCACCGTGGTGCTCGGTCACCGTCAGGAACGCGGTCGAAACCTCGGCCTGCGGTTCCACCTCCAGATCGAAACGCCGCCAGACCTCCTCGCCGCGCACGCTGCGCCGCTCCGCCTCCAGCAGCTCGCGCAGGCGGTCCAGCAGGCCGTCGCGGCCCTGGCCCTGCTCGCTCCAGAAGGCCTGCTCGCCCAGGTTCAGACACAGGGTCGTCGGCGGCATTTCCGCACGGCTGAGGCCCAGAACCGGCCAGCCCCCAGGTCGCACGCCCAGGTCGAGCATGCCCAGCAGCCGCTGCGCCTCGCGCACCACCGGCTGCAGCCAGGCCAGGACAAACAGCAGCAGGCGCTCGTAAATGCGCAGGCGGAACGGCGGCCGCGGCAGGCCGCGCAACCGGCAGGCCGCCAAAGTCAGGGAACCCAGCAGGCAGACGCCCGCCAGCCAGGGCGTCGGCAACAGCGCCACACCAAGGAGCAGCCAGGCGACACCCCCCAGCCAGTCCAGCAGACAATGCGGCCCCGGCTGGTAGATGCCCTGAAACAGGCCGCGCCCCTGCGGCCCGTGCAAGATGCGGCCCTCGGCCAGGCAGGCCGAGGTCAGGCGGTCGCCGTAAATGCCGCCGCACCAGCGGGCGCCTCCCAGCGGGCCGAACCGCTCCGGATGATCGCGCATCAGCAGGGCTTCCGCGTGGCCGTAACCGCGCTGCTGGCGCAGGTAGGCGCGGACACGGTAGCGCCGGTGGTGCC
>CAYYJK010000002.1:36249-41189 GCA_964472185.1 uncultured Prosthecobacter sp.
CCGTAACCGCGCTGCTGGCGCAGGTAGGCGCGGACACGGTAGCGCCGGTGGTGCCAGACCATCGCCCCGGGGGCGAAACGCAGCCGGCCGCCGGCGGCGCGCAGCCGCCAGCAGACGTCCACATCGTCCCCCGCCACGCGATAGGCGACGCGAAACCCGCCAATCGCAGCCAGGGCGCTCCTGCGGATGGCCAGATTGCAGCCGGGCAGGTGCTCCGCCTCGGTGTCGTCGAGCAGCACATGCGCCGGCGCCCCCGGCGCGGCGGCCACGACGGCCTCGATGCGATTGCGCGGCGGCGGCGGAATGTTGGGTCCGCCCACCGCCACCCACCGAGGATCGTCAAACCCGGCCGCCAGGAAGCGCAGCCAGTCCGGATCCGCGAGGCAGTCGTCGTCGGTGTAGGCCAGGATCTCGCCGGTGGCGAGTTCAGCCCCGCGGTTGCGGGCGGCGCTCAGGCCGGCGTGCGCCTGGCGGACGCAACGCACCCCCGCAAACCCGGCGGCGATGCCGGCGATGTCGTCGCTGGAGCCGTCGTCGATCACCAGCACCTCGTAGTCGGGGTAGTTCAGCCGCTGCAGGGACGCCAGACAGGGGCGCAGCGTCGCAGCGCCGTTGTGCGTGCAGACGATCACCGAAATGCGCGGCCGGGGCTCCGGCTCGGGCGCCGGGGCGCGGGCCACCAGCGCACAGACCGGACGCTCGTGCCGGCCGCGGTCGACCAGACCGAAGCGCCAGCCCTCGACCCGTTCGCCGCCGCGGAACCATTCGTCCGAGTAGCTGAACCAGACCGTGCCGGCGACGGCGGCCCGGCCGGCCGTGTCGTGAAACCAGCGCCAGGCCTCGGCCTGGGCCGCCTCCCCGTGCGTCGCCGTGTCCAAGCCAAACTCGGTGATCACCAGCGGTTTGTTGCCAGCCAGGTTCTGCAGACGGTCCAAGTAGCCGGCCAGGGCCTGCGGCTGCTCGAGGTAAAGGTTCACCGCCAGAAAATCGGCGTTGCGCGGGATCAGGTACTCCGTGCTCGGATAGGTGGCGTAGCTGAACAGGCATGCCGGGGCAAGCGCGCGCGCCCGGTCGATCAGGCGCTCCAAAAAGCGCTGCACCCGGGGCGGTCCGAGCCAGCGCACCAGGGTCTTTTCAATCTCGTTGCCGATCAGGAAACCGACGACGCCGGCCTCGTCGCGGAGCCGGCTCACCGCCTCCAGCACCGCCGTCTCGACGCCCGCACGGCGGCGGCAGTCGCGCAGGAAATCGACATGGTCCGTCCAGGGCAGGCCAACCAGCAGCCGCAGGCCGTGCGCCGCCGCCGCCCGCAAAACCTCCCGGGTCGGCGGTTCATAGAGACGGACGGTATTGAACCCCAGGCGGCGGATGCGGGCAAAGTCCGTGTCCAGCAGGGCCGGATCCGGAAAGCCGCGGCCGTCCGGTCCCGGCGGGAAGGGCCCGTAGGTCACCCCCTTGAGCAGCCACTTGCCGCCGTCTGCACACAGCCACTTGCCACCCGCGGTGACACGGGCGGGAACGGCGGCAGACTCGGCAGGCGGGTACATGGACGCCGGCATTCAAGCATGGGCGCCGCCCGCGCGACAACGGAATGTGGCTCTGGCCACGCCACCGCGGAACTCGCGCGCTAGAGCTCGATCTTCACCGGTGGCGGCGGCTTGAGCTTGATCAGGGGCGGCGGAGGCGGTTCACCGCCCTCCTCGGGACCGAGCGGAACCGCCCGACGGATCGGCGTGCCGTCGTCGTTGACCGCCCGGGCGCGCAGGATCGGCTGCTCGGAATCGTACGGGTCCGTTCCCAGGATGATGGAGTCCTGCAGATGCACCGGCTCAACATGGGCGAACTTGCCGGCCTCGGCCATCTGCGCGGACTCGGCGGCATGGAGCAGCGACTGATGGAAGGTCGCCAGGTCCGCGGGCAGGCCCTCGCCGGTGTGCACCAGGCAGGTGGTCGCGAAGCTGGTGCCCGGGCGGACGTACTCGGAGCGGGTGCTGCGCACCGAGCGCTCGATGCCGTCGGCGCCCTTGACCTTGTCGTAGCAGTAGTCCGTGGCGCGCAGACCGCTCACCCGGCAAACCTCGATGCGCTCGGCGGTCTCCGGCGGATTGATCTCCTGCGGCGTGCGCACCTTGGTGGAGGCGTTGATGATGTCGGTCCAGATCGGCAGGGCGATCTGGTTGGAGAAGGCGCCCGGGTAGAGGGTCTTCTGCTTGTCGAAACCCACCCAGACACCGCAGGTGACCGCCGAGGTGTAGCCCAAAAACCACAGGTCCTTCGACTCGTAGTGGGTGCCGGTCTTGCCGCCGGCCGGGAAATCGCCGAGGCCGTAGTCCCGGGCGACGGCGCCGGTGCCGCGCTGCAGGGCCTCGCTCAGGCAGGTGTGGGTCTGGTAGGCGGCGATTTCATCCATGGCGCGCACGGGCTGCAGTGCGGCTTCCTGGATCTGGAACACGGTCTTGCCCTCGAAATCGGTGATGCGCTGGATCAGGTGCTGGCGCGACGGGCGCTTGCCCAGGGTCGGAAAGCAGGAGTAGGCCAGGCAGAGTTCGTCGAGCTTGGCCTCGCTGGCGCCGAGGAAGGTGGACGGGTACTCGCGCAGCGGCGACTGCACGCCGGCGCGCTGCACGAAATCGCGGAAGTCCTGGCGCACCCGGCCGCCGTCGAGGCCGATGCGCTCGCCGATACGCACGGTGGCGGAGTTGTGCGAGCCGACGAGCGCCTCGCGGTAGCTGATCGGATTGCGCGACCACTTCGGGTCGTTCACCTCCATGCCCCACTCGCCAAGAATGCCGGTCAGACCGCCGATCATCACGCGGCGGTTGTCCAGCGGATCGTCGGGCACCGAGGTCATCGGAAAGTAGCCGGGTTTGGAAAAGGCGGCGGCGAAGACGAAGGGGGTGAAGGCGGTGCCAACCGGCCGGCGGCCATCGGTGACGCGGTTGTACTGGCTGTCGATGAACTCGCGGCCGCCGACCATGGCCAGGATGGAGCCATCGGTGTTGTCCATGACCAGGGCGGCGCCCTGGAGGTATTCGGGCAGCGGCCGCGGGGTTTCCGGTGCCAGCTGGCCCTGGTTGATGCGGCTGCGCCAGTCGGTCAGCACGGAGCGGAACTGGGGGTAGGTCTGGTGGGCGTAGCCCGCGCGTGCCTCGACCTCGGCCAGGCGCCGCTTCACCGCCGCTTCGGCCGCCTTTTGCAGATCCTTGTCGATGCTGGTGTAGATTTGGAACCCGCCCATCGACGCCCGCTCCTCGCCGACCAGCGCCACCACCTCCTGGCGCACCTGGTCGAAGACGTAGCTCAGGCGCGGGTCGCTGCTCTGGGCCGTGGTGATCAGCGGCTTCAGCTTGAGCGACTCCGCCTCGCCGCGGTCCAGGCTGCCCTCGATCACCATGCGGTCGAGCACGTAGTTGCGCTCCTTGAGCGCGCGCGCCGGGTTCCGGATCGGCTGGATGTTGTTCGGGCTTTTGATCAGGCCGGCGATGGTCGCCGACTCCTCGATGGCGAGGTCCTTGGCGTCCTTGCCGAAGTAGCCGCGCGCCGCGGCCTGGATGCCGTAGTAGTTGGCGCCGAAGAAGATGCGGTTCATGTACATCTCCAGAATCTCGGACTTGGAAAAGTGCCGCTCGATGCGGTGCGCGACCAGGACCTCGAGCAGCTTGCGCTTGTAGCTGCGCTCTTTGAGGTTGAACGTCTGGCGCGCCAGCTGCTGGGTGATGGTGCTCGCCCCCTGGGTGACTTCGCCGGCGCGGAAGTTCAGCCAGATGGCGCGGGTCAGGCCGATGTAGTCCACCCCCTCGTGCTGGAAGAACCGGCTGTCCTCCTGGGCGGTCAGGGCGTCAATGAAGTGCTGCGGCACGTCCTTGACCGGCACCGGCGTGCGGTTGAGCACGTAGATGCGCGACAGCTCGTCGCCGTTGCGGTCAAAAATGATGCTCGCCGCCTCGAGTTTCTTGAGCTCCTCAAGGTCGAAAGTCTCCGCCTTCTCCCGCAGCGGGGCGATCATCACCGCGTAGCCGCCCAGCCCGGCCAGGCCGGCGAGGATGGCCAGCGCCATGAGCGCGCTGAACCAGGCACGCCGGTAAAACGGCACCTTCCGGCTGGACACGCCGCGCCAGTTCGTCTGGGGTCTGAATTCCGAGGGGTCGCCGAACATGTCAGGTGGCTGGAGATGAAAGAACGGTTACCTTAACGGCTTCCCCGGCTCCGCGCCACCGGTTTCCCATGACCCCGCTCTCCCGCATCCTGCACGATCAGCTCGCCGACGCCCCGCACGGCCGTCTGCCCTTCGCGGACGTCATGAACCTGGCCCTCTACCATCCCGAGCATGGCTACTACGGCCCCGGCCCGCGCCGGATCGGCCGCAGCGGCGATTTCTACACGGCGGTGAGCGTCGGACCGCTGTACGGCCGCCTGCTCGCCGAACTGGCCCGGCAGGTCGACGACGCCCTCGGCCGTCCGCCGGACTTCACGATCATTGAGCAGGCGGCGCACGACGGCCAGCTCGCCGAGGACATCCTCGCCCACTCGGACGCCGCCTACCGGATCGTCGAACCCAATCCGCGCTATCAGGCCGTCCAGCGGCGGCGCCTCGCCGCTCACGGCGACCGCGTGCGCTGGGTAGACCGCCTGGAGGAACTGCCCGCCGCGCCGGCGCTGTTCGTCTGCAACGAGCTGCCGGACGCGATGCCCGTGCACCGGCTCCAGTGGGACGGACAGGCCTGGCAGGAAAGCTTCGTGCGGGCGGCGGGCGACGCCTTCGCCTTCACCCCCGGTCCGCTGTCGAGCCCGGCGCTGGCCCGGGAGGCGGCCCGGCTGCCAACCCACCTGCCCGCCGGCTACACGACCGAGGTGAACCTGGCGGCGCTCGACTGGATGGCCGAGCTGGCGGCGGCGCCGTTTCATGGCGCGATCTTCATCGCGGACTACGGCCTGGACCA
>CAYYJK010000002.1:41289-44841 GCA_964472185.1 uncultured Prosthecobacter sp.
GCGACCCAGGCGCTGCTGCGCCAGTACCAGTCGCTGACCCACCCGGCCTTCATGGGCCGCTCCTTCCGCGTCCTGCAGTTCGACAAGCCGGCCGCCTGAGCGGGGGGCCGGTCACAGGCCCTTGACCCGCGTCGGCACGCGCAGCAGGAACATGTCCGCGGTGACGTACAGCGTGTCGCGCTGCGGCCCGCCCCAGGCGCAGTTGCCGGTGGGCACCCCGGTCAGGATCGAGCCCAAATGCCGGCCCTCCTTGCTGATCACCAGCACGCCGCCGGGACCGGTGGTCCAAACGTTGCCCTGCGTGTCCACCTTCAGGCCGTCGCAGCCGCCCTTGCGGGTCGCCGACTTCAGCGCCTGCGCGGCGAAGAACACGCGGCCGTTGCGGACGCTGCCGTCGGCCTGCAGGTCGTAGGCGAGAACGCGGGTGTCGTCCTTGTCCGAGACGGCGAGGTAGAGCAGCTTCTCGTCCGGGCTGAGGGCGATGCCGTTCGGCCAGCGGACATCGTCGATGATCAGGCTGACCTTGCCGTCGGCATCCAGGCGGTAAACGCCGTGGTGGGGCGCATCGGGCGCCTCGCCCTTCTTCATGCCGTAAGGCGGATCGGTGAAGAAGATGGCGCCGCTGCGGGCGATGACCAGGTCATTCGGGCTGTTGAAGCGCCGGCCCTGATGGCGGTCGGCAAGCACGGTGAAGCGGCCGTCCGGTTCCAGGCGCGCCAGACGCCGCTCGCCGTGCTGGCAGAGGATCAGGCGGCCCGCCGCATCCACCGCCAGCCCGTTGGAGCCCTGGCCGTCGCCGTTCAGGCTGCCGCTCGGCTTGAGCACGACCGAGGCGGCGCGCTCGCCCTCGCCCCAGCCGAACACGGTGTTTTCCGGCACGTCGGAAAACAGGATCCGGCCGTCCCGCCACACCGGCCCCTCGGACCAGTTGAAGCCGGTGGCCAGAACCTCGACCTGCGCGTCCGGAGCGACCAGCCGGTCAAAGGCCGGATCCAGCCGTTCGATGCCGCCCTGGAAGGCCGGGACGGGTTCGGCCGCCTGGGCGGCAAGGCTGAGCAGGGACAGCAGGACGGTGAGGCGGTGTTTCATGCAATCCTGAACCCTAGCCCGCGGCCCGGCTGCGGATCAAGCGCGCAGTGACCCGGCCGCGCACGATTCCCGAACCGGGCCGCGTTGGTATCGCCATGCGCGCCCTCCTCCTTGCCGCCCTGCCGCTGGCCCTGAACGCCGCCCCCGAGCTCATCCTGCACCACGGCCGCGTGGTCACCGTCGACGCCCGCTTCAGTCTGGCCGAAGCCGTCGCCGTGGAAGCGGGCCGCATCCGCGCCGTCGGCGCCAACGAGGCGGTGCTGGCCCTGCAGGGGCCGGAGACGCGGCTCATCGACCTGGGCGGCCAAACGCTCCTGCCCGGCCTGATGGATTCGCACGTCCACCCCGCGGCGGCCATGACCGAGTTCGATCACGAGATTCCGGAGATGCACACCATCGCCGACGTGCTCGCCTACGTCCGCACGCGGGTGCAGGCCTCGCAGCCCGGCGACCTGATCGCCCTGCGCCAGGTGTTCATCACCCGCCTGGAGGAGATGCGCTACCCGACGCGCGCCGAACTCGACGCCGCGGCCCCCGCCAACCCCGTGGTGTTCTCCACCGGGCCGGACTCGATGCTCAACAGCCTGGCACTCCGGCTGGCGAAGATCGACCGCCATTACCGCCTGCCCGAAGGCCACCCCGGCAGGATCGAGACGGCGGCCGACGGCGAACCGACCGGCCTGCTGCGCGGCTTCAGCCCCTCGATCCCGGCACCGCGCCGCGAAAAGTTGCCCACCGAGGCGGACACCTACCGCCGCACGCTCGAGCTGTTCCGCGACTACGCCGCCGTCGGCCTGACCACGGTCAACGACCACAATTCCAGCCCGAAGCTGCTGGCCTTGTACGAGAAGATGCGCGACCGCGGCGAGCTGCCGGTGCGCATGCGCGTCTCCATGGCGCTCAATGCCATGGCGCTGCGCCCGGCGCTGCAGCAGGCCATCGACGAGATTGCCAAGCACCCGCTGACCCGGCCCGACCCGATGCTGCAGATCATCGGCGTCAAAACCTTCCTCGACGGCGGCATGCTCACCGGCAGCGCTTGGATGACCGAACCCTGGGGCCTCAGCGAGGCTTACGGCATCCGCGATCCGGAGTACCGCGGCGAGCAGAAGATCCCGACGGAGCGCCTGCGCGAGATGGTGGCGCGGGTGGCGCGCACCGGCCTGCAGTTCACGGCGCACTCGGTGGGCGACGCGGCGGTGCAGACGCTGGTCGACGTTTACGAGGAGGTGAACCGGGAGTTTCCGATCCGCGACAGCCGCAGCAGCATCACCCACTGCAACTTCATGCAGCCGGAGTCGATCGCCAAGGCCGCCCGGCTCGGCATCGGCGTCGACCTGCAGCCGGTCTGGCTGCACCTGGACGGGCGCACGCTGACCAACCACTTCGGCGCCGGGCGCATGGCGCGCTTCCAGCCGCTGCGCGCCTGCTTCGACCAGAAGCTGATCGTCGGCGGCGGCAGCGACCACATGCAGAAGATCGGTTCGTTCCGCAGCGTCAACCCCTACAACCCCTGGCTGGGCATGTGGACCGCGATCACCCGCAAGGCGCGCAAGCTCGACCAGCCGGTGCATCCCGAGCACGCCCTCAGCCGCGAGGAGGCGCTGCGGCTGTACACCACCAACAACGCCTGGCTGCTGAAGATCGAGCATGAGACGGGCTCGGTCGAGCCGGGCAAGCTCGCCGACCTGATTCTGGTCGACCGCGATCCGCTCACCTGCCCGATCGACGACCTGCCGCAGACTCGGGTGTTGAAAACCTGGCTGGGCGGCCGGCTGGTGGCGGGCGACTGAGGCCGCCGCCCACCGGCATCAGTGCAGGTAAAAGAACTCGTTGGCGTTGAGCAGCACGTGGCAAAGGTCGGCCAGCGCCTGCCGGCGCGGATCCGCCGCCTCCGCCGGGCCCTCGGCGCTGGCCCAGGCGAGCGCCTCGCCGGGACCCTCGCGGGCGTTCCAGCGGACCACGGCCGGCGCCTGCCAGCGATCGGCGCTGGCGCTGAAGGCCGTCTCCGGCAGCAGGCCGCGGACGACGCGGGCGGCCTCGATGCGGCCGTCCCAGTGATGGGACGGGGCGCGCTTGTGGACGCCGCCGATGACCAGGTCCGCAGCCCCGCGCGCCAGCCCGCCGCGCACGCCGTGCGGAACGACCGAGGTCAGCACCGGCGCGTTGGGTTTGTCGGTCTGCTGGACGCGGAACACAACCTGGTGACCGGCGCAGGAAACCTGCACCGCGACATGGTAAGTCACGCCCAGTTCGAGACGCAGGTCGGAGGCCACCGGCTCGTAGGCGATGTTGCGGTTTTCGTCCTCGCCGACCAGCTGCAGGATGAGGTTGCGCGGCTTGAACCGCGACTTCTCACCGGTCACGCCCAGGCTCCAGCCGAAGCTCTCGACGTTGTCCTTCCCGAGCGTCCAGCGCGAGGCGATGGTGCGCACGCTGGCCGCGGCGTCGATGCTGTTGAGC
>CAYYJK010000003.1:0-40417 GCA_964472185.1 uncultured Prosthecobacter sp.
CGGTGGAAGAACTCGTGCTGGACCAGGCAGGTGAGGGCGCCGAACTCCGGCAGGTAGCGGCCGAGGAAGCCGACCCGGTGCATCTGGCGCATGACCCGGGCGACCTCGCCGCGGTGGGCCAGGACGGCCTCGAAGGTCTCGCGCACGCTCTTGTTGTAGCGGAAGCCCGGATTCACCAGCCGGAAGCTCTCCTGCATGAGCTGGAACAGTTCGGGGCTCAGGCGCAGGTGGCGCTGCTGGGTGTGCCGGAACACGCGCATCAGGCGCGCCGGATCGGCCTTGAACAGGCCCGGGTCCTCGGGGAAGAGGCGCTCGCTGCGGGCGATGAAACCGTCGAATTTCTCGGCGCGCTTCTGGGCCGCCTTGCGGCGCACCATGAAGCTGAGCAGGCCGCGGCGCGTGCTTTCGTCCTCAAGCGCCTGCAGGTGGAAGCGGTCCATGACCTCGCTGCTGCGCTGCAGGATGTCGCGCGTGGCGGTGTAGTACTCGCGCATGAAGGCCTCGATGCGGCGCAGGATGCGCTTGTGCCGGTAGCCGAGGTGGCTGGCGACCTGGCCCTGCAGGCGCAGGGTCAGCATGTCGCTGGCGCGCTTCTCGGTGTAGTGCATCTCGTTGCGCACGCGCAGGATGAAGTCGTAGGCCTGCTCGACCTCGCGCCAGCCGGCGGGGCTGATGAGCTTCTTGGCGACCAGGTCGTGCGGATTGAGCGTGCCCAGCTTGGCGTAGGTCATCCAGATCAGGTTCTGGTAGTCGCGCAGCCCGCCGCAGCCGTTCTTGACGTTCGGCTCCTGGACGCAGTGCGTGCCGCCGTACTTGGCGTGCCGGGTCGTCAGGTCCTCCTGGCGCAGGCGCAGGAACTCGGCCTCGCGGCCCTGCATGCACTCCCGGTCAAAGCGGCTGCGGAACTCGCGGATGGCGGTCTCGTCGCCGCACAGGAAACGCGCCTCCATGAGCGCGGTCTTGGTCTCCATGCTCTCGTTGGCGAGCTTGAGGCAGTCGCCGACGCTGCGCGTGCCGTGGCCGACCTTGAGCTTGAGGTCGTAGAAGTAGAGCAGGAAGTCGCCGATCAGCTTGGCCGTCTCCGGCGCCACGTGCGAGCTGTTGCCCGGCAGCATGAAGGTGAGGTCGACGTCGCTGCCGGGGCTCATGACGCGGCGGCCGTAGCCGCCGTGGGCGACGACGCTGAGCTTCAGACCGGCGCGCACGGCGGGGTCAAGCGCCGCCAGGCCCTCCTCCCAGAGCAGACGCACGAGGTAGTCCATGAGGTCGGAGCGCATCCGGCAGATCTCGACCCCGCCGGTGCCGGCGCGGTGGCGCTGCTTGATGCGCTGCTCCTTGAGGCGCAGGAAGCGCTTGCAGAGCTTGAGGGTCTCCGTCCGGCCGCGCGGCAGCGCGGCGTCGCGGCCGAAGACCTTGAGGGCGGCCGCCTCGAGCCGGCGCTGGTATTCGCGTTCGGTCATGCCCGCCGGAGGTCAGTAGGTGAGCAGGGCGTGCACCGGACCGGCATCCGCCAGCCGGGACCGGCCGTTGAGGAAGCCCAGCTCGATGAAAAACACCGAACCGAGCAGCTCCGCGCCGGTCTGGCCGATCAGGTGCAGGGCGGCGGCGGCGGTGCCGCCGGTGGCCAGCAGGTCGTCGGCCAGCACCACCGTCTCGCCCGGCGCCAGGGCGTCGACGTGCATTTCGACGCTGCTGCTGCCGTACTCGAGGCTGTAGTCGACCGCGCGGGTCTGCCAGGGCAGCTTGCCGCGCTTGCGCACCGGCACGAAGCCGGCGCCCAGGCGCTGGGCGATCAGCGCCCCGAAGATGAAGCCGCGGGCGTCGATGCCCACCACCTTGTCGACCGCGCGGCCGGCGAACTTGGCGGCCATGCCCTCCACGGCCAGGTCGAGCAGGCGCGCGTCCGCCAGCACCGGGGTGATGTCCTTGAACAGGATGCCGGGCTGGGGAAAATCGGGGACGTCGCGGACGGCCGCGCGCAGGCGTTCGAGGGACTCGGGTGACATGGCGGGCCAGTGTGCTGGAGGGCGCTGCAGATGCAAGGGGGAAGGCGGGCCGCGACCTCCGGCTTTGACACCCGGCCGATCTGCCGCCACACTCGGCGCCCTTTGCCGCCCGCCCGCATGTTCGAACTTCTCGCCACCGACCCCAGCTCCAGCGCCCGGCGCGGGCGTCTGCAGACGCCGCACGGCGTCGTCGAGACCCCCATCTTCATGCCGGTCGGCACGCAGGCGACGGTCAAGTCGGTGCATCCGGACGAGCTGCGCGCCCTGCAGGCGCAGATCATTTTGGGCAACACCTACCACCTGTGGGTGCGGCCCGGCAGCGACCTCATCCGCGAGGCCGGCGGCCTGCACCGGTTCATGAACTGGGACCGGCCGATCCTGACCGACAGCGGCGGCTTCCAGGTGTTCTCCCTGGCCAAACTGCGCAAGATCAAGGAGGAGGGCTGCTACTTCAACAACCACGTCGACGGCACGCCGATGTTCCTCGGCCCGGAGACGGCCATGGAGATCCAGGCCGCGCTGGGCAGCGACATCGCCATGCTGTTCGACGAGTGCACGCCCTGGCCGTGCAGCCACGCCGACGCCCGCTCCAGCCTGGAGCTGACCCTGCGCTGGGCCCGCCGCTGCCGGGACTGGGTCGACCGGCACCAGCCGCAGACCGGCGGCGGTGCGCAGCTGCACTTCGGCATCGTCCAGGGCAGCACCTACCAGGACCTGCGCGAGCGCTGCGCCCGCGAGCTGGTGGCCATGGACTTCAGCGGCTACGCCATCGGCGGCCTGAGCGTCGGCGAGCCCGAGGCGGACATGATGCGCATCGCCGAATGGACCTGCCCGCTGCTGCCGGCCGACAAGGCCCGCTACGCCATGGGCCTGGGCACGCCGCCGCAGATGATCGAACTGATCGCCCGCGGGGTGGACATGTTCGACTGCGTGCTGCCGACCCGGCTGGCGCGCAACGGCACCGCCTTCACCCACGAGGGCACGATGAACCTGCGGAACCAGAAGTACGCCCGCGACTTCCGGCCGATCGCCGAGGACACCCACCCGCTGTGCCAGGGCTTCTCCCGGGCCTACCTGCGCCACCTGATCAACACCCAGGAGGTCCTGGGTTTGCGGTTGATTTCCCTGCACAATCTGCATTTCTACCTGTCGCTCGCGTCCCGGGCACGCTTAGCCATCGAACAGGGTTGCTTCGCCGAATTCCGGGCGGAGGTCGTCGCACGCTACCAATCCCGTCCCGAAACCACCGAATCATGATGTCCCCCACCCTCTCCACGATCCTCGCCCAAGCCCCGGCCGGAGGCGCCCCGCAAGGCGGCCTGCTCGGCAACCCCATGGTCTTCATGGTGCTGATGTTCGTGATGATGTACTTCCTCATGATCCGCCCGCAGCGCCAGCGCCAGAAGGCGCACGAGCAGCTCATCGCCGGCGTCAAGGTCGGCGACCACGTCGTTCTCAACGGCGGCGAGCACGGCATCATCACCAGCGTCAAGGACCGCACCGTCATGGTCAAGGTCGCCGACAACGTCAAGGTCGAGTACGAGCGCAGCTCGATCGCCTCGGTCAGCAAGAAGTCCGACGTGGTCGACGCCACCGCCGCCTGACGGCGATTTCCTGACGGACGCGCGCCCGACCGCCGTTTGTACCTCCCCTTCCCGGCGCCGTCGGCGCCCCCTCCACCCCGTTTCCCCACCCCGCCATGGCCGCCTTCACCACCTTCCTCGTCGGATCCGCGATCCTGCTGCTCCTGCTGTTCTACATCGGCACGACGCTTCACAACCGCAAACGCTGGATCGGCACGGTCCTGACCATGCTGGCCACCGGCTTCGCCCTGCTCACCGTCGAAAACATGGGCATCAAGCTCGGCATCGACCTCAAGGGCGGCAGCGAGTTCGTCGTCCGCCTCGAGCCGGGCAAGGCCGACGACGGCAGCGTCAAGCAGGTCACGCCCGACGCCGTGCAGCAGGCCATCGGCATCCTGGAGAAGCGCCTCAACCCGGAAGGGGCCAAGGACCTGACCATGCAGCCGCAGGGCGACGACCGCATCCTGGTGCAGATGCCCGGGGTGAAGGCCGAGGAGTTCGCCGAGGTGCGCCAGAAGATCCAGCAGGTGGCCCACCTGGAATTCCGCATCGTTCACGCGCAGAGCGCGTCGAAGCTGGCTGAGATCAAGGCCAACGGCGGCGTCAAGGAGCCGGGCTGGGAGGAGCTGGCCTACAAGAAGCAGAAGGACGACCAGGGCAACGATCTGCCCGACCGCGGCGGCGAACTGGTGCGCAACCGCGCCGACCTCGAGGGCAAGTACGTCAAGGAAGCCTTCCCGACCTTCGACGCCGAGGGCTGGAAGGTGGTGCTCAACCTCGACAGCACCGGCGCCAAGCTGTTTGACGAAGTCGCCGCCGTGAACCGCGGCCGGCAGATGGCCATCATCGTCGACCGGGAGATCATCTCCGCCCCGGTCCTGCAGACCGACCGTTTCGGCGGCACCGCCGTCATCAGCGGCAACTTCAAGGAGGCCGAAGCGCGCACGCTGGCCAGCCTGCTGGAAAACCCGCTGGAGAACCCGATGACCATCCTCTCCGAAAGCGCGGTGTCCGCCTCCTACGGCGAGTCCTCGGTCAGCCAGGGCAAGTGGGTCGGCATCGCCGGCCTGGTCATGACCACCCTGTTCATGCTGTTCATCTACCGCCTGGCCGGCCTGATCGCCATCGTCGGCCTGGTCATCAACCTGGCCATCCTGTTCGGCGGCATGGCCCTGTTCGGCTTCACCCTGACCATGCCGGGCATCGCCGGCATCGTGCTCACCATCGGCATGGCGGTCGACGCCAACGTGCTGATCTACGAACGCCTGCGCGAGGAGCAGGCCGCCGGCAAGTCGCTTGGCGCCGCGCTCGAGGCCGCCTACGAGAAGGCCTTCTCGGCCATCGCCGACTCCAACATCACGACCCTCATCTCGGCGGTGATCCTGTTCAGCATCGCCGGCGGCCTGGTCAAGGGCTTCGCCATCACCCTGATGATCGGCCTGCTGTCCTCGATGGTCGGCGCGCTCATCGTCACCCGCGTCATCTTCATGTGGGTCATCGACAAGGGCCTGCTCACCAAGATCACCACGACCAAGATCATCCCGGACCGCGTCTTCGACATCCTCGCCAAGGCGCGCGGCTTCATCATCGCCTCGCTGGTGGTCACCGCCGTCTCCTTCGCCACCCTCGCCTACAAGGGCCAAAGCAGCCTGGGCATCGACTTCCGCGGCGGCGCCCTGACCCACGTCGAGCTGAAGCCCGGCAAGAACATCAGCGACGCCGACCTCGACCAGCTGCTGCAGAGCCTGAAGCTGCCGGACGGCAAGTCGATCGGCAGCTACTACCCGCAGCGCAAGGGCACCGCCACCGGCGGCGACGTCATCGCCATCCGCAGCGAGTTCGAAGCCGGGCCGGCCATTGAAACGGCGGTGAAGGCCAAGTTCGCCGACAGCCTGCAGGGCACCCGCGTCGAACGCGTCGGCGCCGTCATCGGCACCGAATCGGCCCGCATCTCGCTGTACGCCATGGGCATCGCCCTGGCCGGCATCTTCATCTACCTGGTGCTGCGCTTCGAATTCGCCTTCGCCGCCGGAGCCATCGTCGCCCTCTTCCACGACGTCGCCATGGTCCCCGGCCTGTGCGTGCTGTTTGGCCAGGAGCTGTCGCTGATCCACGTCGGCGCCATGCTCACCATCGCCGGCTACTCGATCAACGACACCATCGTCGTCTTCGACCGCATCCGCGAAAACATCCAGAAGGGCGTCGGCGGCAGCACCCGCGACCTGATGAACGACGCCATCTGCAAGACCCTCAGCCGCACCCTGCTCACCGGCCCGACCGCGCTGGCGCCGATGATCATGCTGCTGTTCCTCGGCAACCCGGCCATGCTCGAGTTCGCCGTGCCGATCACCATCGGCGTGCTGCTCGGCACCTACTCGTCGATCTTCATCGCCTCGCCGCTCGTGCTCTGGTACGCGAAGAAGACCGGCCAGAGCCTCAAGCGCCAGGTGCTGGAGGCCCACCGCGAGGCCCAGAAGGTGGAGGCGGCCATCGCTTCCGCCAAGGCGTCCTGACCGGCGCCCGGTTTGCCACCCCTCCCCGGCCCCGAGCCGCGGAGGGGTTTTTTGTGGTCAGGCTGCGGCGCGGTCGAGCAGCTCACGCACCAGCCGCTGCAGGTCGGCGGGTTCGTAGGGCTTGGGCAGCACCGCCGCAAAGCCGTAGTCGCCGGGACGGGCCATCACCGGGTCGTCCGAGTAGCCGCTCGACACCATGGCCAGAACCTGCGGGTCCAGCCGGCGCAGCTGCTCCATGGCCTGGGCCCCGCCCATGCCGTCCGGAATCGACAGGTCGAGAATGACCAGGGCGAAGGGCCGGCCCGCCGCCAGCGCCTCCTGGTACAGGCGCACGGTCTCGCCGCCCTCGACGCTCTCGACCACCTCGCAGCCCGCGCGCGCCAGATGCCGCACCAGCAGGCTGCGCACCAGCGGATCATCCTCCAAAACCAGGACGCGCGGCAGTTCCGCGGCCGGTTTCGGCGGCCTTGGAGCGGAGGCCTGGGGGGCCGCCGCCACCGGTGCGGAGGGCAACCACAGGCGCGCGCACACGCCCCGGCCGCTCCGATTGTCCACCTGGAGGCGGCCGCCGTGCGCACGGGCGATGAAGTCGCAGACCGTCAGGCCGAGACCGGTGGCGTTCGCGGCTTGGCGGGTGCTGAAATAGGGCTCGAACAGCCGCGGCAGGAGCTCCGGCGGAATGCCCTCGCCCTCATCCTCAACCTCGATCACCACCCCCGGCACGGCGTCCGCCGCCGGATCGGGCGCGAAGGCGCGCACGCGCACCAGGCCGCCGCCCGGCTGCGCCTGCTCGGCGTTGCGCACGAGATTGCCCAGCAGGCGGCGCAACTGCGCCGGGTCCGCCGCCAGCGCCGGCAGATCGGGCGCCGTTTCAATCTCGTAGCGGATGCCGGGCACCCGGCCATGCTCGCGGAACAGCTGGCCGATGATGTCCCCGGGCTGGACCGTGCGCTTGATCGGCAGCCCGCCCCGGGCGAAGGTCAGCAGCTGCTGCACCAGGCTCTGCGCCTGCCGGGTGGCCTGATGCGCCGCCTGCAGTTCCGGCGGCACGGCGGCCGGCCCCAGCCTGAGCTCGGCCATCGAGAGATTGCCCAGCAGGACGGTCAGCAGGTTGTTGAAATCGTGGGCAAACCCGCGCGCCAGCAGGCCCAGCGACTCCAGGCGGTCGGCGCGATGGCGCTGCTCGGCTTCGTCGGAGCGGGCCGACACGTCCAGCAGCAGCACCAGCAGGCCTTCGGCCAGCGGACTCGCCCGCAGCTGCAGCCGGCGCTCGCCCCAGGCCACCTCGCAGGCGGCCGGCTGCCGGTGCAGCAGGGCATGCGCCAGCGCTTCCCGCTGCGGTGCTGCCGCCGCCGGCAGCAGGTCCCACAGAGCGCGCCCCTCGGGAGGCGAGGCCGCGAACCAGCGCTGCGCCGCCGCATTGGCGTAAGTCACCCGGCCACGGCCATCGGTCCAGAGCAGCGGTTCCGCAAGACTGTCCGGCAAGTCGGCCCAAGGCATCCGGGGCGGCTGAGCCACCGGTGCCTCCGGGGGGCCGCTGCCAGCGCCGTCATGGAGGTGCACGCCGATCACCAGGCCAGCCAGCCGGCCCTGCGCGTCCAGCCAGGGCGCCGCCCGGTCCTGCACCTCCACCCGCCGGCCGGAATGGGTGGTCAGCCAGACCCGGCGCGGCGGCGCCGCCAGCCGCACCTCCAACGCCGCCGGCGCGCCGGAAGCCTGGTAGAGGCGAAACACTTCGTGGAGCGATCGGCCCGCCGCGCCGTCCTGCGTCCAGCCGGTGATGCGTTCGGCCGCCGGATTCAGGCAGATGATCAGACCGGCCAGATCCGCGACGATGACGCCCTCGCTGAGACTGCGCAGAACCGTTTCGCTGCGGGCGTCGCGTTGACGCATGGCGCGTTCCCAGCGGTGTCGGGCCACCGCCAGCTCCACCGCCAGCCGCAGTTCCTCCGGCGACAGCGACGGGAACAGGCCACCCAGCGGCCGCACCGCCTCCGGCAGATCCTGAACCTGCAGGTCCGCCGGATGGGCCGATTGCAGCAGCACCGCCACATCCTGCAGGCAGACCGGCCAGGCGTGGGCCGAAGCGGCGAGGCGGGCATCCAGGCAGACCAGCTCCGGCGGGCTGCGCCCGGCTTGGACCGCCGCTTCGGCGAGCGTCGGGCAGACTGCATCGACGGCATGGCCGAGGGCCAGCAGCGCAGGCGCCAGCCAGCCGCCGTCCGGTTCGACGATGAGGATGCGCAGACAATCGGAGTCAGCCATGCAGAACGGCGGTAAGCACGCCGATTATGGCTTATTCCATAATTTATGGAAATTGCAATCTCATTTCGACACCACCTTCCTCCCGGCTGAACCAATCCACCTGCCCACCCATCTGCGCGGCCAGACATTGGATGACCCGGATGCCCTGGCCAGACTGCCAGCTTGCGGGTTGCCCAGCCCCGTCATCCAGCACCCGCAACTCGCCGCCCTCGGGGCGGCGGATCAGGAGCACCCCGACCCGCCCCGATCGGCCGCCCGGAAAGGCATGCAGCAAGGCGTTGGCGAGAGCCTCGTGAAGGATCAGGGCCAGCGGCAAAAGGACCGCTTCGTCGACCGTCATCGGCAGGTCGAGATCGACCGCCACCTGCTCGGCCGAAATGCCGGCCGCCAGGCGCAACCGCTCGACCAGGCTCTCCGCGAAGGTCTGCAGACGCGGCGGTTCCCCGGCGCCGAGACCGGCAAGCAGACGGTGCAGATCCGCGACGGCGCGCAAGCGCTGCTGGGTGGAACGCAGCGCGCGCACCGCCCCGGCATCCGCAGTGGCATAGGCTTCCAGGTGCAGGAGACTGGACAGCGCCTGCAGATGCTGCTGGACGCGTTCATCGCCGCAGCAACGCAGCGGCTCGTCGCGAGCTTCGGACGGCGGCGCGCTGTGGAGAAAACCCAACCGCAGACCGGCCGGACCCGCCGCCCAGGACAGGCGCGCGGGCACCTGCGCCGCCACCTCCGCCGCCGTCAGACCGCACAACTCGGGGCTGCAACGCCCGGTCAGCGCCTCCGCCGCCGGATTGGCCTCGCGCACCCGCCCCGCTTCATCGGCCAGCAGCGCCGCCAGCGGAGTTTCCAGGAACAGCGAACGGCACCTGGCCTCGACCGCCTGCAACTGCTCCTCCCGCCGCCAGGTTTCGGTGACCTCCTGGACGCCCACGAGCACCCCTCCATCCGGCAGGCTGACCGGTTGGAACTCCAGCTGCCGGACCTCTCCGTCCACCGTCGTCAGTGTCAGTACGCGCACTAGCTGGCGGCGCCAGATGTCCTCGCGCCAAAGCCTGAGCACCTCCTGTTGGGACGCTTCGTCGGGGCAGCCGGCGTTCAGCCAGGCCGCCACCGGTTCGCCAGGCGGCAGGGGCCGGCCCAGCAGGGCCTGGAACCGTTGGTTGTGCTCGACAGGCGACCCCAGTTCGTCCAGCACCAGCACCCCCCAAGGCAGGGCGTCGAGCCACTGGCGCAGCCGGCTTTCGCGGCCGCTGAACACCGCCTCCGCCTCGCGCAGCAGCCGGAGCTCCTGGCGCGCCTGCGCCAGATCGTCCTCGAGCCGGCGCCGTTCCAGCTGGTCGGCGGCCGGGCCGGGCGCGCTCCAGGGCGCCGGCACCGGTGCCGCCGGCGCGGGCAGCATTTCACAGAGCAGGATGAGCCCGGCGGCGCGGCCATCCCCGCGCCGCCCCCAGGCGCGCACATCCCAACGGTAGACCGCCTCGCCCTCGGCCACGGTGACCAGGAGTTCCTGATCATCGCTGACCGCCTCGCCGTTGAGGGCGCGCTGGTAGATCGCATGCCAGCCGGGGTGGAGTTCCGGAAAAACGTCGAACTGGCTCCGCCCCGTCAGCGGCAGCTGATCCTGGAGGTTGAACTGCTCGACCCAGCGCCGGTTGGCCAGCCGGTAGTGCATCTCCGGATCCAGCACGGCCATCGCCACCGGCGCATGCTCGACCAGGGCGAGCAGCGCTGCCTCCAGCGGCGCCGGCTCGGCGAGCCCGTCACCGGCCAGCCATGTCGGAGGCGGCTGGGGCAGTGAGGGCAGCAGAAATGAGGACATGGCGGCGGCAACCGGCGGAACGAGGCTGAGGCTAGCCGCCCCGCTCACTCTCAACAAGGCGAAAACCGCATTTCGATGCGTCGCATTTTCGCGAACCTCACTCGCGATGGTAGGGTTCCCCGCGCAGGATGCTGTAGGCGCGGTACAGCTGCTCGGCGAGGATCACCAGGGCGATCTCGTGCTGGAGGGTGAAGGAGGACAGGGTCCAGCACTCGTCGGCACGCTCGCGCAGGGCCGGGCTGTGACCGTCCGCGCCGCCGATGATCAGGCTGGCGCGCTTGGTGCCGTGCAGATCGTGCTGCTCGATCCAGCGCGCCAGTTCCAGACTGCGCCGCGCCTTGCCGCGTTCATCGAGCACGATGCGCAGGCTGTCGGCGCTGGCCTGCAGCAGCTGCGCTTCGACCTGGTCCCGCGGCCCCTCCTTGACGACCACATGCTCGACACGCGCGACGCGGCGCAGGCGGCCCAGATAGTCCTCGAGACCGGCGCGCGCCCAAGGCAGCGCCGGCTTGCCAACGGTGATGATGCGCCAATGCATGTCCATTCATCGGCGCTGGACGCCCGTTTGCCAGCGCCGGCATGGGCAAACCGCAACCGCGGCAAGGCGGCGCGGTCCGCGCCGCCGGTCTTCGGGCTTTTTCGGCGTTTTCCCGAAGCGATTTCCGAATTCTTCGGTGGCTGCGCTTGACTTCCGGCTCGGCTCTTGCTTCAACAGACGTTCCGATTCCATCATGCCCGCCTATCTCAGAGCGCAAGACCGAGGCGTGGAGTACCCCCTGCAGGACTTCAACCTCTTCGGCCGCAGTCCGGATGCCTCCATCCGGCTCACGGATGCGGGCGTGTCGCGCCAGCACGCCACCATCCGCCGGGACGGCAACCTGTACTGGCTCTCCGACCTGGGCAGCGCCAACGGCAGCTTCGTCAACGACGTGGCGGTGACCACCGCCCGCGCCCTGCGCCATGGCGACCGCATCCAGCTCGGCACCTGCGTCTTCACCTTCGAAACCGACGAAGGGGACCCGATCTACCAGACCCACTCCAGCTCGCAGCAGCACACCATCGCCCTGCCGATGAAATCCGTGCGCGCCACGCTGCTGGTCGGCGATCTGCGCAACTTCACCAGCCTCTCCGCCCAGCTCAGCGCCGAGCAGGTCGCCGCCATGCTGCGCGAATGGTACGCCGACTGCGAACGCATCCTGAAGCCGCGCGGGGCGATCATCGACAAGTTCATCGGCGACGGCGTGTTCGCCTACTGGGCGGGTGACAGCCTCGAGGGGCGCGCCAAGGCCACCGAGGCGGCGCGGCTGCTGAGCAGTCCGCAGGCCAGCGAATCGCCGGTGCGCAAGATGCTGCGCGACACGAAGAACCTCGAAGTCCACTGCCACGTCGGCCTGAACATCGGCGACGTCGCGCTCGGCGCCATGGGCCGCGGCGTCAACACGGCGGTCGGCGAGGCGGTGAACGTGACTTTCCGCATCGAGAGCCTGACGCGCAAGCTGCAGGTGCCGGTGCTCGCCGGCGCACCGTTCCTGGAAGGCTGGCCGGAAGGGCTGCAGCACTTCAAGAACGTCGGCATCCATCCGGTGAAAGGCCAGCCTGAACCGGTCGAAGTGTATGCGCTGGTGGAAAGCCAGCCGGTGCTCGACGGCCACTGAGACGCGGCCCGGCGCAAGCGCGGAGCGTATTGGCATCGCTCCCGTCTTCCGGATGATTCCCAGCCTCGATCAGCGCCTGGCCCTGCGCCAACGCCCGCCTCAGCCCGTGGTGATGCACCAGCGCTGGGAACAGCTGCTGTTCCTGCACTGGGCCTTTGATCCGGCCCTCGTGCAGGCCAGCCTGCCCGCCGGCCTGCACGTCGACACCTTCGGGGACCGCGCCTGGATCGGTCTGGTGCCGTTCTTCATGCGCGGCATCCGCCCGCGCTTTTGTCCGGCTGTGCCGGGCATCAGCAACTTCCTCGAACTCAACCTGCGCACCTACGTGCACGACGGGGCCGGGCGTCCCGGCGTGTGGTTCTACTCGCTCGACTGCAACCAGCCGCTGGCGGTGACCCTTGCCCGCACGCTGTTCCACCTGCCCTACGAGCACGCCCGCATGCAGGCGGCGACGGCCGCGGACGGCACGATCCATTATCAGAGCCAACGCCCGGAGCCGAATGCACCGGCCTCGCGCTTCAGCTACCGGCTGCAGGCCGACTGCCGAATCGCCGAACCCGGCAGTCTGGCGTTTTTCCTGGCCGAGCGCTACCTGCTCTACGCCCGCACACCCCGGGGGCTGCGGACGGGGCGCGTGCACCACGCGCCCTACCCCCTGGCAGACGCGGAAGTCAGCGCCTGGAACGATCCCCTGTTCGCGCACAACGGCCTGCCCAGCCCCGGACGCGCACCGGACCATGCCATGGGCTCGCCGGGCGTGGCCGTCACGGTTCATGCGCTGACAAAATGAATCCGCGCCGAAGGTTTCGCGCTTCCCCGGCTGCAAGATTGCCCTCAGAATCCGGGTTCCCTTCCCTCGCCATGTCCGACCGACGCACCTTCCTGAAAAACGCCGCTCTCCTGGGCGGCTCCCTTGCCCTTGGCGCCCCAGCCGCCGCCGCGGCCCCGCGGCCCAACGAACTCTGCTTTTTCACCAAGCACCTGCAGGGCCTGGCCTTCGACGACATCGCCGGTCTGGCCGTCGAGATGGGCGTGGACGGCATCGAGGCGCCGGTGCGGCCCCAGGGACACGTCGAGCCCGGGCAGGTCGAGGTCGAGCTGCCGCGGCTGGTGGAGGCCCTGAAGAAGCAGGGGCTGCAGCTCAGCATCATGACGTCGGGCATCAACCAGGTCAGCGCCGAGCAGCACACGGAGAAAGTCCTGCGCACCGCCGCCGCGCTCGGCGTCAAGCGCTACCGGATGAACTACTTCAAGTACGACCTGAAGAAGCCCATCTGGGCGCAGCTGCAGGAGATCCGGCCGATGGTGAAGGACCTGGTTCAGCTCAGCCGCGAACTCGGCATCCAGCCGCTGTTCCAGAACCACTCCGGCAAGGACTACTTCGGGGCGCCGATCTGGGACATGTACTCGATCATGCGCGAGTATCCGCCGGCGCAGTTCGGGTTCGTCTACGACATCTACCACGCCACGCTCGAAGGCGGCCTGGCCTGGCCGTTGAGTGCCGCGCTGACGGCGGAGCACTGGGGCGCCGTGTACTTCAAGGATTTCCAGTGGAAGGGGCGCAAGTCCGAAGGCTGCCCGCTCGGCCAGGGCCAGGTGAATCCCGAGTTTGCCCAGCTGCTGCGCCAGCGCGGCTACGCCGGCCCGATCTCCCTGCATGTCGAGTACCTCAAGGGCAACGCCAAGGATCCGGCCTTCCTTAAGGCCTGCCGCGAGGCCCACGTGCGCGACTTCAAGGTGCTCAAGGAATGGATGGGCTGGGCCTGAACCCCACGCGCCGCATGCGACTCCCGCTCCTTCTCCTGCTCGGCAGCCTCGCCGGCCTGCACGCCGCCGACTGGCCGCAGTTCCTCGGCCCGCAGCGCACCGGCAGCGCCGACGCCGCGGAGCCGCCGCTGCCCGAACGCTGGGCCGCCGACACGCCGCCGCTCTGGCAGAAAGCGGTCGGCTCCGGATTTGCCGGGCCGGTGGTCGCGGCAGGCAAGGTGATCGTGTTCCACCGCGAAGGCGGTGACATGACCACCGAAGCGCTCGACGCCGCCACCGGCCGGGTGCTCTGGCGCCACGCCTACGTCACCGACTACGTCGACAGCTTCGGTTTTGACAACGGGCCGCGCGCGACGCCGGCCGTCGCCGGTGGCCGGGTGTTCACGCACGGCCCGGAAGGCCGCGTGACCGCGCTGGATCTCGCCACCGGCAAGGAACTCTGGGCCTGCGACACCGTCGCCAGCTTCGGCTCGCCGCAGGGGTTCTTCGGCCGCGCGCCGTCGCCGCTGGTGCTCGGCGGGCGCGTGTTCATCGCGGCCGGCGGCCGGCGCAACGACGCCCCGGCCGGGCTGATCGCGCTGAACGCGGCCGACGGCCGCCCGGCCTGGCAGGCGGTCGATGACGAGGCCGGCTACGCCTCGCCGGTGGCGGCTTCGCCGGCGCGCGTGCTGGCCTGGATGCGCAACCGCCTCTGGCTGGTCGATGCCGCCGAGGGCCGGGTGCTTCAGTCGCTGCCGCTGCGTTCGGACATGGACGCCTCCGTCAACGCGGCCACCCCGCTCGACTGCGGCGCCGGCCGCTGGCTGGTCTCGGCCGGCTACGGCGTCGGCGCCCATCTGCTGCGGTTCGGCGACGGGCCGGGGCCGGAGACGCTCTGGCGGCGCGAGGACAGCCTCGACTGCCATTACAGCACGCCAGTGATACGCGACGGCCACGTTTACGGCTTTCACGGCCGCCAGGAGACCGGCCAGGCGCTGCGCTGCGTGAGCCTCGACGACGGCAAGGTGCGCTGGGAATCCCCGCGGGTGCCGGGCGGCACCCTGGTGCGGGCCGGCGACAAGCTCGCGGTCGTCACCGAGCAGGGCGAACTCTGGATCGTGCGCGCGACGCCCGAACGCTTCGACCTGCTGGCCAGCCGGCAGATCCTGCGCGCCGGCCATCGCAGCCATCCCGCCCTTGCCGACGGCGTGCTGTACGCCCGCGACAGCGAGCACCTGGCGGCGATTCCGCTGCGCTGAGCCGAGGCGTCTTGCAGGCCCGCGCCGCCGCCGCTATGGGTGGCGGCCCATGGCCAAGATCCGCATCAAGAACATCGGCAAAGTCATCGCGCTGCTCATGCGCGCGATCGGCGCGACGCTGCGCTTTGAAGTCGAGGACCGGGCCGGCGCCTTTCAAACCGGCCGCAGCGGCTGGATCTGGGCCTTCTGGCACAACCGGATGTTCGTCATCCCCTACATTCACGACCTCTGGTTCGCGCACATTCCCGGCGCCATCCTGACCAGCCCGAGCGGCGACGGCCAGATCATCGCCGACGTCTGCGCAACCTTCGGTTTCGAGGCGGCGCGCGGCTCCAGCTCGAAGCCGCAGAAGGGTCTGGGCGCGCTCATCCTGATGGCTGAGAAGGTCCGGGAGGGGCGCGACATCGGCATCACGCCGGACGGGCCGCGCGGCCCGAAGTACCAGCTGCAGCCGGGCATCATCAAACTCGCCCAGCTCACCGGCGGCCGCATCGTGCCGGTGCGCGTCGAATACAGCCGCGCGCTGCGCTTCAAGACCTGGGACGCGTTCATGCTGCCCCTGCCCTTCTCGACCGTGAAGGTCGTCTTCGAGCCCACGCACAGCGTGCCGCGCAAGCTGTCCGAGGAGGAGTTCGAGGCGGAGCGCCTGCGTCTGGAGCAGGCGCTGGGCCGCTAGCCCGGGTCAGCCCAGGGAGTCGGCCGCCAGCGCGGCGTTGCCGATGATGCCGGACTCGTTGCTGAACTTCGCCGGCAGGATCTGCAGGCGCTCCCAGACGACGGTGCTGAGCATCGACTGCACCTTGCGCTTGAGCGGGTTGAAGATGAGATCGCCGGCCTGGGCGACGCCGCCGCCGATGACGAAGGCGTCCGGATTGAGCAGCCAGGCGATGCTGGCCAGGGCGGAGCCGAGCCAGTCAGCCACCTCCTCCCAGATCTGGCGAGCGATGGCTTCGCCGGCCTGCGCGGCCTCGGCGATCTGCTTGGGCGTGCACTCCTCCAGGGTCTTGCGGATGCCGGCCTCGGCGTAGCGCTGCACGGCATGCTCGGCGATCTGCAGGTTGCCGGTGTACTTCTCCAGCGCCCCGAGGTTGCCGTAATGGCCGGCCCGGCCGTCAAAGTGGATGCTCATCTGGCCGATCTCGCCGGCGACGCAGCCCGCCCCGCGGAACAGCCGGCCGTTGAGGATGAGGCCGCCGCCGATGCCGGTGCCCATGGTCAGGGCGACAACGTTCTGGAGCCCGCGCGCGGCGCCGTAGCGGAACTCGGCGTAGGCCATGGCGTTGGCGTCGTTTTCGACCACGACCGGCAGGCCGGTCTTCTCGCCCAGGATGGTCTTCAGAGGCACGTGCTTCCAGCCGGGCACGTTGGTGAGCTCGTGGACGAAGCCCTGGTCGAAGTCGACCAGCCCGGGCACGCCGACGCCGATCGCGGCGATGTCGGGGTGGGTCTCGCGCAGCTTGGCGACACGCACCGCCATCTCGCCGATGAGGGCGGCCGGGCCGGCGAAGTTCGCCGTCGGGATCGGCGTGTCCGTGCACAGCAGTTCGCCGTCGCGGCAGACGCCGAGTTTCACGGAGGTGCCGCCAAAATCAATGCCGACCGAAGTGATGGGGTGCTCAGCCATGGGAGGGGGCGCGGAGATTGCCCACCAAACGCAGGCCGTGCAAGGTCAAATCGGGGTCGACCGCGACGGTTTCCTCCAGGCCGGAGACGATCCAGGCGGCATCGCCGCCGGTGGCCACCAGGTGCACCGGCCGGTCCGCCGGCAGCTCCCGGCGCAGCGCCTCGAGGATGCCGCGGATCATGCCGCGGTAGCCGATCGCCGCCCCGGCAAGGATGGCGTCGACGGTGGACTGGCCGATGGCGGAGGCGGGCTCGCGCAGCTCGACCCGGGGCAGCAGGGCGGTGCGCTCGTGCAGGTAGTCGGTCATCAGGCGCAGGCCGGGCGCGATCACCCCGCCGACGTAGTGGCGGTCGGACGAAAGGATGTCGAAGGTGACGGCCGTGCCGAAGTCGATGACGACGCCCGGCGCGCCGTGCAGGTGGGCCAGCGCCACGGCGTTGGCCAGGCGGTCGGGACCGATGGTCTCCGGCGCGGGATAGCGGATGCCGATGCCCATCGGCGTCCCGGGTCCCAGCACCGTCAAGGCCGGCTCGAGCACCTCGCGGAACGGCGCCACGGCCGCGGGCACGACGCTGCAGAGGACGGCATGGCCGAACTGCCAGCCGTCCAGCGCCAAGCGCACCCGCCCGGCGTCCAGGCCGGCGGTGGGGCAGTCGCGGCGGTCCAGGATGGCATCTCGGGAGGCGAGGCCGAGTTTGGTGCGGCCGTTGCCCACGTCGACCAGGAGGTATTCGGCGGTCATTGGCCGCTTCTATGGACGGGAGGGGCGGTCCGGGCAAGAAATTCGGCAGCCGCCGGCGGGGCAGCCTTGAAAAACCGGTTGCGAAAGGGCGGATTCCATCCACTATGCCCGCCCCTCGTCCGGTTCGCCCCTCATGGGAACAGCGTTGGCGGGGACAACACGTGAGTTTATGAGCACCATCATCGACAAAATTGATTCCGAGCAGCTGAAGAAGGACGTCACCCCCTTCAACGTCGGCGACACCGTCAAGGTCCACACCCGCGTCGTCGAAGGCGACAAGGAGCGCATTCAGATCTTCGCCGGCATCGTCATCGCCCGCAAGGGCAGCGGCCTGAACGAGGCTTTCACGGTCCGCAAGATCTCCTACGGCGAAGGCGTGGAACGCGTGTTCCCCCTGCACAGCCCGAAGGTGGCCAAGGTGGAAGTGACCAAGGCCGGCAAGGTCCGCCGCGCCCGCCTGCACTACCTGCGCGGTCGCAAGGGCAAGCAGGCCATTTCCGTCAAGGAAGCCTCCTACAGCCCGGAAGCCTGAGCCGCTCCGTTTTCTTTCCCGAGGGCAGGTCGCAAGACCTGCCCTTTTTTCATGCCCGCCGCACGTAGCGGCGGAATTCCAGCTCGGGGGTGCTGGCCAGCACTTCCTGCAGCTCGAACAGGTGCTCAAACGGCGGCAGCAGGGTGTCGCCTTCCTGGGGCGGCTTGACCAGGGTGAGGTAGAGCTCGGCGCACTGCGGCAGCAGCTCGGCGTAGACCTGGGCGCCGCCGATGACAAAGACGGTTTCCGCACCCGCGCAAACCTCCGGCAGTTCGGCCACATCGCGAATGACGGTGATGCCGTCCCGGGGGGCGAGCGTGCGGCTCAGCACGATGTTCCGGCGCCCGGGCAGGGGCCGGCCGATGGATTCGAAGGTCGTGCGCCCCATGAGGATGGGATGGCCCAGGGTCGTGCGCTTGAAGAACTGCAGATCCTCGGGGTAATGCCAGGGCAGCGCGCCGTTGCGGCCGATGACGCGGTTGCCGGCCATGGCGACGATGGCGATCAGGCGCGGCGGGTTCACGGCGCCTTCACCCCCGGGAGTTTCACCTTGGCCAGGTAGATGCTGGTCTTGCCCTCGTGGCTGGAGTAGTAGCTCACGTACAGGTGGCCGTCATGCCAGCACAGGCCGGGGTAGCTGCAGTCGCCGCCGCTGGGCAGCTCCAGCAGGGGCTCCAGCCCGGTGGTGGTCATCCTGGAAAGCACCATGTGCGGGCCGGGCGTCTGGCCAAAGCCGCGCGAGCCGGCCACCAGGCTGCCGTCCGGCAGCTCGATGAAGTTGGGCCCGCCGAGCGGCACCGACAGCAGCGTCCACTGCCACTCGCGGTAGGGCGCCTGCGCGACGCCGATCGCCCCCTTGCGGTCGCCGGCCTCGCGGCGCACCAGGGCCACGGCGCGGCCGTCCTTCAAAAAGCGCAGGGTGGTCTCGTTGGGCTGCCCGGGCACCTGCAGGATCGAGGACAGCTGCCAGACGCTGCCATCCGCGCTGCTGTAGGACTTCAGCGACCATTCCGGCTCGAACTTCGGGCCGCCCGTGGTCGGGTAGCCGTTGTAGGAGACGCCGTAGAATTTCTTGTCGGCCGGATTCACCGTCACCCGCCAGAGCCAGTCGCCCTCGGCCAGCAGCTTCTGCGGCGGCGTCCAGACCTTGCCGTCGATCGAGGTGGCGTAGCGCGGCCGGCGGCCCTTGAGTTCGCGGGTGCCGCCGTAGACCGATCCGCCGCAGATCAGGTAGAGGCGTTTGCCGTCCGGCGTGATCTCCAGCTTGGGATCGCGCAGATCCACCCCCGGCTCCGCCACCGAGGCGTAATCGACCCAGTTGTCGCCCGTCGAAGAGATCAGGATGCGGATGACGCCGTCGCCGCCGACATGATCCGCCGCCTCGCGGAAGCAGCAGAAGAACAGGTTCTTGAACCGGATGAGGTCGGTGAAGGCGTTGTGCTGGCCCTTGTCCCAGATCTTGTGCACGGACACAAGTTCCGCCTGGGGGGACTGGGCGGCGGCGCCGAAGGCGAGGGCAAGGCAGAGCAGGGAGGCGAGCAGCGTCTTCATGACCAAGGCCTACCTGTAGCCGCCCGGGCGCGGCCCAGGCAACCAAATTCGCGGGCGTCCCAGCCGGGACGTCCCGCGCCTGCCGAGGCGCGGGACGGCATCCCGCCGGGCTCCGGCTCACTGGCCGTTCACCGAATCGATCGCGGCGCGGCAGATCTCCCAGAAGCTGCCGCTTTCCAGGCTGGCGCCGCCGACGAGGGCACCGTCGACGTCCTTCTGGCTGATCAGCTCGGCCATGTTGTTCGGCTTGACGCTGCCGCCGTACTGGATGCGGATCTTCTGGGCGGTGTCCTCGCCGTACATTTCGGTGAGCACGTGGCGCACGAAGGCGTGGGCTTCCTGGGCCTGCTGGGGGCTGGCGGTGCGGCCGGTGCCGATGGCCCAGACCGGTTCGTAGGCGATGACGACGTCGAGGACGCGGCGCACACCGACCTCGGCCAGCGATTCGCGCAGCTGGGACTCGAGCACCTTCTCGATCAGGCCGCCGTCACGCTCCTCCAGGGTCTCGCCGATGCACAGGATCGGATGCAGGCGCGCCTCCAGGGCGGCCAGGAGCTTGGCGTTGACGATGGCGCTGGTTTCGCCGTACAGGCTCCGGCGTTCGCTGTGGCCCAGGATGACGTGCTTGCAGCCGCACTCCTTGATCATGCGGGCGCTGATCTCGCCGGTGTAGGCGCCGGCCGGATGCTGGCTCATGTTCTGCGCCGCCAGCTCCACCGTCGACTCACGGGATCCGGCCAGGCAGTCCTGCGCCTTGGTGAGGCTGACGGCCGGCGGGGCGATGACGATCTGGATCGGGCACTTCATCGGCACCAGGCGCACAAAGGCGCGCAGGAACTCGTCGGTCTCCTGCGGAGTCATGTGCATTTTCCAGTTGGCGGCAATGATGGGCTTGCGGATGTGGGTCATAGGGGGAGTCGACGGTAGTAGTTGGCAGGGGTTGGCGAGGGTGGACAGCGGTTTTTTGAAGGATCGGGGCGGGCCCCATGCGTCAGGCCCGCCGCATGGCGGGCGCCCCCTCGTCAACAGCGGGTCATTTCTCCTGGAGGCAGGCGACGCCCGGCAGCACCTTGCCTTCGAGCAGTTCCAGGGAAGCACCGCCGCCGGTGGAGATGAAGGTCATCTTGCCGGCCAGGCCGGCCTTCTTGACCGCCTTGACGCTGTCACCGCCGCCGATGATGGTCTTGGCGGCGCTGTTGGCGGCGACCGCTTCGGCGATGTCGAAGGTGCCCTTGGCCGCCTCCTTGATTTCAAACACGCCCATCGGGCCGTTCCAAATCACGGTCCTGGCGCCGGCAACGGCTTCGGCAAACAGCTTCACGGATTCCGGCCCGATGTCGACGCCCTCCCAGCCGTCCGGAATGCTCTCGTTGACGCCCGTGTACTTCGTGGTGCCGAGCTTCTTGGCGTCGAAATCGAAGGCGTCGGTGATCAGCGCGTCGACCGGGATGAGCAGCTGGACGCCGCGCGCCTTGGCCTTGTCGAGAGCGGCTTGGGCGATGGGCTCCCACTCCGGCTTGTACAGGCTCTTGCCGAGGCTGATGCCCTGGACCAGCTTGCGGAAGGTGTAGGCCATGCCGCCGCCGATGATGATCGTGTCGGCCTTTTCCAGGAGGCGGTTGATGACCTCGATCTTGTCGCTGACCTTGGCGCCGCCCAGGATGACCACGAAGGGCCGCTCGGGGTTTTCCAGCTCGTCGTGCAGGTAGGTCAGCTCCTTCTCCATGAGCAGACCGGAAACGGCCGGCAGGTGGTCGGCAACGCCGGCCGTGGAGCTGTGCGCGCGGTGCGCCGAGCCGAAGGCGTCGTTGACGAACACCTCGGCCAGTTCGGCCAGCCCTTTGGCCAGTTCCGGATCGTTTTTCTCCTCGCCGGCATGGAACCGGGTGTTTTCCAGCAGCAGGACGCCGCCGGGCGCGAGCGCCAGCGCCTTGGCCTTCGCCTCCTCGCCGACGCAATCGCTGGCGAAATCGACCGGCCGGCCGAGCAGGGCGCTGAGAGCCGGCGCCACCGGAGCCAGCGACTGGCGGGGGTCGCGCTGGCCTTTGGGACGGCCGAGGTGACTGGCCAGGATGACCTTGGCGCCCTGGTCGATCAGATGGCGGATCGTCGGCAGCGTTTCCTGGATGCGGGTGGCATCCGTGATCACCATCGCCCCGTCCTTCTCCTCCAGCGGCACGTTGAAGTCGACGCGCACGAGGACGCGTTTGTTGGTCAGATCGAGATCACGCAGGGTCTTTTTGGGCATGGCTGGGGAATGGTAAAACGGGCGCTATCCATCGCGGATTTGCGGCGGATGGCAAGGGCTGGTTCATGGCCGTCCCAGGCGCAGGAAGGACGCCAACTGCCCGGTGGATTTGCCGGATTCGCCAGGCCGTCCGTTCAAGCGAACAGCCCCGGGTCGGACGGCGCAAAATCCGCACACCAGTTGCAACCCATTGTCCCTCAACATCTTGCAACCGATGGCCGCGGATTATTCCTTGCGCGAATGGCCCGCCACGCTATCTGGCCGGACCCGCCTGCTGGCAGGGCTTCGGGAACGCCCCCGAAGACTCCCCATGTCCGAACACAAATCTTCCAACAACTGGTCCCTGGCCCTGGTGGCGCTCGGCGTGGTCTTCGGGGACATCGGCACCAGCCCGCTGTATGCCCTGCGCGAGTGCCTGGCCCATGCGGGGTACACCGCCAAGGACGGGGTGGAGATGGTCTACGGGCCGATCTCGCTGATGTTCTGGTCGCTGACCCTGATGGTGGCGGTCAAGTACCTGGGCATGCTCAGCCACGCCACGGCCCAGGGCGAGGGCGGCATGTTCGCCCTGCTGTCGCTGCTGCGCTCGCGCAAGGAGTCGCTGTCGCGCTGGGGCACGGGGCTGACCATGATGGTGGTGCTGTTTGGCGCCTCG
The DNA here is from genome assembly GCA_964472185.1 of uncultured Prosthecobacter sp. Classification (GTDB taxonomy): domain Bacteria; phylum Verrucomicrobiota; class Verrucomicrobiia; order Verrucomicrobiales; family Verrucomicrobiaceae; genus Prosthecobacter. The sequence goes on from CAYYJK010000003.1 coordinate 22,196, forward strand.
CTGCTGTACGGGGACGGCATGATCACGCCGGCCATCTCGGTGCTGTCGGCGGTCGAGGGGCTCGGCCAGCTCAACTCCGAACTGACGCACTGGGTCGTGCCGATCGCCGTGACGATCCTGTTCGGCCTGTTCCTGGTGCAGCGCCACGGCACGGCGAAGATCGGCGTGGCGTTCGGCCCGATCATGATCGTCTGGTTCCTGGCCCTGGGCGGCCTGGGGCTGTACCGCTTCCTGGAGCATCCGGAGGTGATCACGGCGCTGTCCCCGCACTGGGGGGTGTCCTACCTGATGCACCACGGCTATCACGGCATCGTCATCATGGGCATGGTGCTGCTCGCCGTGACCGGCTGCGAGGCCCTGTACGCCGACATCGGCCACTTCGGCCGACGGCCCCTGCAGCGCGCCTGGTTCGTGCTGGTCTGGCCGGCCCTGACCCTCAACTACCTCGGCCAGGGCGCCCTGGTGGTGAGCGATCCGGCCGCCATTGAGCATCCGTTCTTCAAGCTGGTGCCGGCAGCCCTGCTGGTGCCGATGATCGTCCTGGCCACCGCGGCCACGATCATCGCCTCCCAGGCCATGATCACGGGGGTGTTCTCGCTGACCCAGCAGGCCGTCCAGCTCGGCTACCTGCCGCGCCTGAAGATCGTCCACACCAACCCGGACGTGCGCGGCCAGATCTACATGCCGCAGGTGAACTTCCTGCTCATGGTGTCCTGCATCGCCCTGGTGGTGGGCTTCAAGACCTCGAGCAACCTCGCCTCGGCCTACGGCCTGTCGGTCTCCATGGAGATGCTGCTCACCAGCGTGCTGTTCTACCTCGTGGCCCGGCGCATCTGGGGCTGGAGCTGGTGGAAGGCCCTGCCGCCGGTGCTGATCTTCCTCACCATCGAACTCGGCTACGTGGCCGGCAGCCTGATCAAGTTCTTCCAGGGCGCCTGGTTCCCGCTGGCGGTCGCCGCCGGCCTCTGGCTGATCATGAAGACCTGGACCGACGGCCGGGCCATCCTGTTCAAGGCCATGCTGCGCGGCCGCCTGCCGGTGGTGCATCTGGTCGACGAGCTCAAGCGCGACCGCATCATCCGCGTGCCCGGCACCGCCGTGTTCATGTCGGCCAGCGCCGAAGGCCTGCCGCTGGCCCTGCTGCACCACCTCAAGCACAACAAGGCCCTGCACGAGCAGGTCGTGCTGCTGACCGTGCGCTTCGAGGACGTGCCGCACATCACCGCCGAAAACCGCTTCGAATTCGAGGAGTACTACCAGAACTTCTTCCGCGTCGTGCTGCACTACGGCTTCGCCGAGTCGCCGGACGTGCTCAACCACCTCTGCGCGGCGATGGAGACCCGGGCCAAGTTCAAGCGCAACGCCATCACCTTCTACCAGAGCCGCGAGGTGCTGCTGATCAACGGCCCGGGGCGCATGGCGCGCTGGCGCAAGAAGCTGTTCGCCGTGCTCAGCCGCATGTCGCGGCCCGCCACCGGCTACTTCGACCTGCCGCCGCGCCAGGTCTGCGAGCTCGGCATCCAGCTGGACGTGTGAGCGCCGGCGGACGGCTCAGGGGCGGCCGCCGTTGAGCACCTCCACCGCCAGCAGGCTGGCGGCGTTGCGGCCCTCGACCCCCATCTTCTGGAAGCAGGTGCCCAGATGCTGCTTGGCGGTCTTTTCGCTCATGCCCAGGATCGCGGCCACGTCGGCATTGCTCTTGCCCTGGGCCACCCAGAGCAGCACCTCCGCCTCGCGCGGCGTCAGGCCAAAGGCCTGCTGCAGCGGCCCGTGGCTGCTGAAGTCCGGGTTGAAACCGCCGGCGGACGCCCGGGCCAGGCGCTGCCCCATCGCCTCGGCGCGCGCGAGCCGGCTCTGCACGGCCGCGAGCAGGTCGTCGCGCACCACCGGCTTGGTCAGGTAGTCGTCGGCTCCAAAATTCATGCCCACCCGCACGTCGTTGCGGTCGCTCTTCGCCGTCAGGAAAATGAACGGCGTGTGGGCGAACGCCTCGTCCCCGCGCAGCTCCTGCACCACGGCGTAGCCGTCGAGTTCCGGCATCATGACGTCGCACAGGATCAGGTCCGGCCGCTCGCGGCGCGCCACCTCAAGGCCGGTCCGGCCGTTTTCCGCCGTGCAGGTGCGGTAGCCTTCCATCTGCAGCAGCAGCGCGACGTTGCGCCGCATCGGCGCCTGGTCTTCGATGATGAGGATCTTCTGAGCCATGGGGTATGGTAAGAGCCCTACATCATCCCGCCATCCGACGAAAGTCGGATGGGGCGGCCGCGGCACCTGTGGTTGAATGCGGGCATGACGTCCCACCAAGTCTACCTGGTCCGCAAATCGTTCGCCGAGCTGCTCCGGCACGGCCATGTCGCGGCCCTGGTTTTCTACCGGCGCCTGTTCGAACTGGATCCGGCGCTGCGCGCGCTGTTCAAAAACGACATCGAGGAGCAGTCGCGCAAGCTGCTCGACATGCTCGGCCTGCTCATCGCCATGCTGGAGCGGCCCGCCGGGCTGGAACTTGAACTGCGCGCCCTCGGCCTCCGGCACGCGGGCTACGGCGTCCGCCAAGGCGACTACGCCACGGTCGGCGCCGCGCTGCTCGGCATGCTCGGGGAAGTCCTGGGCGACCGGTTCACCACCGAAGTGAGCGAGGCCTGGAAGACGCTGTACGCCGCCGTGGAAACGGCGATGCGCGCCGGCGCCGCTCACTCCGCCGAACCGGCCCGCGCCTGAGCCGCTTCCTCGGCAAACAACGGCAGGCGGACGGTGAAGATGGTGCCTGAACCCGGGTCGGACGCCAGCTCGATCCGGCCGCCGTGGAGCTCGACACAGCGCTTCACGATCAGCAGTCCAAGGCCGGTTCCAGGCGTCTCGCCGACGTTGCTGCAGCGGTAGAACGCGTCGAACAGGTGCTCCACTTCCGCCGCCGGAATGCCGATGCCCCGGTCCGCCACCTCGAAGACCGCCTCCCGGCCATCGCGGCGGCCGGAAAAGCGCACCTCCGCCCCTTCGGACGAGTACTTGACCGCGTTGCTGAGCAGGTTGCCCAGGATGTGCCGCAGCAGCGCCTCGTCAGCCCGGGCTCCCGCCAGGCCGCCTTCGCTCTGCCAGACGATGCCGCAGCGACGGTGGGTCGCCGACTGGATCTCGTCGATCAGCCGGCCGGCGAACGCGTCGAGCTCGACCGGCACCGCGCGGCAGCCGGTCCGGCCCGCTTCCACGCGCCCCAGCACCAGCACCTGTTCCATGAGCCCGGCCATCAGGCGGGTGGACCGGTAGATGTCCTCGAGCAGCTCCCGCTTCTGCGCCTCCGGCAGGCGCTCGTCGTAGTGGCGCATCAGTTCGACGGCCGACATGATGATGCCGAGCGGCGTGCGGAACTCGTGGCTCACCAGGGTCACGAAGCGGCTCTTCAGTTCGCCCAGTTCGCGCTCCTGCTCGAGCGCCCGGTGCAGGTCGGCATGCGCCTTCTCCAGCTCGGCGGTGCGCTCCTCGACCCGCTTCTCCAGCCCCGCATTGAGTTCGCGGATGACCGTCTGGACGCGCGCCAACTCCGCCTCGCGTTCGCGGGCTTGGCGCAGCTTGCGCAGCAGGATGACCACGACCAGGCCCGCCGCCGCCAGCAGGCCAATCCCGCCGCCGGCGAGGCGCAGGCGCTCCCGCCGGCGGGCTTCCGGCGTGGGACCAAGCGAGCGGGCCGCTTCGGCGTTGGGCAGCTGCAGCCAGCGGCCGCCCTCGACCCCCTCGGGCACCACCAGGCCCGTGACCTCGATGCGCTCGTCGGGACGCAGGTGCGCCAGCCGGTCGCCCTGCGCGGAATCCAAGCGCACCGCCAAGCGCCGCCCCCCCTGCTCCAGGGTCAGCAGTTCGCGGGCGCCCCGGTCGAGAAGGACGCGGTCGCGCTGGACCAGCCGGCCCTCGGTGTGCACCCAGTCCGCGTCACCCGCGCCGGACACGATCTGGGCCAGCGGCAGGGCGTGCGCCTCCGGCACCCGCCCGTCCGCTTCCAGCCGGCGCCCCTGCACGAAGCGCAGCCAGCGCACCGGCTCCGTCTGCAGCAGCGAACCGACCAGCTCAACGGTGTCGCCCGGCTGCAGCCGCGGGATGCCGATGTAGGCCTGGTACTGGCCGTTGACGTCCTCGTGCTCGTAGGGCTGCAGCCAGTCGGCCATGAACGCGAGCTCGCCGGCGCGCAGCAGCAGCCGGCCGCCCGCCTCGCCGAGCACGCGGGCGCGCACCCGGATCCGCGCGGGATCGGGCTTTTGCCGGGCCCAGGCGGCCGCCTCCAGCAGCGGTGCCGCAAAAGGATCGCTGCGGCCACCCTGCAGGAATTCGACCTGCCCGAACGAGGTCACGCGCAGCGCCCAGGGGCCGCTGCCGATGTTGGCGCCGCGCACGCGCACCCGCGCGCCCCACCAGTCGGCCGGGATCGGGCGGCCGTTCCAGCCGCCGACGCGGGCCACGCACCAGCCGTCCGTGCCGGCGAGATGCAGCCAGAGAAAGCCAGCGCTCCAGGAGGCCTGCAAGATCACGCCTTCCAGCTCCACCCACAGCCGGTCATGGCGGCCGGTGAGCACCTCGTGCACCGTGGCCGGCACCGGTTCAGGCAGCCGCCCCGGCCCGAGCGTGCGCAGCGCCGCCTGCGCGCAGGTCACGCCGAGCGGTGTCACCACCAGCCGTCCGGTGACTTCGACCTCGGCGGCCATAGCCGGCAGTTCGCGGCCGCCCACCGCCAGACTGCACTGGACGCCGCCGCTGGCGTCCTGGATGGAAAAGTTCCCGCGCTCGGGCTCGACGTGGGTGACCACGCCGCGCAGCGTCACGAGGGCGTTGGCCAGCGCGGGATCAAGCGCCCGTTCGGCCACCTCCGCCAGCCGGGCCAGCGCACGCGGCGCCGCTTCCTGGGCCGGCAGCGCCGGGAGCGGCAGAAGGGCGGCGAGCAGCAGGCGAATGGCAGCTGAGCGGACGGGCATGGGCCACGTCTACCAAACTCCCCCGGTCTTGGCGAAGGCAAAGCGAGAGCTCGGCCTCCGACAAAGGTCGGATGGACGACCGCGCCGCGGCGGCGCAATCACTGCGTGACGATGTCGTAGACCAGCAGCTTTTTCGCCAGCGGCTGCAGCGTCGTTTTCACCGCGGCGACGTGGGCGGGATGCTTTTCGTAGCGGGCCAGCGCCGCGGCATCGGCGAAGCGCATGACGAAGCCGACGTCGAAGCTGTCGTCCACCACCGGCCGCTCGCTGGCCAGGGGCTGTCCCGCGCTCAGATGCTGGATCTCGGCGATCTCGGCCTGAAACGTCTTGGCGGCGGCGATCACCTGCGCCCGTTCGGCGGCGTTGCCCGGGTGCTTGAGCCAGACCAGCACGACGTGTTCGACCTTGCCGGAGGCGGTGGTGCGGTGACCGAACGGGCAGCTGCTGCAGGCGGAGAGAAGCGCCGCGGCGGCCAGGGCAAAAAGGAGTCTCGCGTTTTTCATGACGGCCGGTAGTCTGCCGCGCCATGAAGCATGCGTCGAGACTATCTTTGATCGCCGGCCTCCTGCTCGGAGCCGGCCTGCCCGCCCAGGAAGCCTTTGACCGCCTGACCACGCATGCCGCGCCGCAGCCGCTGGCAGCCGGCGCCGTGACGGCGGACTGGCCGCGCCTGCTCGGCCCGCAGGACGACTGCAGCACGCCGGAACGCCCGCTGCTGAACCCCCTGCCGGTCGACGGACCCAAGCTGCTCTGGGAAGTGGCCGTCGGCGAGGGCTACACCAGCCCCGCCATCCAGGGCGACCGCTGCGTGATCTTCCACGCCCTCGAGGGCCGGGAGGTCGTCGAATGCCTGCACCGGGAGACCGGCAAACGCTTCTGGAGCTTCGACTACCCCATCCAGTACCAGGACCGCTACGGCTTCGGCAACGGCCCGCGCGGCAGCCCGGTCATCGGCGACGGGGTCGTCGTCGTCCTCGGGGTCACCTCGCAGCTGCACGCGCTCGACCTGAAGACCGGCCGGCGGCTCTGGCAGCACGATCTGCGCACCCAGTACCACGTGCCCCAGGACTTCTTCGGCCACGGCTCCAGCCCGCTCATTCTCGACGGCAGGGTCATCGTCCAGGTCGGCGGCAAGGCCGAAGCCTTCGACGGGTTCGAGGACAGGAACGAACGCGCCCGCAAGCTCGCCACCAAGGGGGTCAGTCTCGCCGCCTTCGACCTCAAGACCGGCGCGGTGCTCTGGAAGGTTGAGGACGACTGGGGGGCCAGCTACGCCTCGCCGGTCGCCGCAACGCTGCACGGCCAGGTCAAGCTGCTCGCCTTCACCGGCGGCGAGAGCGATCCGCCCACGGGCGGGCTGGTCTGCCTGGATCCCGCCACCGGCGCCGTGCACGACCGCTTCCCCTGGCGCGCCGACGACTACATCTCCGCGTCCGCCTCGACCCCGACGCTGATTCCGGGCCGGAACCGCGCCTTCATCACGACCTGCTACCCGAAGAACAGGCCGCTGGGCGGCGTCATGGTCGAGTACGGCCCCGACTTCAAGGCCCGCGAGGTCTGGCAGTCGAAGAAGATCGGCGTGCACTGGATGACCCCCGTGCATCACCAGGGCCACCTGTACGCCATCGACGGCGAACGCGAGAACAACTCCCGCCTTGTCTGCGTCAACGCCGACACCGGCGCGGAGGTTTGGGAGAAGAACGTCGAATGGGAGGACGCCGCCCTCGGCGCCGCCCAGGGCCGCAGCCGGCCGATGCGTCTGAGCATTCTGCGCGCCAGCCTGCTGCGCTGCGGGGACGCGTTCCTCTGCCTGGGGGAAGTCGGCAGCCTGCACTGGCTGAAACTGACGCCCCAGGGCTGCGAGGAGACCTCGCGCGCGCAGCTCTTCTACGCCCTCAACACCTGGAGCCTGCCCGCCCTCAGCCACGGCCTGCTGTACATCCGCCAGCAGGAGACCAGCCTGGACCGGAAAACCGGCCCCCGGCTGCTCTGCTATGACCTGCGCGGGCGGTGATCGCCGGCCGGCGGACTTTGTGTGAGTCCGCCGGCGGCCACCGTAAGAGTGCTGTCCTCCGCTGCATGCCTGTCCCGCCCGCTTCCAACAGCCACCTGCCGTCCACCCAGTGGACCCTCATTTCGCGTCTGCGCCACGGCAGCGAGCAGGAGGCGCGGCGGGCCTTGGACGATCTCTGCGGGCAGTACCGCTACCCCCTGTACTGCTACCTCCGGCGCCGGGGCTACGATCACCACGATGCGGAGGACATCCTGCATGACTTTCTCGCCAAGCTGCTGCGCAACGACGTGTTTGCCAGCGCCGACGCCACCCGCGGCCGGCTGCGCTGCATGCTGCTGGTGAGCCTGCAGCGCTTCACGCTGAACTGGCAGCGCCAGCAGCGGCACCGCAAGCTGGAGATCTGCCTGGAGCCGGGCGAACCGGGCCAGGCCGCCGAAGAACGCTACCAGAGCGAGCAGTTCTCCGAACTCGACACGCCGGACGAGGTGTTCAGCCGCAAGTGGACTCTGGAACTGCTCGCCGGCGCCCTGCGCCGGATCGGCGAGGACTACACGCGGCGCGGCAAGGCGGACCTGTTCCGGGTGCTGCGCCCGGTCCTCGTCAACGGCGGCAGCCTGAGAGGCGAAAACAGCGAGCAGATGGCCGCGCAGGCCGGGCTCAGTCCCGGCGCGTTCCGGGTCGCGCTCATGCGCATGCTGGGCGACTACCGGGACGCCCTCAAGGAGGAGATCCTGCAAACCATCGAGGATCCCCAGGCGGCCCAGGAGGAGTTCCAGCAGCTGCGCCAGAGTGTCAGCCGCTGATCCGCCCGGAAACGCGCAATCTCCGCCCGGTCCCGCACGTATCCCATCCAGCTGTCCATGAACACCCGCCTGCCCTTCTGGCTCTGCCTCCTTGCCCTCCACCTCCCGGCCCGCGCGGAGGAGAAACCCGCATCCGCCACTCCTGCCATGCCCAAACCCGAAGTCACCCTCAGCGAAACCGAGTGGAAAAAGCGGCTGACCGCCGAGCAGTACGCCGTCACCCGGCTGGCCGGCACCGAACGCCCGTTCGGCACCATCTACGAAGAGTTCGAAAAGCAGGGCGAAGGCACCTACTACTGCGTGTGCTGCGGCGCCGAACTGTTCACCTCCAAGGAGAAGTTCCATTCCGGCTGCGGCTGGCCGTCCTTCTACGACGCCTCGACCGCCAAAAACGTGGTGGAACGCGCCGACCACTCGCACGGCATGACCCGCGTCGAAACCCTCTGCAAGCGCTGCGGCGCCCACCTCGGTCACGTCTTTGAAGGCGAATCGGTCTCAGCGCAGACGCCGACCAAGCGGCGCTTCTGCATCAACGGCGTGGCTCTGCACTACGTGCCCAAGGGCGGCCCGGCGCCGAAGCTCCTGGAGCTGGGCTCCAAGGCCGTCGAGGACAAAAAGGAAGCCGTCGCCAAGGAGGCGGGCGCCGCCGGCAAGCCCTGACGGCGCGGGCGAAGCTTGCCAACCCGGGCCGGTGTCGGCTAGCATGCCGGCATGAACCGCACGCTGATCCTTCGCCTCGGTTTGACCGGCCTGGGCCTGCTGCTCGCCGGCTGGGGCTGGCGCGCGGTGCGCGACGATGTCGGGATGATGTTCGTCTACTTCATCGCCCTCGGTTCCGTCGCCGGCTTTTTGGCGGTGAAGTTCTTTGTGCCCTGGCTCGGCGACGCGGTCGGCACGGTGATGTACTCGTCGGGGGAAAAGGTGCAGCCGGATGCCGCCATGCGGGCCGCGGCCAGGGCGGCCCAGGGGGATTACGAAGGCGCCATTGCGCAGCATGAGCAGGCGCTGCAGGAAGACCCGGCGCAGACCTTCGCCATCGCCGAGATTGCCAGGCTCTGCGCCGAAAAGCTGCACGATCCGCAGCGCGGCCTGGAGGTCCTGCGCCGGCACCTCGAAGCGCGCGACTGGTCGGAGGACGACGCCGCGTTCCTGCATTTCCGCCAGGCGGACCTCCAGTTCGGCCAGCTTCACGACTTCGCCGCGGCGCGCGCGACTCTGGAGCAGGTGATCCGCCTGTTCCCCAACACCCGGCACAGCGCCAACGCCCATCACCGGCTGCACGAACTGGAGCAGGCCGAATACCGGGCTCTGCACGGCCATTCCCACCCGCCGGCCGACTGAACCGCGGCCCATTTCGGCTGGACGCGGCCAGCGCACTGCCATGAAGGCGATTTTCAGCCACGGGTGCCGTGCGCATCCCCTGCTCGTGCTGGCCGGGACGGCCATCGCCGGCATTCTCCTGGCCGAACACTTGCGGTGGCCCGCCCCGGCGCCCGCCGCCGTCCTGGTCGTGCTGGGAGCGGGCCTGACCGTCGTCCGCCGGGTCGGCTGGACGCTCCTGCTGCCGGGCGTTGCCCTGCTGTTCGCCGGCCTGCACCAGCTGCGGCTGGCGCAGACGCACCGGCACCCGCTGCGCGCGGAGCTGCTGGCACGGCCCGACCGGCCAGAGGCCGTCAGCCTGCAAGGCCGGCTGCTGCCTTGGAGCGACGGCGCCGAACTGGACGAAAGCAGCGCACTCTGCGACGTCAGCGCCCTGCGCTGGGGCAACGCCGGGCCGTTTCTGCCGGTGCGGGTCCGGGTGAAGGTCGCGCTGCCGCCGGGCTTCGTCTTGGACCGGCCGGGACTGCACGAGCTCGCCGGAACCCTGCGCCTGCCGCGACCGCCGATGAACCCCGGTCAGTTCGACGGCGTCGAGTACGGCCTGCGCCAGGGCTGGGTGGCCGTTCTGCAGGCTCAGCGGGTGCGGCTGCTGCAGGCGTCCGCCTGGGCGCCGCGTTTCCACCTGCTGCGGGCGGCGGAAAACTGCCGGCAGTGGATCCTGCGCCAGCTGTCGAGCGGTCTGGAGGACGCCGGCCCCCAGGCGGCCGTGATCCACGCCATGGCCCTCGGTGCGTCGGATGCAGCCGGAGACGACATCGAGGACGCCTTCCGCGACAGCGGCACCCTGCACGTCTTTGCCGTCAGCGGCCTGCACGTGGTCATGCTGGCAGGCATTGCCGGCGTCGCGCTGCGCTGGCTCGGCCTGCAGCGCAGCGCCCTGGCGCTGATCGGCCTGGTGTTCATCTACGCCTTCGTCACCGGCTGGCGGCCGTCGGCGGCCCGGGCCGCCTTCATGACCGCGCTGCTGCTGCTGGCCCCGCTGGCGAACCGCCGGGCCCGGCTGCAAAACAGCCTGGGCGCCGCCGCGCTGATCCTGCTGGCAGCCGACACCCACCAGCTGTTCCAGCCGGGCTTCCAGCTCTCCTTCGGCGTCCTCTGGGCCATCGCCCTCTTGGCACCGCCCCTGCTCGCCGGCCTGCAGCCCTGGTGCCGGCTGGATCCCTTCCTGCCCGCCATCCTGGCCAGCCGGCGCCAGCGCTGGGCGGCCGCCGCGCGCACCGGCGCCGCTTCGCTGGCCTGCGTCTCCGCCGCGGCCTGGGCGGGCAGCTTGCCGTTCATGATCGGCCACTTCCAAACCGTGACGCCGGTGGCCCTGGTCGCCAACCTCATCCTGGTGCCCGCCTCGGGGCTCTGCCTGACTCTGGCCTGCGCGAGCCTGGCCTGCGCCGCCCTGCAGCTGCACGGAGCGGTCCTGCTGACCAACGGCCTGAACGCCTTTCTGGCCCAGCTGATGGTCGCCGCCGCCGGCTGGTTCGCCTCCTGGCCGGGCGCCCACGGCAGCCTCGACCTGCGCCTCCAGCCGCCGCCCAGCCCGGCCTCCCTGCGCGTGTTCCACCTGCCCGGCGGCGGCGGCGCCAGCCACTTGCGCTGCGGCACCCGGCACTGGCTGCTGGACACCGGCAACCTCCGCCCCTGGCGCACCGTGCTGCGCCCCTACTTCAGCCAGCAGGGCATCAACCGGCTCGACGGCCTGATCCTCAGCCATGCCGACATGGCCCACTGCGGCGCCGCGCCTCTGGCTCTGGCCACGATGCAGGCGGCGCGGCTGCACACCAGCCTGCACGAACCGTGGCGCTTCGATCCGCCGTTCGCCAGCCTCCGCCAGCTCGGCCGGTTGACGCCGCCGGACGGGCCGGTCTGGCAGCGCCACGCGATCGATGCGCGGCTCGTCCTGGCGCCCTCGGACGGGCTGCCGGTGACCGCCACGGTGCTTCATCCCGGCGCGGACGACCGGCATGAAAAGGCCGATGACCGCGCCCTCGTGCTGCAGCTCACCGTCGGCCGCCTGCGCCTGCTCTGGCTGAACGACGCCGGCTTCATCACCGAGAAACGCCTGCTGGAACGCCGGGCGGATCTCGCCTGCGACATCCTGATCCGCAACCAGCACGGCAGCGACGTCTCCGGCCTGCCGGAACTGCTGCGCGCCGCGCGGCCGCGGGCGCTGATCTGCGCCGGTGATTCCCGCTTCCCGGAAGAGACCCTGCCGCCGGGGCTGCGTCAGTTCTGCGCCGAACAGGCCATCCCCCTGTTTGACTTGGAAGTCTGCGGCAGCGTCGGCATCGATTTCGAAACGGACCGCGCGCAGCTGCGCACCTTCCGCTCCGGCGAGACGCTGACGCTGCGGGCGGCGGATCGGTGACGCCCGCTCAAGGCCGCCGGAGTCGGGCAAACGCCTCGCCACCCCGGCGGGCCGCCTCGACATACTGGGTCAGCGCCTGCAGGTGTTTGACCATTTCACCGGCATCGATGACGCCATCCTTCATCCAGGCGCCACGCGGATCCTGGGAGTCCAGCGCCCGCTGCGCCTTGCCGGCCGCCCCCTTGGCCCGGCTGGCCCAGCCCTGGGCGTCGGACGGCCCGGCCCGCTTGGCCAGCAACTCCTCACGCGGCCGCTGCAGCCGCTCCTTCAGTCGCTCGAGATCCTTGCTGATGTGATCCAGCTTGAAGCCGTAGTGGGTCGGCAGGTTGGCGTCGTCGTAGGTCAGGAGGTAACTGTCTTTGACGAAGTACAGCGGCCGATTGGTCCGCAGTTCGTAAAAACGCGCGTACCGGCCGTCGGCGAGCCGGGAGCGTTCGTACCACGCCAGGGCGGCCGTCATCGGCTTGAGGTACTTGGGATCGCCGGTGACCACGTGCAGCTCGTGCAGAGTTTCCAGCACGCCCAGGCTTTCACCGCCGGTCACGCCCGGCGGCTCGAACTTGCGCGCCCAGACCGGCTCCATGGCGCGGTTGTACTGCTGCGCCCAGACCGGCTGCGGCTCGGGCATCTGCGCCAGCAGCAGGAAATCACCCGCCTTCCGGGCCGCCTGCAGGTACCGCGCCTGACCGGTCAGCTCATGGGCGCGCAGCAGCAGCTCGACGCAGTGCTGATGGTTGCCGTCGTTGAGGGTGTAGAAGTCGGCGTACTTCGCGCGCGGCCATTCGCGGGGCCACGCCTCCGGGTAGGCCGCGGGCAGGACGGGAGCCGACGGATCGGCGGGGCCGTCGAACTGCTGCGGCCAGGCGCCGTTGGGGAACTGGGCCGCCAGCAGGCCGTCCAGGCCGAACTGCAGCGCCTCCTGCAGGACGGCATCGCCGCGGCATTCCGGCAGGTGGGCCAGTTCGAGCAGGAACCGCAGGGCGGACTGGGTCTTGTTGTCGTCGAGCGTGCTGATGGCGCGCCGGTCGCCCCGCTTGATGTCGCCAGCCAGCGCCTGCTGATGCAAGTGCTGGCGCTTGGCCTGGGCAAAGTCGTGATCGCTGTCCCAGCCGCCGCTGGCCAGCTGGCAGGCGACCAGGGCCGCGCCGGCCGCCCGGGCCGCTTCGAGAAACTGGACGTCCCCGGTGGCCTGCCAGGCGCGGACGAACACCAGCCCCAGTGTGGTCGTCCCGGGCGGTTGGATCGAGATGAGCGTGGGCGATTGGTGATGCTCCGTGATGCCCGCGCTGAGATCGTCTTTCCAGGCCGAGGCGTAGCCGCCGCGCACGGCCAGTTGGGCCGTACAGAAGGCCGTCGCCCGTTTCATGCCCGCCAGCACTGCGTCGGGATCAGGCAGAGCCGCAGACGCGGCGGAGACGGTCAGAGCAAGCAGGCAGGCGGCTTTCATGGGCGAACGCTCTTCTCAACGTCGCCCGGCGCCGGGAAAATCATCAAAGTACCCGCCCTCTGCATCGGCCGGCCGCCGGTTTGTCTTGAACTAGGAGAAAAACGCAAAGATACTCAGTGACTTTTTTGTCACCCTCCGTCGAAACCATGATCCTCGTCGAACTGGCCGGAGTCAGTGGTGCCGGTAAATCCACCCTTTCGCCCCTCGTGGCGCGCCGCCTGCGCGAGCACCTGGGCGAAGGGCGCGTGGCGGCCCTGCCCGAGAAGGACGTGCCGCGCCGCCTCCGGCGCTGGACGCGGCTCAAGCGCTGGCTGTGGATGGCGCTGCACCCCTGGCATGCCCTGACCGCCGCCCGCGCCTGCCGCTGTCACCAGCGGGCCAGCTGCTTCTCCGCCTGGATGCGGATCTTTTCCACCATGGGCCTCGGCCGCAGCGCGCTGGCCTCGGGGGTCGACGTCGTGCTGGTCGACCAGGGCATCCTGCGGCTGCCCATCCTGCCCGTGCACGTGCCGCTGCTGCCCCGCCCGCTACTGCCCGATCTGGTCCTGCAGATCGTCGCCGACCCGGCCACGCTGGAGCTGCGGCGGCTGCGGCGTGACAAGAAGGTGCACCGCCGCCTGCAGGGCGAAGCGCGCTTCCAACGCGCCCGGGAGATCCGGCGGGTGACGGCCGGGCTGCCGGCATCCGAGCAGCAGGAGGCTCTGGCGCTGTTCAGCGCCAAATTTTGCAGTCCGGCCCTCAGTGAAGCCGAACTGGCCGCCGTGCTGACGGCGCCGCTGCCGCCCCCGGCCGACAGTCCGGCATCGCCAGCCAGCCGCTGCGAACCCGGCGCCTGCGCCCTGCTGAAGCAGCACGGCATCGGCTGGCGGCAGATCGACACGTCCGCCGCCGGCTGCATGCCGCAGGCCGTGGAGGACTGCCTGGCAGTGATCCTCGACGCCCTCGGCCAGCCTGCGATTCAGCCGAGCCCCGCCACCTTCCAGCCGTCGCGATAATCGCGCCGCACCAGGGCGTTGGCGCCCTCGTGATTGCTGAACCGGAGGTTCTGCCGGTCAAACTCCAGCCACTGGCCCGGGAACCGGTCGGTGTAGGTGCCCACCAGCACCGTTTCCGTGAGCGGGCCGCCGTGACGGAAGTCCGCGCAGCTCCTGCGGCCGGCCACGATGGCGTCCACCCAGTCGTGGTAGTGGTCCTGGCCCTTCAGACCCTTCGGATACTTCTCCGCCGGGAAGTCGGCCTCCGGCAGGACGAACGGCCGGCCGCCGTAGGGTTTGAAGATGGCGCCTGCCGTGCCCTGCCAGAACGTGCCGGACTTCGGAAACTGCTTGAGCGCCGCCGGCATCCTGACCTTGTCGCGGTCGGGATCGACGCCGCCATCGTACCAGGTGATCTTCAGCACGTCTGCGGCGGTGAACTCCGAGCCGGGGAACTCCAGCTCGACGATGCGCTTTTCCCCCCAGAGCGGACCGCTGCTGCCGCCGTGGGTCAGGCGCGCACGGGTCGGCGCGGTGAGCTTGAGGGCGTCAAACGTGGTGTCGAAATGGTGGCAGCCCATGTCGCCCATCTCGCCGCAGCCGAAGTCGAACCAGGCGCGCCAGTTCTGCGGATGGTAGGTGTCCTTCAGGTACGGCACTGCCGGCCGCACGCCGCACCAGAGATCCCAATCCAGACCTTCGGGCAGCGGGTCGCCCTGGCGGCGCAGCTCGGTGTTCTTCGGCCACCAGCTCAGCGGCTTGTTCTCCCACATGACGACCTCGCGGACCTTGCCGATGGCGCCGCTGCGGATCAGCTCGACCGTCATCCGCGCCTCGATGCTCGAGCGGCCCTGGTTGCCAAGCTGGGTGACCACGCCCGCCTGCTCGGCCTCGCGGGTGATGACCCGGCATTCGTGCAGGGTCGGCGCCATCGGCTTCTGCAGGTAGACGTGCTTTCGGGCGCGCAGGGCGGTCACGCAGGGCGCGGCGTGCATGTGGTCGGGCGTGCCGATGGTGACCGCATCGAACCGGTCCGTCTGCCCGGCCAGCAGCTCGCGCCAGTCCCGGTGCCGGGAAGCCTCGGGAAAGTCCTTGGCGGCCTGGGCCAGGTGGACGGCGTCGACATCGCACAGGGCGGTGATCTTCACCCCGGCGTGCGAAGCGACGCTGCGCATCGTGTTGCCGCCCATGCGGGCGACGCCGATGCAGGCGACCTGCAGCAGGGAGTTGGGCGAGGCGCTGCGCAGGATGGCGGGGAAGCCGAACGTGGCGGCGGCGGACTGCTGGAGGAAGCGGCGGCGATTCATGACCGGAGGAAAACGCGCGCCCGCCCCGGCTTTATCGCTCACAGCGAGCGGAGCAGGGTCAGCGTCTCCTCCAGCTGGCGGTGCCCCTGCCGTTCGGTCAGCCGCGGAAACTTGCCCTGCAGCATGACGTACTTGCCGTGCCGGGTGATCATGAGCTTGCGCTCCTTGATCTCCACCTCGGTCACCCCGGCGTGCGCCGCCGCCAGCCGGATGCGGGCGCAGGTCAGCAGGTTCTGCACGGCATGCGGCAGCTGGGCGCCGTACTGGTCGCGCCACTGCTCCTCCAGTTCGTCCAGCTCGCGGCGGGTCATCACCTCGCCGAGCTGGCGGTAGGCGAGAATGCGCAGGCGCGTGTCCTCGATGAAGGCCAGCGGCAGGAACGCCGGCGTCGCGCCGGCCGCCGCCTGCGCCATCTGCGCTTCGGCGAGCACCAGGAAGTCGGCGCGCAGGGCGACATCGACCGGCCGCGGCACGCGCCGGCCCTGCATGCGGGCGACGCTCTGCTTGAGCATCTGGCAGTACATGTCGAAGCCGACCGCCGCGATGTGGCCGCTCTGCTCGGTGCCCAGCAGGTTGCCGGCGCCGCGGATCTCGAGGTCGCGCAGGGCGATCTTGAAACCGCTGCCGAGGCCGGCGTACTGCTTGATGGCGTTGACGCGCTTGCGGGCGTCGCCGGCGGTGACAGCGTCGCGCGGCAGCAGCAGGTAGGCGTGCGCCTGGCCGCCGCCGCGGCCGACCCGGCCGCGCAGCTGGTACAGGTCCGCCAGGCCGAAGCGGTCGGCGCGGTCGATGATGATCGTGTTGGCGTTGGGGATGTCGACGCCGCTCTCGATGATCGTGGTGCAGACCAGGACGTCGGCCCCGCCGTCGACGAAGGTGTGCATGATGTCCTCGAGCAGCTCGGCGTCCATCTGGCCGTGGCCGATGATCACCCGGGCGCCCGGGCAGAGCTCGCGGATGCGCTGGGCCGTCTTTTCGATGGTCATCACGCGGTTGTGCAGGAAAAACACCTGGCCGCCGCGCTCCAGCTCCGCGTCGACCGCCTGCTTGATGATGCGCTCGTCGTAGGGGCAGATCTGCGTCTGCACCGCCATCTTGCTTGGCGGCGGCGTCTCGATCGTGCTCATGTCGCGCATGCCCATCAGCGCGAGGTAGAGCGTGCGCGGGATCGGCGTGGCGCTGAGGGTCAGCACGTCCACCAGCCGGAACAGCTCCTTGAAGCGCTCCTTGTGCTTGACGCCGAAGCGCTGCTCCTCGTCGATCACGACCAGGCCCAGGTCCTTGAAGCGCACGTCCTTGGAAATGACCCGGTGCGTGCCGACGACGATGTCGACCGTGCCGTCGCGCACGCCCTCCAGGATCTTCTTCTCGCGGTTTTTCGGCGTCAGCCGGCAGAGCATCTCGACGGTCACCGGAAACTCGCTCATGCGCTCGCGGATGTTCGTCCAGTGCTGGCGCGCCAGCACCGTGGTCGGCACCAGGATGGCGACCTGCTTGCCGCCCATCACCGCCTTGAACGCGGCCCGGATCGCGACCTCGGTCTTGCCAAAGCCGACGTCGGCGCAGAGCAGCCGGTCCATCGGCTTGAGCGCCTCCATGTCGCGCTTGATCTCCTCGACGCAGCGCAGCTGGTCCGGCGTCTCGCGGTAGAGGAAGGACTGCTCGAACTCCGCCTGCCATTTCGTGTCCGGCGGATGCGCGTAGCCGGTCACCGACTGCCGCTCGGCGCTGATGGTGAGCATGCGCGCGGCGAACTCCTCGACGCTCTTTTCGGCGCTCCGGCGCGTCTTCTGCCAGGCGTTGCCGCCCAGCTTGCTGAGCGCCGGCGCCCGGCCGCCGACGCCGACGTAGCGGGCGACCATGTGCGCCTGGACCGAGGGCACGAACAGCTTCGCCGAGTCGGCGTACTCGAGCACCAGCACCTCCTCGGTGCGCCCGCCCGGGCCGGTGCGCTGCGCGATGCCGGCAAAGCGCGCGATGCCGTGGTCGCTGTGCACCACCAGATCGCCCTCGCGCAGCTCGCGCAAGTCGTCGCGCGCCTTGCGCAGCGCCGCCGGATCCTCGAGCTTCGAGCCGCGCACGCGCCGCAGGTGCTGGTGGCGGCCGAACAGCTCGGCTCCGGTCAGCACCGCCAGCTTGGCCGCCGGCACCACGAAACCCCGGTAGAGCAGGCCGAGGGTCGTCTCGACGCCGGGCTCGGCGGCCCCGCCGCGCAGCTCGGCAAAGCGCTCCCGCTCGGCGTCGTTGTGGAAGAAGATGCGCGTCCGCCAGCCCTGGTTGCGCCAGTCGCGCAACTGCAGGTCGAACTGCTTGCGGCGGGCCTCATGCAGGACGAAATCCGAGGCGTCGAAAATGCCCAGGGGATTTTCGTGGATCGCCGTGGCAAAGTCCTCCGGCCCCTCGCCCGGACCGGCCCCGGCCAGAATCCGCGCCTGGCAGGGCAGCGCCGCTTCGTCGCCGACGACCAGGACGCAGTCCGCCGCCAGGAAGTGGTCGCGCACGCAGCCCGCCTCGGCCGCGCCTTCGGCGAGCTGCAGCACGACGCCCGCCCGCTCCAGCCGGCGGATCGACGCCTGATGGTTGAGGTCGAAAGCGCGGATCGATTCGATCTCGTCGTCAAACCACTCGACGCGCAGCGGCTCCTCCGCCTGCCAGGAGTAGAAGTCGACGATGCCGCCGCGGCGGGCGAACTGGCCGCGCTCCGTGACCACCGGAACGCGTTCGTAACCGGCGTCGGCAAGCTCGGCCAGAAAGGCCTCCAGATCCAGCCGGGCTCCCGGCTCGAGCAACCGGCGCTGACGGGCAAGGGCCTGCGCCTCCGGGGCCGGCTCGTCAAGGCTCGCCGTGCAGGCGACCAGCACGGGCGGCGCTTCGGCCCCGCCTTCGCGCCAGCGGTCCAGCACGGCCGCCCGCTCCGCCATCACGTCCGGATCCGGCAGCACCTCCGCACCGACCCGCTGCGGCAGCCGCGGCAGGTACA
>CAYYJK010000003.1:40517-43912 GCA_964472185.1 uncultured Prosthecobacter sp.
TCCGGATCCGGCAGCACCTCCGCACCGACCCGCTGCGGCAGCCGCGGCAGGTACAGCGCGGGGCACTGCCAGACCACCAACTCGGCATGCACCTGATCCTGAGTGCGCACATCCGGACAAAGCACCCAGAGACGGCGGCCGGGTTGGACCTGCTGCAGCCGGGCCTGCACAAGGGCCACCGCAAAGGGCGTGGCCTCCGGCGTCACGTGATCGAGGCAGACCTCGGTGCCCACGCCCAGCGGCGTCAGTCGGCGCTGAAACTCCGGCGTGTCAAGAACCGCCTGAACCAGAGCGTGCGCTTCCGGCTGCTCCGCAACCGGGGGCAGCTGGCCCCGCGCACGGGTCCCGGTCTTGCGGGAGCCGCCGCGGCCGGTGGAGGAAGGGGTCCGGGCCAAGGCAAGTCGGCCGAGATTACGGCCGCCGCCGCTATGAGGCCGCGGAATTGCGGCCGCGCAAGCGTCAGTCAGCGCTGCCGGCGCCGGCTTTGCCTGGCATTTGGCACGCACGGTGCTGAATCCTGATTCACCCCCTCAAGCCCCCTTCTTCCTGCAAAGCCCAGCGCTGTTGCCAGGCGGAAGTCCACGGTCCGGCGCGGCGGGCCCACCGTCATGAAGCCAGTCCCCCGCCTTCCCGTCTTCCGGCTGCTGTTGAGCTGCCTTTCCCTGTCCACCGGCTCCCTGCAGGCCGAACTTTTTTGGGACGCCAACGGCAGCACCGCCGGCCAGGTGAACGGTTCCGGCACCTGGAACACCAGCGGCCTGAACTGGTGGGATGGCAGCGGCAACGTCGCCTGGATCAACGACACCGCCGCCATCGCCAATTTTGGCGGCGGCACGGCCGTCAATCCCTCCGTCGTCACCATCGCCCAGAACCTGCAGCTGGCCGGGATCAACTTCCGCGCCTTCAGTGCCGCGCCCGGCAGCAGCTTCCAATACAGCCTGCAGGGCGCGGCCGCCGGCACGGTCGTCGACTTGGGCGCCAATGGCCGGCTGCAGATCGAAAACAACGCCTCCGGCGGCTCCCAGTTCATCAGCCTGGGTTCGAACCTGGTGCTCAAGGGCAGCGACCTGCGGCTGCAGAAGTACGGCTCCGGCACCGCCCAGGCCTTCCTCAACTTCAACAACGCGGCCAGCCCGGAAGTGACCGGCACGCTGACCCTCGGCAGTTACGTCTACGCCGGCATCATGAGCCCGGCCACCTTCCCCAACGTCAGCGGCTACGTCGTCGAATCGGGTGCCAGCGCCGCCATCAACGGCGTGGGACTGAACTACACCAAGCCCTTCACGATTGCCGGCCTGGCCTCCCCTTACGGCGCCATCCGCGTGCTCGGCAACAACATCACGCTGTCCGGCGGCATCACCCTCACCGGCAACGCGGCCATCCACACCTACTACGGCACCACCACCCTCACCGGCACCACCGGCACCGTGATCAGCGGCCCGATCAGCGACGGCGGCGGCGGCTTCGAGTTCCAGCGCTTCGCCATGGCCAAGGGCAACGGCACGCTGACCCTATCGGCCGCCAACACCTATGGCGGCGCCACCGTGCTCGGCCTGGCCACCAGCGGCTACAACGGCGGCATCACCATCCTGGATTTTGCCGCGGCCACTGCGCCGGTCGACGACATCCTCTACCACGGCCTGGCCGCGCCCGGCGAGCTGCGCCTGATCGGCGGCAATGCGGCGGGCGTGCTGCGCCTGCAGGGCAAAGCCGGCGCCGCCAACCGCCAGCGCCTGGGCGCCGTCACGCTCAGCGGCTTTCACAGCGCGCTCGAACTGGCCAGCGCAGCCGGCGGTTCCGTGGATCTCCAGTTGGGCGCCCTCAGCCGCAGCACCGTCACCTCCACGCTGCTCATCGCCGGCCCCGCTTCGGGCTCGGTGACCGCAGCGATGCCGGACGGCCTGATCGGCCCCTGGGCCGCCTACGCCGCCTACGCCGCCGCCGACGGCGCACGCAGCTGGGCGCAGGTCACCGGCGGCGTGATCGGCGCCGGCTTCATCGGCGACCAGCCGTTCGCCACCGGTGCCACCTTGGCCGACCCGGCCTTCTCCGAAGCCAGCCACCTCGGCATCACGTCCGCCTCCGTCGGCGACGTCGGACCGGGCAGCGGCACCCGCCTGCTCGCCACGGTTTCGATGAGCGCCACCACCGCCGCGCGCACGGTCGCCATCGGCGCCGGCAACACTCTGCGCCTGGGCGTCGCGGGCGGTGTGCAGGTGGTGCGCGGGGCCGCGAGCCTGACGCTGGGCACCCTCGGCGACGGCAGCCAGTTGTCCGCCGGCGGCGCGGTCGCCAACACCGCCGGCCAGCTGGTGCTCAGCAATCACGACGCCGCGGCGCTGCTGACGATCCACGCCAAAATCGTCAACAACGGCAGCGGGGCCGTCACCTTGGTGAATCAAGGGGCTCCCGGATCGCGCGCCGTGCTGACCGCGGCGAACACGCACACCGGCGGCAGCGTCGTCGCTTCGGGAACACTCGAAATCCGCCACAGCGGCGCCCTCGGCACCAGCGGCACCGTGACGGTCGTCGACGGCGGCACCCTCGCTCTCGCCGGCGACATCACCGTCGCCCGCACGCTCGCCACCGTCACCGGCACCGGCGATGCCGGCCGCGGCGCCATCCGCAACGAGAGCGGCAACAACACCATCGCCGCTACCATCACCCAGAACGCTCCGACGCTCATCACCTCGGCCGCCGGCACGCTCACGCTGCATCCCGGCACCGCCGCCAGCACGGCGATCAGCGGCGCCTACGGCCTGGTGCTCGACGGCGCCGGCCACATCGCCGTCACGGGCAACATCGGCATCGGCGCCAACGTCCTGATCAAGAACGGCAGCGGCACGCTGGCGCTGTCTGGCAGCAACACCTTCACCGGCGTCACCTCCGTCAACAACGGGGTTCTGCACCTCGATTTCGGCGGCGTCAACGCTCCCGCCGCCAACATCCTCAGCACCAGCCTGCCGCTCACGCTCAACGGCGGCAGCGAGCTGCGGGTCACCGGCAAGGCGGACACCGTCAACAGTCAGGCCCTGGCCTCCCTGACCCTGGCCGCGGGCGCAACGCCCCGGATCACCGTCGCCGCCAGCGGCTCCGGCAGCACCACGCTCAACCTCGGCGCCATCACCCGCAACGCCGGTGCCATTCTGACGTTCACCCTGCCGGCCAGCGGCGCGATCCAGACCAGCAGCGGCGCCGACAACGCGCTGCTCACCGGTGCCGGCGCGGCGGCCTACGCCACGTTTGGCCCCGCTGACTGGGCCGCCACCACCGCCGCCGTGGCCGGCCTGCGCAACCTCACCGGCCTGTCCGGCCTGGGCGGCTACACCGCCAGCACCGCCACCACCCTGGCCGGCAACGCCGACATCGCCGCCGGCGTCACCACCACCACGCTC
>CAYYJK010000004.1:0-39918 GCA_964472185.1 uncultured Prosthecobacter sp.
GCGTGCGGCCGGTCGAGATCGTTGTGGAAGCCGCTGGTGTCGGCGTAGCGGGCCAAGTCCAGCCAGTGCCGCCCCCAGCGCTCGCCATACTGCGGGCTGGCCAGCAACCGGTCCACCAGCGCCTCGTAGGCCTGCGGCGAGGCGTCGCCCACAAAGGCCTCGATCGCCTCCGGCGTTGGCGGCAGGCCGGTCAGGTCGAGAGTGACGCGCCGGATCAGCGTGGCGGGGTCGGCCGGCGGCGAGGGCGCCAGCCCGGCCTGCTCCAGCCGGGCGAGAATGAAGCGGTCCAGGTCGTTCACCGGCCAGGCCGCCTGCCGCACCGCCGGAGCTGCCGGGACCTGCAACGGCTGAAAAGCCCAGTGCGCGCGCCCGGCTTCAAGATCCGGTGCCGCCGCCTGGCCACCGATGGGGGCAAGGGCGGCCATCCAAAGGCTGAAAAGGACGCGTTGCATGGGGGATGGCAGAACGGCGCCGGCCGGCCTGCGGCAAGGGAACGGGTACCCCGCGTGTCGCCTTTCGTCCAGCCTTTGTCGTGGCGATGCACTGGACGTTCCGGTTAAAGTGACTGCATGAACCGACTGCTGCTGTCTGTCCTGCTGTGCACTGCCCTGCCGGCAACCGCTGACGATCGCAACCGCCTCGCAGCCCTGTTCGCGCCGGCCCTGGCCAACGGTGGTGCGGTGACGATTCCGCCGGGGGATTACCACCTCGACGGTGCGGTCCCCCTGCAGCTGCCCTCGCGCACGGCCGTCTTCGCTCACGGTGCCCGCTTTCACTTTCCCGAACGCCTCGCCGACGGCGCCCGGGCCATCCTTTTCGCCGGCACGGACGTTGCCGAACTGAGCTGGCATGGCGGCGATTTCCTCGGCCATGTCTTTGACCCCGCGCAGCGCGACAACACCTGGGAGCCGAACGTCAGCACACGCGCCATCGAGATCCAAACGACGCGGCCCGGCGGCACGCGCGACCTGCTCTTCCGCGATGTACGCTCCAGCGGCGTCGCCGGTGCGGTGATCGGCGTGCATGGCCGCAAGGCCAAAGGCTCCGAGAGCACGGTTGAAGCCTGGGCGGAACGGGTCGTGCTGGAATCCTGCACGCTGTTGCGCAGCGGCAAGTTCATGTGGGACTACGGCCACCTCTGGCAGGTTGTCACCTGGCCTGAGGACCACGAGGCTTGGGAAGTCGAGCGCGCCTGGACGTACTTTCGGGGCGATCTCGTGCGTGAGGTGACTCGCGTCGAGGGCGACCGCCTGTTCCTGGATCCGAAACTCCAGCCCGTGCCGGTCAGTCGCAGCGCCGAGCCGCAGGAGGCACTGAGCTTTCTCGGCGAAAATCTGCCCGCGAACCTGGTGCGCGGCCGCCAGTACTTCGTCGTCGATTCAGGCCCCGATTTCATCCGCATTGCCGAAACGCCGGATGGTGCGCCCCTGCCCATCGCCGGCGGTGCCGGCTTCCGTTTCGTGCACAACCTGCAGGCCGCCTACCTGGCGCTTTACGCACCGACCGGTGCCGGTCCGGGCAAGGGCGCCTTCGACCTGACCGCCGCGCGCGATGTGCGCGTCACGGGCTGCCAGCTCAGCGCCCTGGGCGACACCATGCACCTGCAAGCCTGCGAGAACATCGTCTTCGCCAACAACCACATCCTCGGCAGCCGCATGGGCGCCTTCTTCCTCGCCGAGTTCTGTCGCAACGCCACCATCACCGGCAACCTGGTCGACGGCGGCAACGGCTCGCGCGTCATGAGCGTGGAGAAAAGCTGCACGGATGTGACGATCACCGGCAACACCTTCCGCAACGGCGGCCGCGGTTCCTGGATCAACCAGCCGGTGAACTTCATCCTGGCCAACAACCTCTTCGTCAACAACACGACCAAGAATGAGGCCGACCCGCGCCGCGGTCGCATCGCCTTCCAGACCGGCCGACCCGGACAGTTTCCGGAACTGTACTTCACCCTCTATGAGCCGGGCGCCAGCTATGGACCGGTGATCGTGCGCGACAACCTCTTCCAGCTCGGCGCCGACGCACCCGGGGAGGCGGTGACCTTTGCGCCCAACGGTCGCGGCTTGGAGTTCAGCGGCAATCGCTTCACCGGCAAGCACGCCATGCTTGCGGTGGATCCGAGCTGCAGCGATCTGCGCGTCGACACCAACCCCGGCGCGAGCACGGTTCGCAAGCCAGTGGACTTCAACCACGGCCGGCGTTAAACCAGCGCCATGCGCTCCCTGCTTCTGCTCGCCGCCGCTGCTCCGTTGATTCTGCCTGCCGCCGACACCGCCACCGACCGCGCTGCCACCGTAACGGCCCTGCCGGGGCTGGTCGCCTTCTGGGACTTTGTGCAGCGCGAGCCGTACGGCGAACGCCGTTTCACCGCCCATGTGCCCGCGGGGGCGCCCACGAATTACCCTCTCGACGCCGGCAACTACATCAAGGATTTCTGGGGCACCGGCCGCAAGGCGACCTATGCCGATTTCCCCCTGCTCGGGCGCGGTCCGTTTGGTCAGGCGATCCGCATCGTCAAGGAGACGGATCCCGACCTCCGAACTCTGCTGCTCGTGCCGCGCGCACGCTTGCACGACACACCACTCGATATCAAAGGCGCGGGCAAGTCGGTCACCGTGGTCGTCTGGGCGATCCGCGAGAGCGGCAACCACGCCCTGGCCGGCATCTGGCACGAGGGTACCGACCTCAAGCAGAGCGAAACCGCCAGCATCGCCAAGGTCGAGCGCGGCCAGCGTCAGTACGCGCTGTTTGCCGGGCTGAACAAGCAGGGCAGCGCCTGCGGTCATGTGTCGGAAAACGGCGCCAGCTCCTTCCTCAACAAGTACGCCCTGCACAAGAGCAACTCCCTCGGCATCGCCCCCGAGGTGCCGGCCGATTCTCCCGCCGAGGGGCTCGACGCCTCGTGGCAGTGCTTTGCGATGACGTTTGATCATCAAAAGGACGAGCTCACCGGCTGGCTCAACGGCGTCGCCGGGGATCGCTGGCTCGACCACCCCAAGCGGGATGGCCTCATCAAGTCCGCCTACAACGCCTACATGCAGGGCCACTACGCCAGGCTGCCCGGCCGGCAGGACGGCGAGGATGAGACCTTCCCGAGGGATCAGTATTACAACCCGCCGGAAGGCGAGCCGCTGAGCGTGACGGTGCTGCGTGAGTCCGCCGGCGAACGCATCGAGCTGCGCGAGCATCGCTACACCAAGATCGAGGTCGCGCTGCGCGATGGCAGAGAAGTGTCGCGGGATCTCGTCGCCCTGCGGCTGAACCCCTGGTGGTATCAGCACGACCTGTATACCCCGAAAAACGACGGCAGCGGCGGCCCCTTCACGATCGGCCGCGTCATCCACAGCAGCCGCAGCGTCGGCTTCACCGGCTGGATCGGCGGCGTCGCGGTGTTTGACCGCGCGCTTGACGCGGAGGAACTGATCCGCCTGACGGAACTCGGTCGCAAACCGGTGCAGCCCTGAGCTTTGGCTGTCGCATTCCGCGCAGCCTTTGTCGTGTCCATCCGCCTGGCCGGCCGGTAGAATCGGGCACCATGAAAACGCTTCAAACCGACGTTCTCGTCTGCGGTGGCGGTTGTGCGGGCATCGCCGCGGCGCTCTCTGCCGCCAGAAACGGCGCGCAAACCCTGCTCGTCGAGCGTGCCGGCTTCTCCGGCGGCATCATCACCACGGTGGGGCTGCCGTACTTTGACGGTCTCATCGACAAACCCAGCGGGCGATTTGTCGTGAAAGGCATCGCGCTGGAGTTGCTGCAGCGGCTGGGCATTGCCAAGCCGGGCGCGAAGTCCATCGACGACCTGCCGCCGGAACTGGTGACGAAGTACTGGGGCAGCATGTGGATCCCCAATGTGGAGCACTTCAAGGTGCTCACCGATGAACTCATCCTCCAGCACAAGGACAAGCTCAGCGTACTTTACCACAGCGTCGCCTGTGATGTGGAGGTGAAGGACGGCCGCGTGGCGGCGGTGATCCTGGCGAACAAGGACGGGTTGACGCGCGTCGAGGCGAAACAAATCATCGACTGCACCGGCGATGGCGACATCGCGCACTGGACGGGCTGCCCGACGATCTCGTCGAAGCCGCTCATGCCGCTGACGCTGCACTTCCGCATTGGCAACGTGGTGCCGGTGAAGGAGACGAAGGAGGCGGCGAAAAAGGTGCTCATCGAGGCGCACCAGGCCGGCCGGCTCGTGAACTTCTACGGACCCGGGCTGATTTTCGCCTTCGCCAAGGACGAATGCTACGTGCATGCCACCCGCGTCCCGGCCAATGCGACGGATGCCGCCGACTTCACCCGCGCGGAGATCCAGGGACGCAAGGACGCCTGGACCATCTTCCACGAATGGAAGGCAAAGGTGCCGGGCTTCGAAAACAGCTACTACATCACAAGCGGTCCGTTCATCGGCGTGCGCGACACGCGCCGCATCGTGGGGCTGAACATGCTGACACTCGAAGACCTGCAGAAGACGACTCGACACGACGATGCGGTCGCCACCGGCTGTTGGTTTCTCGACATCCATCCGCCGGAGGTCTCGGTGGACAAGCCCTTCACCGGCTCCGGCTTCCAACCGAAGCCCTACGACATCTCCTATCGCACGCTCGTGCCGCAAAAGGTCAGCAACCTGCTCGTCGCCGGACGCTGCCACAGCGCCAGCAGCGAGGCCAGCGCCTCCAGCCGCGTCACCGCCACCGCGATGGCGCTTGGCGAAGCCGCCGGCTGCGCCGCCGCGCTCGCCATGAAGGCGAAGAGCGAAGTCGGCACGCTCGATGGCGTGAAGGTGCGTGAAACGCTCGCCCAGCAGAACGCCGGTCCCTTTAGCGAAGAATAAAAAGCCGCTTCGGCTTCTGGCGGATCATTCAAACCCGTTGCGACCGAATCCACAGCCCTGGACCCAATCATGAAAGGCATCCTCACACTCCTTCTCTGCCTCTGCACTGCCGTTGCCGCCGAGCAGGCGAACGTCATCATTGTCAGCGCCAATCCCAGCGGAGTCGCCGCCGCAGTGGCGGCAGCAAAGAGCGGAGCAAAAGTCATCCTGCTCGAAGAGTCCGCTCACGTCGGCGGCATCGTGGCGGGTGGCTTGACGAACACCGACATCCGCAAGCACGGCGCAGTCGGCGGACTCTACAACGAGTTCAAGCGACGCATCGTGGAGCACTACACCACGACTTACGGCGCGGACTCGAAGCAGGTGAAGGTCTGCAAGGACGGCAACCGCTTCGAGGCTCACGTCGCGGAGAAAGTGTTCCGCGACATGCTCGCGGCGGAGAAAAACATTACACTTCTTGAGTGTCATCGCGTGATCGCCGCTCGTGTGGTCGGCGCTGATGGCGTGGAGAAAGCGGCTACTCCCGGCAAGCGCATCGACGGCGCTGCGCCAAAAGAGTTTGGACCGACGGTGAAGCTCGTCAGCATCACGGCGGAGGATTTGAGCAAGCCCGGCACGCGGACCGAGTTCCGCGCAACGACCTTCATCGACTGCACGTACGAGGGCGACCTCGCCGCACTGGCGGGCGTGCCCTATCGCGTCGGTCGCGAGAGCCGCGCGGACTTCGGCGAGCCTCATGCCGGACACATCTTCATCCGCTTCAAGGATTACAACCCGCTGCCCGGATCCACGGCTGAGGCAGACGCTGGAATCCAGGCCTTTTGCTTCCGCTTTCACCTCACCAAGGTGAAAGAGAACCAAGTGCCGGTGGAGAAGCCGGAGGGCTACAATCGCGACGATTACAGGCACCTGCTTGACGACATTCGCGCGGGTAAAATCAAACGGCTGCGCGACGCCATCCAGCTCTATGAGATGCCCAATGACAAGTGGGAAGTGAACAGCGAGCACAATGTCGGCGGCAGTGACGCGCCGAGCGAATCGCTCGATCTTGCCGAGGAGAACTGGGGCTGGCCGGAGGCCGGACCTGCGGAGCGCGAGCGTATCTTCAAACGCTACTGGAGCCACAATGAAGGGTTGATCTGGCTGCTGCAGAACGACCCCGAAGTGCCGCCTGGTCTGCGCGACGATGCCAGCCAGTGGGGCTTTCCGAAAGACGAGTTTACCGACAACCGCCATCGCCCGCACCACCTCTATGTGCGCCAAGGCCGCCGCGTCTGGGGCGAATACAATCTAACCCAGAACGACGCCAAGCCCATTTTCGAGACGGGCCTGCCCAAGAGGCAACCCGATGGCATCGCCGTGGTCGAGTTCGAGTTCGATTCGCACAGCGTCTCCAAGTTCGACCCCAAGTATCCTGGCGTGCGTCCGGGTTACGTCTTCATCGCGCACGATCCCTTTCAGGTCCCCTACGGAGTCATGGTGCCGAAATGTGTCGATGGCCTGCTCATCCCGGTTGCATGTAGCGCGACGCACATGGGCTACTCCGCGCTTAGGATGGAGCCCGTCTTCATGGCTCTCGGAGAGGCCTGCGGCATAGCCGCGAGGCAGGCGCAGGCTTCGAGCACGAGTGTCCGCCAAGTGGACGTGAAGGCCGTGCAGCGTGAGATCGTGAAACGCGGCGGCGTCATTCTCTACGAAAACACCGCCATCGTGCCCGAAGGGCTCTGATCTTCATCAAACTTGCTCAACACCATGAACACGGAACCCATCACCCTCAGCCGCCGCGAAGCGCTCTTGAACGCTCTCAAAGGCACGGTCGCCGCGGCCGTGGCCACACCGGTCATCGTGCAGGCCGCGCCTGTCGCAGCGACGGCTCCACCCGATCCCGAGTTCGTGCCGGAGAACGATTACCCCTTCTTTGGTGGAGAGACCCCGGAGGGGTACTGAAATTCGCAGGTCGCGGCTTCTGCCGAATCCCCCCAATCCCATGCGGCTAAAGCCACCACCCCTTTCCCAACACCACTGTCGCATTCCGACCACTCTTTGTCGTGGCGGGCGGGCAGGGGCTGGGATTATGATCTGGCCATGAGGCGCCTCGAAAACCTTGTCCTTCTCGTCACCGGCAGCTGCACCGGCATCGGCAAAGCCATCGCCAAGCGCGCGGTTGCTGAGGGTGCGCGTGTCGTCATCCACGGCCTGGAGGCCGACCTTGCCGCGGAGACGGTGGCCGAACTCGGCGCGGAACGCGCGGTCGCCCATGTCGAGGATCTCACCGCGCCCGGATGCCCGGAGCGGCTGGTGGCACTGGCGGTCGAGCGCTTTGGCCGCCTCGACGCCGTGGTTAACAACGCGGCCCTGGTCGCCCAGGGCAACCTGCAGAGCAGTGGCCCCGATTTCCTGCGCCGCATGCTGGAGGTGAACACGGTCGCTCCCTACGCCCTGATCCGCGCCGCCCTGCCCGAGTTGCGCCAGGTGCGCGGCAGCGTCCTCAACATCGGCAGCGTCAACGCCTACAGCGGCGAACCCAACCTGCTGCCCTACAGCATCAGCAAGGGCGCGCTGATGACCCTGACCCGCAATCTGGGCGACACCCTCATGCGCGAGGACGGCGTGCGCGTGAACCAGATCAACCCCGGCTGGGTGCTCACCGAGAACGAGGCGAAGCGCAAGCGCGAGCACGGCCTGCGCGACGACTGGTATGCCGATCTGCCGAAGGTGTATGCCCCCGCCGGTCGCATCCTCTGGCCCGAGGAAATCGCCGCCTGCGCCGCCTGGCTGCTGGCCGCCGAATGCGGCCCCATCAGCGGCCAGGTCTTCGACCTCGAACAGCACCCCTTCATCGGCCGCAACCCGCCCAAGGACGAGACCACGATCCCGGTGAAGTGATCCCTTTTCCCTTTCTCCTGTTTCCCTATTCCTTCTGCCATGCCCCGCCTCGCCGCCTTCCCGAAAGCCTACATGACCGCCCTCTGCAAGGACGGCACGATGACGGTCTCCGAGTGGATCCAGCTTGCCGCCACGCTCGACGTCCAGGGCCTGGAGTGGTATGCCGGCTTTCTGGAGATGGCCGATGAGGCCAACTGGCCGCGCTTCCGCCGGAAAGTCGAAGCCACCGGCCGGGTCATCCCGATGATGTGCTGCTCGCCCGACTTCACCCATCCGGATGCGGCGTTCCGCGCGCGTGAGATCGCCAAGCAGAAGCGCTGGATCGACATGACCCACGCGCTCGGCGGTTCCTACTGCCGCGTGCTCAGCGGCCAGCGCCGGCCGGAATTGAGCGTCGCCGAAGGCGTGCGCCTCGCCGCCGACTGCATCCACGCCTGCCTGCCATACGCCCAGGAGCGCGGCATCACGCTCATCCTCGAAAACCACTACAAGGACGACTTCTGGGACTACCCCGAGTTCGCCCAGCAGATGGACGTCTTCTGCCAACTGGTCGACGCCGTGCAGCACCCGAATTTCGGCGTCAACTACGATCCCTCGAACACCTACCTCGCCGGTGAGGATCCGATCGAACTGCTCAAGCGCGTGTCGCACCGCGTGGTGACGATGCACGCCAGCGACCGCTACCTCGCCGAGGGCACGCTCGAGGAACTGCGCCGCGAGGAAGGCGGCGCCCAGGGCTACGCCAAGCGCCTGCGCCACGGCGAGATCGGCAAGGGCCTCAACGACTACGACGCCATCTTCACCGAACTGAAACGCGTCGGGTTCGACGGCTGGATCAGCATTGAGGACGGCGTCGACGGCATGGACCAGCTCGAGCGCAGCGTCGCCTTCCTGAAGCGCAAGATCGCCGAACACTGGGGCTGACCGTCATGCCCGCCTCCGACGAAACCCTGCCGGCGCAGTTGAAGGACTGGTTCGACGAGGCGCGCCACCGCCACCTCGCCCGCGAACTGGCGGCGGTCGCCCCGCGCTTCGACACGAAGGTCTTTCTGCAGCTCACCCTCGACGGCCTCGGCACGCGCAGCCTGATGCAGCGCCTGCAGCAGTGTGCGGTCGCCGCCGACGCCGCCCTGCCCGGCGCCTACCGGCAGAAGGTCGCCGTGCTGAAGCAACTGGCGCCGCGCGTCGGCCATGACTTTGTCGCCATCTTCCTGAGCGATTTCGTCGCCCGCTTCGGCACCGACGACTTCGATTTCTCCCTCGAGGCGCTGCGCTTTTTAACCCGCTTCGGCTCCGCCGAGTTTGCCGTGCGGCCCTTCATCGCCGCCGAACCCGAGCGCGCCTTCGCCACCCTCATGCAATGGACGCGCGATCCGCACGAGGCGGTGCGCCGGCTCGCCAGCGAAGGCGCCCGGCCGCGCCTGCCCTGGGGCCTGCAGCTGCGCAACCTCGTGCGCGATCCGCAGCCCTGTGCCGTGCTGCTGGAGGCGCTCAAGGACGATCCCTCGGCGTGTGTGCGTCGCTCGGTGGCCAATCATCTCAACGACATCAGCAAGGATCATCCCGAGTGGGTGCTGGATCAGCTGCAGACCTGGGACCTGGGGCGCGAATCCCAGGGCTGGATCGCCCGTCATGCCTGCCGCACCCTGATCAAGCGCGGTCACCCGCGCGCTCTGCAGCTGTTCGGCTTTGGCGCAGCGCCCAAGCTCGAGGCGGTGCTGTCGCTCCAGCCCGCGCGCCTGCGCCTGGGCGAACGTCTCGGCCTGCAGGCGGTCCTGCGCTCACGCTCCCCGCAACCGCAGCGGTTGGCGGTCGATTACGTGATCCACTACGTCAAGGCGCGCGGGCAGACCTTTGAAAAGGTCTTCAAGTGGACCGTGCTCGACCTGCCGGCGCGCGGCGAGGTCGTGCTGGAGAAGAGCCAGCTGCTGCGCGACTTCACCACGCGCAAGCATCATCCCGGCAAACACCGGGTGGAATTGCAGGTCAATGGCGTGCGGCTGGCCGCAGCAGACTTCCTGCTGAAGCTCTGACCGGCGCCCGCGCGATCAGCGCACGCGCCAGATCTGCACGTCGTCGATCCACACCGTTGAACCGACCAGGAAGCTGAACCAGCGCTTCATCGGATGGGCGAAGCCTTCCGAGCGATGGCTGGCGATCTTTTTGCCGTCGAGGCTCAGGCGCATTTCGTCGCCCTCGGTCACCAGCACCAGCTCGTGCCACTTGGTGTCGGCCTTGAACGGCACGGCGTGGCTCTTGGTTTTCAGCAGCGCCTCCAGGTCCGCCGGCAGCTTTTCCTTGCGCTCCAGATACCCCTGGCGGCGGCCGCGGATCTCCAGGTTCATGACGCCGGTTTTTTGGTCGATCAGTGTCGCGCTGGTGGGCGCCAGGATGGCGTAGCAGAGATGGCCGGCATGCACGCCCGGGTTGGTGTCACGATCGACAAAACCGAGTTGCAGGCCCTCGCCGCGGTTTTCGCCGGGGAAACGGAAGCGCACGATGGCGCCGCCGTCGGTGAAGCCGGCCTCATGATGGATGTGGGCGGCGTGACCCGCCTCCTTGGTGGCGCTGGCGATTTTCAGAATGCCGTCGTCGAGGTCGGCCTGCTTGAGCTGCGGCACGCGGTCGGCCGTGGCGCTGTTCCAGCCGTTGCCGATCGCCTTGGCCAGGTTGCCGTCCTCCTCGCGCTCGAAGGCGTCGTGGAAGATCTGCGTGCCCTTGGCGCGCAGCCAGGCGGCATCGTTCTGCGGGGCGGAGGTGGCGGTCTGCGCTTCGATCCAGGCCCCGACCCGCTCCGCCCACTTCCGGCCATGCGCGCGCAGGCCGGGTCCGCTGAAGTGGACGCCCTGGCCGTGGCGCTCGCGCAGCGGCCCTTTCAAGGCGTCGCTGTCCGGCCCCTGCAGCGCGAGACCGTCCTTCCACAGCGAAGCCTGCGCGGCGCGGATGGCGTCGGAACCTTCATCGCCGGGGCCGTGGTAGCTGGCTTGCGCGACGAACCAGGGCACTTCGAAGCCGGCCTCGCGGCGTGAAGCGCGAATGAGCTTTTCCAGGCACTCGCGGTAGAGGGGGCCGGACAGCGTGCGCGCGGGGTCGCGCTGGTTGGCGTCGCTTTCGCCCTGATGCCAGAGCACGGCGCGGAAGCCGCCCGGCCCGAGCGGCCGGAGGCGGCCGATGAAAGCGGCGTACGCCTCGCCGTTGCTGCCCCAGGAGCCGTCGGCGCGTTTTTCCACGCGCCCCTCGAGCGTGGGCGGGTGGGGAAACGCCTCGCCCTTGGGCAGCCACTCGCGCACGCTGGTGGCGCCGATGCCGCAGGCGATGAAGCCGACGGGCACGTCCAGCCGTTTCACGAGCTCATCCCCCAGCGGCGGCATGAAGCTGCCGCCTTGACCGCTCGCGCCCGGCTGCGGGTCGTTGGCGATTTGCCATTGCCGGCCGTCGAAGGCCGCCACGCGTCGCGTCTGCGTGGTCTGCCGTTCCTCGCCGTGATTGGCCGAGTTGGACTGGCCGGCCACGACGAACACTTCGCCGATGCCGACATGCTCGACCGTGCCCCGGGCGACCGTCTGGCCGTCCTGCGCGGCCTCAAGCTCCAGACGACGCCAGCCGCCGGCCGGTGCCGTCAATGAGGCCGAAAAGCCGTCCCGCTCGATTTGGACCGCCAGCGGCTGCCAGGCCGCCTGAGGGCCGAGCCTCGCCCGCCAAGCCGCCTTCGCGGCGGCCAGGCCGGCAAGCCTGCCCCGGATCTCGACGCGACCTTCGCTGTGCGAACTGCGCTGGATGACCTGGTAGTCCAGCGGCGCGGTGAGGGTGATTTCCGCTGCGGACAGGCTGAACAGCGCCAGCAGCGGGCAGGTTAAAAAGAGCAGGCATTTCACGGCGGGCGCAGTTGGAGCGGTCACTCAGAACGTCTATTTCTTTGCCGGCAGCACCGGGCCGGTGCCTTGCGGCCGGCTGGTGCGGGGCTTGCCGATCTTCTGGGCGGTGGCGGGCAGCCGGGCGGCGGAAAAGGGTGCCGGTGGCGACGGCGGCAGCACCTTGAGGCGGAGGTCCTTGATCTCGACGCGGTTGGGATTGCCGCGGTGGAGCTGGATGGCCAGCAGGCCTTCGAGGCGGCGCTTCGCGGCGTCGTGATCGAAGAGCTCGGAGGTGAGCCGGCCGTTGATGGCGTGGCGCAGGTGGTTGCCGCGGGCGGTGATGACGTACTCGTTCCACTGGCTGACATCGACCTGCACCGGCGGCTGCTCGCTGAGCTGCCAGAGCCCGCCCTTGGGATCGAGCAAAACGTTTTTGCCGTTGAGGCCGAAGATGCCGCGTCCGCGTTCCTCGTACGTCATGCCCGTGTGCTCGGTCGCGGGGTGAATGTCGCACTGGTAGCCGGTGATGACCCAGGGGACGATATCCGGCAGCTCGCGGCTGCGGTACTGGATGCCGCTGTTGTTGTCGCCGATCACGCGGAGAGTGGCGCGCAGCTCGAAGTCCTGCACCGTGCCGCCGCGCCAGATCAGGAAGCTGTTGTTGGCCATGGTCTCGGGGCCGGCACAGGTGCCGATGACGACGCCGTTTTCCACCTTCCAGAGTTTGGGATCGCCGTCCCAGCCGGCGAGGTCCCGGCCGTTGAAGAGGGGGACGAAGCCCGCATCGGCGGCAAAACCGGTGCTGAGGAGGCAGAGAAAAGAGAGGAGGGACAGTTTCATGGCGGCCATCGAGCCCCTAACAACGCCGGCCGGCCGCGCCATTGTTCAAGCACCTGCCCGGCGGGCGCGGGCAGCGCCGGATTTTGCCCGGGGCACAGGCTGGACGAGTCGCCGCGGCGCGCTAGCGTCGGCGCATGGATTTCAACTGGAACGGCAAAATCGTGATCGTCACCGGCGGTGGCGGCGGCATGGGGCAGGCGGCGGCGAAGCGTTTCGCCGAGGCCGGGGCGCAGACCTTCGTGTTCGGGCGCACCCTCGAATCGCTGCAGGAAACCGCGGGCCTGTCGCCCCGCATTGTGCCGGTCGTCTGCGACGTCGCCGATCCGGCGAGTGTCGACGCCGCCATGGCGGTCGTGCTGGCGCACGGCGCACCGTTCGCCCTGATCCACACCGCCGGCATCAACACGCCCGACCGCTTCATGGCGCACGCGGACCCCGCCAAGATCGCGGATGCGGACACCTGGCGGAAGGTGCTGGACATCAACGTGCACGGCGTCGTGAACATGATTCAGGCCGCCGCCCAGCCGATGGCCGCGCACGGCGGCGGCCGCATCGTGGTCGTCTCCTCCACCGCCGGCCACGGCTTCGACTCCTACGCCGGCGTGCCATACACCGCCAGCAAGTGGGCCGTGCACGGCCTGCTGTTCACCGCCCGCGTCCAGCTCAACGCCCATGGCATCGTCCTCTCCGAGTACGCGCCCGGCGAGGCCAACACCCCGATCGTCGACAAGCGCCCCGTGCTGCCGACGCCCGAGCATCGCGGCGCCATGATCCAGACCAGCGACTGCGCCGACGCCCTGTTCTTCATCGCCTCCCAGCCGCACAGCATGAGCATCGTCCAGCTGCCCGCCTACCAGCCCTTCGGCGGCATGCCGCCGCAGATCCCCGCGCCCTGGCTGCCGGGACTGGACATTCGGGCCGCCGCCGCACGCGCCTGAATCCGTCCGGGCTGGCCTCCGCACCCCCCGCGTCACAGCATCCGGCGCAAGGCCCGTCTGTGTCCAGGATGAAGACCGGCGGCCCACGGTATGGCCGTCGAAACGGCCGTCAGCAGCGCCGGTTTTTCCGGGCCCATTTCCATTCTTCGACCGCGCAGAACAGGCACGGCACGATGAACATGGTGACCAGGCTGACGGCCATCCCTCCGAGCGAAGGAAGCGCAATCGGCTGCATGATGTCGGAGCCGCGGCCCGTGGCCCAGAAAACCGGCATGAGACCGAAGACGGTGGTGGCGATGGTCATGAGGTTGGCACGGATGCGTTTCAGACCGGCCTCGACGACGGATTCGCGGATGTCGGCGATGCTTTGCATTTCTTTGCCGTCGAAGATGTCCTCCAGGTAGGTGGATAGCACGACGCTGTCGTCGTCGACCACGCCGAGCAGCACGAGAAAGCCCACCCAGACGGCGACGGAGAGGTTCGCGCCCCACAGCGGCAGCAGCAGGAAGCCTGCGGCCAGCGAGACGGCGACGTCCAGGAAAATGACCGGCGCGATCCATTTGCGCCGAAAGCCCAGATGGAGTGACACGAACATGGTGGCGATGCAGATGGGGACGAGGATCTGCATGCGCTGGGTGGCGCGCACCTGGTTCTCAAACTGGCCGCTCCATTCCCAGTAGTAACCGGCAGGCAGCTTGAGGCGTCCGTCCTTCAAGGCGGCCTGCAGCAGCCGCTCGGAATCCTCAACGACACTGACTTCGTCGCGGTCGCGCGTGTTCATGGTGACGTAGCCGACGAGCAGGCCGCGCTCGCCCTTGATCTCCTGCGGGCCGAGCACGCTCCTGATCGTGACGACCTGCGCGAGCGGGATCTGCGCGCCGCTGCTGGTGGGGACGAGGATTTTCTCCAACTCGGGGATGTCCTCGCGGAACTCGCGCAGGTAGCGCACGCGGATGGGGTAGCGTTCCCGGCCCTCGACCGACTCCATGAGGTTCACGCCGCCGATGGCGACTTCGATGACGTCCTGCACGTCGCGAATGTTGACGCCGTAACGGGCGATGCGGTCGCGGTCGATGTGGAATTCGAGATAGGGCTTTCCGACGATGCGGTCGGCCACGATGTCGGTGGCGCCGGGCACCTGCTTGAGCAGAGATTCGATCTGCAGCCCGATGCGCTCGATCTCTCTCAAGTCACCGCCGTAGATCTTCACGCCCATCATGGCGCGGAAGCCGGTTTGGAGCATGATCAGGCGCGTTTGAATCGGCTGGAGAAAAGTCGGCAGCACGCCGGGGATGGCGGTCTTTTCCTGCAACTCGGTGAGGATCTCGTTTTTCGTGATCTGACGCTGCTCCGGCACGATCCACGCCAGCGGTGCCTTGAGCCAGCCGGGCCAGTTTGAAAACCAGCGCTGCACCGGAATTTGCCGCCACTCGTTCTCGGGTTTCAGGATGATGATGCTCTCCATCATGCCGATGGGCGCAGGATCAAGCGCGCTCTCGGCACGGCCGATCTTGCCGACGACGCTCTCCACTTCGGGCACGGTGGCGATGGTCATGTCCTGCTTCGCATTCACCTCAATGGCGGGGCCGAGCCCGCCCTGCGGCAGCAGCGAAGGCATGTACAGGAACGATCCCTCGTCCAGCGGCGGCATGAACTCGCGCCCGATGCCGGGCAGGATGCGGGTTTCCGAAACGACGGATAGCCCGCCTTTCGCCTCGTTGAGCGCATCGGCCTCACTCTGTTTGCGCCAGAGCAGGCGGCGCGTGGGGGGGGCGTCGCCATGGCGGATTTTTTGCCAGCGCAGTTCCCCCAACTGCACGCGCGGCTGATCCGCACCGAGGTTGGCGATCCACTCGACGGGCTTCAAGGTCACGCCGAGACCCAGCCAGATGCTCATGCCGGTGAAGAAGATCACCGCCGGGGCGATCATGAAGGTTTTCTTGTGGCCGAGCACCCAGCGCAGGGCCGGCACATAGACGCCGGAGATCCTGCGCGACACCGGATTCGCCTCCATCGGCAGGAAGCGCTCGCGCGTCATGCGCACCACGGCCAGCATGACGATGACGCCGACGACGACGGACATCGGCCAGCCGCTGTAGTGCGAGCCTGCCATGGCCCACATGAAAACCGCGTGCGTGGCGAACACGGAGGCGATGCCCAGGCTGAGGGCGGTCTTCCACACGGTGCGGCGCGACCATTGCACCGGCTGAAACAGGAAGTGGCAGATGAGCGGCACCACCGTGAGCGCGAGGATGACGCTGGCGCCGATGGCGAAGGTCTTGGTGAAGGCGAGCGGACGGAAGAGCTTGCCCTCCTGACCGGTGAGGAAGAACACCGGGATGAACGAGACGAGCGTGTTCGAAACGGCGGTGACGATCGCGCCGCCGACCTCCGCCGCGCCGTCATGGATTTTCTGGAAATGGCTCTTCTTCGGATCCCCGGTGGCGACGTGCCGGTAGATGTTCTCCGTCATGATTATGCCCATGTCCGCCACATCGCCAATGGCGATGGCGAGACCGGCGAGCGACATGATGTTCGAGTCCACGCCGAAGACAAACATGAGGATGAAGCAGAGACAGACGGACAGCGGCAGGGTGATCAGCACCGAAGCGGTGCTGCGCAGATGCAGCAGGAAGACAAGAATGACGATGCAGGCCATCAGCGCCTCCTCGGTGAGCGCATCTTTGAGCGTGGCGATGGTCTCGTTGACGATGTCCGTGCGGTCGTAGAACGGCACCACCCGCACCTTGGAGACACGGCCGTCGGCGAGCGTCTTCTGTGGCAGGCCGGCTTCGAGCTGCCTGAGCTGCGCTTTGACCCTTTCGACGACATGCTGCGGGTTTTCTCCGTACCGCATCAGCACCACGCCGCCGACGGCCTCGACACCTCCCTTGTCGAGAGCACCGCGGCGAAAATCCGGACCGAGCGTCACCGTGGCGACGTGCTTGACCTGGATCGGCGTGCCCTGCTCCTGCCGGATGACCACCTTCTCCAGATCCTCCGTCGATTTGATGAAGCCGACACCGCGGATGAAGAACTCCAGGCCGTTTTTCTCCAGCACCTTTGCACCGACGTCGATGTTCGCCTTCCGCACGGCCTCATACACGTCCAGCAGCGTCACCCGGTGCGCGCGCAGCCTGTCGGGATGCACGTCGATCTGGTACTGCTTCACGAAGCCGCCGATGCTCGCCACCTCGCTCACGCCTTCGACGGCGTTGAGCTGATAGCGCAGGTACCAGTCCTGGATGCTGCGCAACTCGGCGAGGTCGAAGCCTTCCCCCTCAACGGTGTACCAGAAGACCTGGCCGAGCGCCGTGGCATCCGGCCCCATGACCGGCACGACATCGGCCGGCAGCCGCTGCTGGGCGATGTTCATGCGCTCGATCACGCGTGAGCGCGCCCAGTAGTAGTCGACGTCGTCCTTGAAAATGACGAAGACCATCGAGAAGCCGAAGCCCGACATGCTGCGGATGGTCTTCACGCCGGGCGTGCCGGTGAGGCTCGTGGTAAGCGGGTAGGTGACCTGGTTGTCCACGTCCTGCGGTGAACGGCCCGGCCAGTCGGCAAAGACGATGACCTGCTTCTCGCCGATGTCGGGGATGGCGTCCACCGGCGTGTTTTGCACCGCGTAGTAGCCGCCGCCGAGCAGCGCGAGCATGAAAAGAACGACCAGGAAGCCGTTCTTCAGGCACCAGCGGATGAGAGCGGCGGTCATGGCCTAGTGCTTGTGCCCGGCGGGTTTCGGCGCGCCATGGCTTTCGTGACCAGCCTCTGCAGGCGGTGTGGCGGAGGGCGTCGACTCAGGGATGACGCCGTGCTGATGGCCTGCGGCGGGAGCCTGGCCCTGGGCGTCAAACAGGCTGGGCAGTCCCTGGATTTGAAACTGGCTGTCGAGCAGGAAATTGCCGCGCACCGCCACCTTCTGCCCCTCCTTCAAGCCGGCGAGCACGGGGTAAAAAACTCCGGCACGCGGGCCGAGCTTCACCTCCATCGGCATGAACTCGCCTTGCGCATGCTCCACATACACGAGCTTGCGCGTGCCGCTGTCGAGCACGGCGGCGATGGGCACAGCCAGCACGCTCAATTCGGCCTCGGCGGGCCTGGTTTTGCCGCCGGGGATCACGGTCAGCGCCATGCCGCAACGCGGACAGGCGCCAGCCTGAGCCTGCAGAATCTGCGGATGCATCGGACAGGTGAACTGGCCGCCGAGGCCCGTCGGCGCGGCTTTGCCGTCCGCCAGCACCGGCACGCGGAGGGTGGCGCTGACAAACATGCCGGGCTTCAGCCTTTGCCCGGTGTTGGCGATGTTCACGAGCACCTTGACCGTGCGGCTTTCCTCCGTGAGCACGGGATTGATGAACCAGATGCGGCCGTCGAACGATTCGCCGGGATAAGCCTCCGCCTGGATCGTGACGGACTGCCCTTGCTGCACCCAGCCCAGCTCGGACTCGTAGATGTCAAGATAGACCCACAGGGACTCCAGGTTCGCCAGCTTGTAGAGCATCTCGCCGCCTTTCACCATGGCCTGCTGCACGGCCAGGCGCTCCGTGACGGTGCCGTCAATCGGCGAATACAGCGTGACACGCTCGCTGACCTTCCGCTTCTGCACGAGTTCGTCGACCTGCTCCTGCGTCAGGCCCCAGCGCAGCAGTTTCAGCTTCGAAGCCTCGATCAAGGCGTTGTTCGCCGGACCGTCGAGGCCGACGAGCAGTTCCTTCTGCGCGAGCACGAGGTCGGGGCTGTAAATCTCCACCAGATGATCGCCCTTCTTCACCTGCACTCCGGTGAAGTCCACATAGAGCTTTTCGATGTAGCCCTCGACGCGGCTGTTGATCACGGCGAGCGCGGACTCGTTGTACTGCACCTTGCCGACCGCGCGGATTTCATGCGTGATCTGGCGGCGCTCCACAGGCGCGGTTTCCACGCTCGCCATGGCGCGGGCGTGTTCGGAAAGCGTGAGCATGGCCTCCGGCTCCGGGCTCGGACCCGCTTCTTGGTTTGGCGCCGGTGCCGCGGCTTTGGTGAGGATCAGCGGCATCGAGCAGATCGGGCACTTGCCCGACTTGGGCAGCCGCACCTGCGGATGCATGGAGCAGGTCCAGGCCTGGCCGGCAGGAGCCGGGGCCCCGGCATCGCCGCAACTCAGGCTGACAAACACCAGAGCCGCCGCGATGCCGGTGAGCAGGATGCGGAGCGTGAATGAAGCGGACATGACGTTACCTCCCGGATGGATCGAGCAAGGGAGCACCCGGCGGCGGCACGCCCATGGCCTGCAGTGACAGATCGGCCAGCGCCAGCTCTCGCCGGATGCGCGCTTCAACCTCGGCCAGGCGGAACTCCAGCAGCGTGCGCTGGGCATCGATCAGGTTGATGAAATCCGTTCCCCCGGTGGCATAGCCCGAACGCGCCACATCCAGCGACTGCTTCGCCTTGGGCAGCAGGCTGTTTTGCAGCAGTGCCAGCAGCCGGGTGCTTTCGCGATACTGGTAGCTCTTCATCGCCACCTCCACAGCCAGCGTGAGCCGTTCATCGGCGAGGCGGGCTCTGGATGCGCCTTCCAGATGGCGGGCGCCCGCGATCTCCGCCGCGATCTTGTCGCGCCAGATGGGCAGCGTCATGCCGCCGGAGGGGCGCACCATCACGGGCGATGCTTTCACATCCGCCTGCACGCCAAGGGCGAAATCCGGCAGGCGGGTCTTCCGCGCCACGACCAGCGCCGCCTCCGCGCGCCGCACATCGGCCGCCATGGCCTTCAGGCGCGGATTCCGCGCCAGCGCCGTTGCCAGAATCCGGTCGCCGCTGGTGGCAAGCGGCGAGGATGGCAGCGCCCGGGGCAGCGGCGGGGTCGGATCCCCCGCGCCGAGTCCGAGCGCCGCCTTGAACTGCGTCATGAACCACGGCCGCGAATCGCGCAGGTTCGCCAGTTCGGTTTGCAGCCGCTCTTTTTCCATCTGCGTGCGCAGCAGGTCCTGCAACCCGCCCTTGCCCACCTCCGTGCGCGATTGCGCGAGCTTCTCGAGATCCTGCAGCAGCGTCACCATCTCCCGGTTCACGCGGATGCGCTCGTCCACCAGCCGCAGTTCGTACCAGGCCTTCTTGAAGCCGTAGGCCGTCTGCAGCACCGCCGATTCGAACTGGAAATACTTCATCCCGCTCTCGGCCGTGGCCGCATCCGCCGCCGCGCGCAGTTTGCCCGGCCCCGGGAAATCCAGCATCAGCCCCGGCATCAGCGCGACGATGACCTTGGCGATGTCCGTCTCAAACATGAGCCGGGGATCGGGCAGCGAGCGCTCGCGCGTGATTTTCTCCACGGACGCCAGCCATTCGTAGTAGGCCGCCTCGACCCGCGGATGCCTGCAGACGGCGTAACGGACAAAGGTTTCCGGCGAGCCTCCCGCGTTCAGCTTCGGCAATACAACCGGCGCCTCCTTCGGGCGGTATGTCTCCAGCACCTTCTGCACCTGCTCCCGCGAGGCGCGCTCGCCGGGGTGCCGGATGCCGACGCAGGAGCCGGCCAGGCAGCAGGCCGCCGCCAGATAAACCAGCGGGCGCCGAACCGGGGAACCTTTGTGTTCAAAAGACCTCATGGCATCCGTCAGCTGGAGGCGCCGTCCAGGGCCCGCACTCAATGCGCGTCGAGGCTTTTGCCGGCGATGAACTCGACTGAACCGATGCTAGGTTTCTGCAGCCCGGTTTGGCAACACTTTTCACGCCGTGGGCCCCTGGCGGAAGCGTTCCTTGGGAGCAATGTCCGGGCGCGGGCCAGCAAGCTCCGGGCAAGCCGGAACCGCCGCCGGCAGACCGGCGGCGGCCAGGCGATCCGGAGAAACGAGTCAGTGGTCGGTGCAGTGATGCAGAGCGCCGCCGCAGGATTTGCAGGTGTGCCGGGTCACGCTGCCCGTTTTGAGCATGGCGACGGCCTGATTCTCACAGTCCGGGCAGGTCATGCGGCTGGCGTCACGCAGGGTGACGACGCCCTTGTTTCCAGGACCGTAGCCCGAGGAGGGGGCCTTGAAGTGGACCGTGTGGCATTTGTCGCAGCTCACCGCGCTGGCAGGCACGGACGAAGCGCTCTGACACGACGCCAGGAGCAGCACGGCGAACGCACCCATGGCATAAAGCGAGGCGCGGATGAATGTCGTTTTCATGATTTTCTGGATGTGGATTTGTGCGGGCAGATTCCTGCCTTCCCCGCGACTAACACCAGCGGCGGCTCAAACCCTCAAACCGGGCAACCGACGCGCACCGCAAGCCAAGCCGCGCTCAGCCGTCCAGGTTTTTCAGGCGGATTTTAAGCTCCTGGCGGGCGCGATAGATGCGAGTTTCGACCGCTTTGACGCTGCATCGCGCCACCTCGGCGATTTGCACGTAATTCATGTCCTGGTAGGTGAACAGCAGGACCGCCTCCCTGAGCGGAGCAGGAAGCGCGGCGATGGCCCGCTCGACTTGATGCAGGCGCTCTTCGCGTTCCAGCTTGTCGCCGGCCTCCGCCTCCACCGAAGCCCGGGGTTCGCCGGAGTCGTCGTCGAGGGAGACGGTCGGATGCCGGCGCTGCCAGCGCTGGTGATTGCGGGTCAGGTTCGCCGCGATGCGAAACAGATACGTCGGAAAAGCGGCGGCCGGGCGGTAGGACAGGCGATGCTGGTACAGGCGCACAAACGTCTCCAGCGTCAGGTCCTTGGCCGTTTCGGCATCGCCCGTCATGCGCTGCGTGAAGGCCGCCACCCGGCTCTTCCAGCGTTGCATGATCTCGTTCAGCGCCAGATCGTCCCCGGTGGCAAGCCGCTGCATGGCAAGAACGTCGGCATCCGGAGGCGCGTCGGCGGACATGGTGTCAGGGACAGTTCGAAGTCGCGGCATCGCAGCAGGTGCGGGTGCCCAGAAAATGCGGCAGCACCGTGCCCAGATACTCGTCCGCCTGCTCCGGACGCATGCACGCGGCGGTCGAACGCATGTGCGCGAGCATGGCCTGCTGGCATTCAAACTGAACCGCCAGTTTCGCCTGAAGTGCCGCCGTGAAATCCTTGCCCGGCTCGTTCAAATCCTTCATCAGGGCGGCTTCGGCCTGCCGGATGCGCCGGCACAGCTCGCGGCACCTGGGCCGGTAAGCCAGGTGCAACTGGCTGACGCGGGCGAACTGCTCTTCATCCAGACGGAAGCGCTTTTGCAGCCAGCGCAGTTCCGGGAGCATGGCCGCGTCTTCAAACGCTGGTTCATTTCGATCGAGGAGCTGCTGCTGAAGCATGCGTCCGCAGAAAAACGCGCAGATCCCCAAGACGACCGCCACCAGCAGGACCAGCCCGCCCCGCCTGGCGAAGGTTGCCTCGGACGACGGTGCATCAAGGCCGGATCGACTGGACATAGTGCAGGGCTTCCGCCTCCGGAGAAGGTTTGACCGTGGAGAGACCCAGCCAGCCGCCCGCGAGCACGCAGGCGGCCAGCGCAGCGGCTCCAAAGCACGGGCGGGCCAACATGGACAGCATGCGCCGGCAAAGCAGTTTGGCGCAAGCGCAAACCGAAATGGAGTCCGCGGCCTCGATGCGTCCCCAAACCTCCCGGTTGAAGGCCTTGGGCAGGTGGACGTGCGCCGGATGATCGCGCAACACCCGATGAAGTTGATCGTCGTTCATGGAAGGTGTCTGGGGAGGATCCCAGCCGGACAAACACTCCGCCCCTTCCAAACCCTTGCAAAATCCCGCGGGATTTTGTTCATGCCCCAGACCCGCAACAAGGGAGCTGTGGCCGCTGGG
Source organism: uncultured Prosthecobacter sp. (assembly GCA_964472185.1). Classification (GTDB taxonomy): domain Bacteria; phylum Verrucomicrobiota; class Verrucomicrobiia; order Verrucomicrobiales; family Verrucomicrobiaceae; genus Prosthecobacter. The sequence goes on from CAYYJK010000004.1 coordinate 22,100, forward strand.
AATCGCCGCAAATTCCGCCCCAGCGCTTTGGCGGCAGTTCAGCGGCCGGGGCCGCGTTTGGCCTTCGGCACCGGGGCCGGCTCGCGCAGTTCTCGCGCCGCCCGGATGAAGCGCGCAGACAGCCCCTGCGGCTCCGCCGGGCCGTAGGCGATGCCGACGACCAGGGGCGGCGGCGCGGGCCGCAGCGGCTGCGTCTTCAGGCGCAGCCCCGCCAGGCGGTCCAGGTGCTGCGAGACCAGGGCCACGCCGCAGCCGACCTCCACAGCGGCAATCAGGCTGGTGAAGCTGTCGTGCTCCTCGATGATTCGGGGCGCCTGGCCGAGCGGGGCGAACAGCGCCGCAAGCCAGGCATGGTACTCGGGGTAGTCCGCCGCGGAGAAGGCCACCAGCCGCTCCCGCGCCAAATCCTCGAGCCGGATCCGGGCGCGCCCGGCCAAAGCATGGGCGGGATGCATGGCCACGCCGACCGGATGCGACTGCAGCGCCTCGAAGGTGAGGTCGGTCCAGTCCTGCCGGCTCATGCGCACCAGCAGGGCGGCCTGCAACCGGCCGGCGCGCAAACCGCGCACCATCTCCTGCGTGGACAGGTCGTGCAGATGCACGCGCACGTCCGGATGCTCCGCCTGAAAGGCCTTGAGGATGCCCGGCAGGATTTCCAGGGTCAGGGACGGCGCGTAACCGATGTGGATCTCGCCGCGCAAACCGCTCGCGGCCGCCCTGGCCCGCTGCACCGCCTCGTCCGCCCGCTGCAGCACCGCCCGGGCTTCCCGCAGAAACACCCGGCCCGCTTCGGTCAGGCTCAGGGACTTCGCCCGGTGCTCGAACAGGTCGATGCCCAACTCCTGCTCCAGGTCGCGCACCTGCCGGCTCAGCGACGGCTGGGCGAGGTGCAGCAGGCGCGCCGCCCGCGTCACGTTCTGCTCCTCGGCGACAGCGACGAAATAACGGAGGTGCCGCAGTTCCATGCCCGCCGAGCATAGCCGGCGGGCATGCTGAGCCAAGGAACAAAATCTTTCCGTCCGCGGACGCGGGTTCCTAAGCTGGCCCGGCATCCGGCCACGGATGCTCCGCCAACCTCAACCCATCCAATCATGAGCGCCTTCCAATACCGCCGTCTCGACAAGAACAACGTCGCCGTCCTGATGGTCGACCACCAATCCGGCCTGACCAACCTCGTCCAGGACTTCTCGCCGGACGACTTCAAGAACAACGTCCTTGCGCTTGCCGACTGCGCTAAGTACTTCAACCTGCCGACCGTCCTGACCACCAGCTTTGAAGACGGCCCGAACGGTCCGCTGGTGCCGGAACTCAAGGCGCTGTTTCCGGACGCCCCCTGCATCGCCCGCCCGGGCAACATCAACGCCTGGGACAACGCGGACTTCGTCCAAGCCGTGAAGGCCACCGGCAAAAGGCAGCTGCTCATCGCCGGCATCGTCACCGAGGTCTGCGTCGCCTTCCCGGCCCTGTCCGCGCTCGAAGAGGGCTACGAGGTGTTCATCGTCACGGACGCCTCCGGCACCTTCAACAAAACCACGCGTGACGCCGCCTGGTTCCGCCTGCAGGCGGCCGGCGCGCAGCTGATGAGCTGGTTCGGCGTCGCCTGCGAGCTGCACCGCGACTGGCGCAACGACGTCGAGGGCCTGGGCGCGCTGTTCTCCAACCACCTGCCCTCCTACCGCTGCCTGATCACCAGCTATCAGGCGGGTCAAAAAGCCGCCCAAAAGGCCTGAGCGCGGCCGCGGCGGCCGCGGGTGGGCCGCCGCTTTTTCGGCAAGACCGGGGCCGGGGCGGCGTCTCCTTGCACCATGCCTCCCGCTCCGCGTTGCCGCCGCCTCATCCTCACCGCCCTGCTGCTGGCCGCCCCGGGACTCGCTTCGGCGGCGGCGGATCCCGCCGTCACCGCCTACCCGACGCTGCAGGCCGCGCTCGATGCGAATCCCGGCAAGCGCCTGTTCGTCCCCGCCGGCGACTACCCGATCACTGAAAAACTGCGCCTGCGCACGGACGGCAGCGGCCTGTTCGGCCCCGGCCGCATCATCCAGCAGAATCCGCAGCAGCCCATCGTCGAGATCGAGAACGGCGCGGTCATCGAGCTTCGTGACCTGACCCTGACGCGCGCAGAGGGCAGGCAGGAAACCGACAAGGAGGGCGTGCTCGCCCTGAAATGCCGCGATCTCGTGATCGACAACGTGCGCGTGCTCGACAACCGCACCCGCTCCGGCGCGATCACCCTGCGCGAGTGCCAGGGCGCGCGCGTCAGCCGCTGCCTGGTGCGCAACTACATGCGCGTCACCGTCGATGACCGCACCGGCAGCGCCGACTGGGGATACGCCTTCCACTGCACCGACGGCACCGGCCTCAGCGTCGGCGCCTGCACCGGCACGCTGCTCGAAGGCAACCGCATCGTCGAGGAGCGCCTGCGGCCGACGCCGGCGATCAAGGCGCAGCACCGGCTCGGCGAGTTCCTGAAGAAGAACCCGGTCAAGGGCGCCATCGTCAACCAGGCCACCTGGGACGCGGGCTACACCGACAACTGGCAGCAGGGCTCGGGCATCCTCGTCACCTCGCCGGAGGTCAGCGACCTCACCCGCATCCTCGGCAACCACATCGAGAACGCCGCCCAGGGCATCGACCTGCACAGCGATCACGTCATCGTCGCCAACAACGTCGTGGTGAACAGCTTCATGGGCCTGAAGGCCATGCACGGCTCGCGCAACGTGCTCATCACCGGCAACCAGTTCGTCAAAAACTGCCTGTGGGCGATCGGACTCATGCCCGGCGCCGCCGCGCACGCGGACAACGCCGACGGCGGCTCGCTCGTGGCGAACAACCTCGTCTCCGATTTCGGCCACGGCGATGCCGCCTGGATCTGGGGCAGCGAGCGCTCGCCCTTCAAGTTCGACTCCGGCCAGCAGCCCGACGATCCGCCGCTGAGTGACGTGCTGATCCAAGGCAACGTCGTCCACGCCACCGGCGCACCGCGCTACAAGTACGCCGTCATCGTTCCGGGCGGCCCGAACGCGCCGCGCGGCCTGCGCTTCGCCAACAACCTGTTCGCGCCCGGCACGCAGGGCGTGGCCAACACGGAGCTTGCGCCGTAGCCCAACTCATCCGCTCTCCCCCTGACCCGCATGCGTCGCCTCGGTCTGCTGATCCTGCTGCTGCGCAGCGTCGCACTGGCCGAACCGGCGCACGAGGTCGTGGCCGGCTGGCCGCGGCTGCCGGAAGCGCAAGTCCTCGGACTGTGCGCCGGCATCGGCGTCGATGCGCACAACCGCGTGTTTGTCTTCCACCGCAGCGGCCGCGTCTGGTCGGACCCCTTCCCCACCCAGCCCATCGCGGTGCCGACCGTGAGCGTTTTCGACGGCCCGACCGGCCGGCTGCTCAACGCCTGGGGCGCCCATCGCTTCATCATGCCGCACGGGCTGACGGTCGATCCCGAGGGCAACGTCTGGCTGACCGACGTCGGGCTGCATCAGGTGTTCAAGTTCACCCCCGAGGGCCGGCTGCTGCTGCGCCTCGGTCAGGCCGGCCAAGCCGGCGACGACGCGGCGCACTTCAACCGGCCCACGGATGTCGCCGTGAGCCGCGACGGTTCGTTTTACGTCAGCGACGGCTACCGCAACACGCGGGTGATCAAGTTCAGCGCCGATGGGCGCTTTCAATTTCAGTGGGGCACCCCGGGCGACGGCCCCGGCGAGTTCCGCCTGCCGCACGGCCTGGCCATCGACAGCCGCGGCCGGGTTTACGTCTGCGACCGCGAAAATCAGCGGCTGCAGGTGTTCGACGCCCAGGGCGGCTTCCTCGCCCAGTGGCGCGGCCCGCAGATCGGCAAACCCTACGGCGTGGCCACCAGCCCGGAGGGCCGGGTCTTGCTCATCGACGGCGGTCTGCCCTCGCTGAAGCCCGCCGAGCGCGGCAAGGCCGTCGTGCTCGATGCCGACGGCAGGGTCCTCGACCAGTTCGGCTCGGCCGGCGCCGCGCCCGGACAGTTCCGGCTCGGCCACGACATCGCGGTCGGTCCGGATGGGGCGGTTTACGTCGCCGAGGGCACAGGGGCGCGCGTGCAGAAGTTTGTGCGGCGGCGCTGACAGCGGCTGGGGGTGGAAAATCCGCGTCCAATTTCGCCGGGGCGCGTGCTAATGGAGATTCCGATGCGCCTGTTCACCGCCCTCTTCCTTCTGTCCGGCCTCGCCCGGGCTGCGGCTCCGCTGGAAGCCGACATTTGCGTGTATGGCGGCACCAGCGCCGGCGTGGTGGCGGCGGTGCAGGCCGCCCAGGCGGGGCGTTCGGTGATCCTGGTCGAGCCCGGGCAGCATCTGGGCGGCATGAGCGCCGAGGGCCTGGGCGGCACCGACATCGACAACCACGGCGGTTTTCAGAACAGCCCGGCCGTGGGCGGGCTGGCCCTGGAGTTCTACCGGCGCATCAACGCCCATTACGGCCGTCTCGAGGCCTTCGAGACGATGCTGCGCCAGCGCGGCAAGCAGAGCCCGCTCTGGCGCTTCGAGCCGCATGTCGCCGAGGCCGTGTTCGACGCCTGGGTCCGGGAAGCCGGCGTGCGCGTGCTGCGCGGCCACCGGCTGCGGGAAACGGAGGGGGTGCGCAAAACCGGCGCCCGCCTGGAGGCGCTGGTCTGCGCCAACGGCGTCGAAGTCCGGGCGCGGCAGTTCCTCGACACCAGCTACGAGGGGGATCTGCAGGCGGCAGCGGGCACGAGTTTCGTCGTCGGCCGCGAGGGCAATGCGCGCTACGGCGAGACCAAGAACGGCCGGCGCCACGACACCACGCACGGCCAGTTCGAGGTGCGCGTCGATCCCTGGCGCGTGCCGGGCGATCCGCAAAGCGGCCTGATCCCCGGCGTGCAGCCCGGAGACTTGGGCGAGCACGGCGCGCCCGACGGCAGCATCCAGGGTTTCCGTTTCCGGCTCTGCCTGACCCGCGATCCCCGCAACCGCCTGCCGATCGGCCGGCCCGAAGGCTACGACCCCGCGCAGTTCGAGCTGCACCGCCGCTACCTCGCTGCCGGCGGCCGGTTCGACAGCCCGCATGCCTCGGTGCCGAACGGCAAGACCGACCCCGGCTCCTGGCACCACCTCTGCGGCAACCTGACCGGCGAGAACCACGACTGGAACACGCTGACGCCCCGCGAACGCGAGCAGCGTTTCCGCGCGGCCCTGCACTGGCAGCACAGCCTGCTCTGGTTTTTGGCCCACGATCCCGCCGTGCCCGAGGCCACGCGCCGCGCCTGGGAGGCCTGGGGCCTGTGCCGCGACGAATTCCAGGACCATGGCGGCTGGCCGCGCCAGCTCTACGTCCGCAACGGCCGCCGCCTGGTCGGCGACTTCGTCATGACCGAGGCGCATGTGCGCAAAGCGGCCCCGGCAACCGTGGCCGACCCGGTGGCGCTGGTCTGGTGGCCGCCTGACCTGCACCACGCCCGCCGGATCGTCCAAGACGGCGCGGTCTGGAACGAGGGCGCCGTGTTCGGCGGCGACGACTGGATCCCGTTCGGCGTCGCCTACCGCAGCCTCTGTCCCAAGCCCGCCGAAGCCGTCAACCTGCTCTGCCCGACCTGCCCGTCGATGAGCTACGTCGCCTACGGCGCCTTCCGCATCGAGTTCACCTTCATGGCCACCGCCCAGTCGGCGGCTCTGGCAGCGGTACTGGCCCTGGAAAAGGGCCTGCCGGTGCAGCAGGTGCCCTACGCCGAACTGCGGCCGCGCCTGCTCGCAGCGCGGCAGGTGCTGGAGGCGCCCTGAAGCCGCCCGGGCAGGCCGCCGGCCGGCACTGGTGCGGACGTGCGGCGCACGCATACTTTCGTGACCCAAGTGCCCGGCTTTCAGCGCCGGGGGCGGCCGCCACCGCAATAAACCGGGCTGCCGGCCCCGTAGGTACGCGCAACCCCATGTTCCGTCCCGTCCGTTCCCTCCTTCCGCTGCTGCCTCTGGCCGCCGGCGCCGCCGAACCCGTGCTCACCTTCGAAAAGGACGTGCGGCCGATCGTCAAGGCGCACTGCACCCACTGCCATGGCGAGGAGGAGGATCCCGACGGCGGCGTCGACCTGCGCCTGCGCCGATTCATGGACCAGGCTCTCGAAAGCGGCGCCAAGCTGCTGGTGCCCGGGCATCCGGAACAGAGCGAGCTGGTGCAGATCATCCGCCGCGGCGAGATGCCGAAGAAGGGCAAGAAAATGCCCGAAGCCGAGCTGGCGGTGCTGGAGCGCTGGATCGCCCAGGGGGCCAAGACCGCACGGCCGGAGCCGCTGACCCTCGCCCCCGGCGCGCTGATCACCGAGGAGGACCGCGCCTGGTGGGCTTTCCAGCCCGTCCGCCGCCCCGCCGTGCCGGCCGCGGCCGCCGACCAGGTGCGCACGCCGGTCGACGCCTTCCTGCTGGCCGCCATGCGCGGCAAGAACCTGACCTTCGCGCCCGAGGCGGAGCGCCGCGCGCTGATCCGCCGCGTCACGCTCGACCTCACCGGCCTGCCGCCGACCCCGGAGGAGGTCGCCGCCTTCCTTGCCGACCCGGCGCCGGACGCCTACGAGAAGCTGGTCGAACGCCTGCTCGCCTCGCAGGCCTATGGCGAACGCTGGGCGCGCCACTGGCTCGACGTCGTCGGCTACGCCGATTCCAACGGCTACGCCGAGGCCGACTCGGTGCGCCCGCACGCCTGGCGCTACCGCGACTACGTGATCCGCTCGGTCAACGACGACAAGCCCTGGAACGAGTTCATCCAGGAGCAGCTGGCCGGCGATGAACTGGCCGGCGCGACGCACGCCGACTATCAGCAGGCGGTGCTGGATCCCAAGCGTCGCGACCAGCTCACCGCCACCGCCTTCCTGCGCATGGCACCGGACGGCACCGGCGACACGGTCGACGACGCCAAACTGGCGCGCAACCAGGTGATCGCCGAGCAGATGAAGATCACCACGTCCTCGCTGCTCGGGCTGACCGTCGCCTGCGCGCAGTGCCACGACCACCGCTACGATCCGATCACCCAGGCCGACTACTACCGCCTGCGCGCCGTCTTTGATCCCGGCTACCACTGGGAAGCCTGGCGCGCCCCGGCGCAGCGCCAGTACTCGCTGTACACCCCCGAGGAGCGCGCCCAGGCGGCCAAGATCGAGGAACAGGCCAAGGCCATCGAGGCGGAGGCCCGGGCGATGAGCAAGAAGTTCCTCGACGAGATCTTCGAGGTCGAAATCCTCAAGCTGCCCGAGGCCGAGCGCGCGCCCTTCCGCGTCGCCCGCGCCACGCCCAAGGACAAGCAGACGCCCGAACAGAAGGCGCTGATCAAGAAGTACCCCTCGGCGCTGGCGACCTACTCGCTCGACCTGTACGACAAGAAGAAGCAGGACCTGGTGGACGCCAAGATGGCCGAGGCGGCCAAGCTGCGTGCCACCAAGCCGGCCGAAGGCTTCCTGATGGCGCTCACCGAGGTGAAGGGCCAGGTGCCGGTGTCCAAGCTGTTCAACCGCGGCGACCACGAGCAGCCCAAGCAGACGGTGACGCCGGGCGAACTGGGCATCCTGGCCGGCGCGGGCCTCGAAACCTTCAAGCCGGCGGCGGTGAGCTCCGGATCCAGCGGCCGCCGCCTGGCCTACGCGCAGTGGCTGACCAGCGGCAAGCACCCGCTGGTGGCGCGCGTCCTGGTCAACCGCTTCTGGCTGCACCACCTCGGCCGAGGCCTGGTCAACACGCCCGGCGACTTCGGCCGCCAGGGCGAGCTGCCCTCGCATCCGGACCTGCTCGACTGGCTGGCCGACGAGTTCGTGCGCGGCGGCTGGAAGCTCAAGCCCCTGCACCGCCTCATCCTGCTCAGCCACGCCTACCGCCAGTCGTCGGTGAACCCGGCCTCGCTGCAGGCCGATCCGGAGAACCGGCTGTACGCCCGCTTCAAGATGAAGCGCCTGGAGGCCGAGACCCTGCGCGACGCGGTGCTGGCCTCGACCGGCACCCTGGTGCGCACCAGCTACGGCCCGCCGAGCAACATCGGCCGCGACCCCGCCGGCCGCGTCGTCGTCGGCATCGACAAAGGCACGATCACCACCCACAAGGTCGAAAGCGGCGGCCAGGACGACTACCGCCGCTCGATCTACGTCCAGGTGCGCCGCAGCAAGCCGGTCACCGTGCTCGACACCTTCGACGCGCCGACCATGGTTCCCAACTGCGAGATGCGCAGCCAGACCACCGTCGCCCCGCAGTCGCTGCTGCTGATGAACGACGTGTTCATCCTCGACAGCGCCCGCCGCCTGGCCGACCGCCTGGCCGCCGAGGCCCCGGCGAGCACGCGCGCCCAGCTGCAGCGCGCCTGGGAAATCCTGTACAGCCGCCCGGCCACCGAAGCCGACCTGGCGCGCTGCGAGGCCTACCTGCGGGAGCAGACCCAGGCGCTGACCGAGTACCACCGCGCCACCAAGCCCGCGAAGGGCGCGCCCCAGCCCAATCCGCCGCGGGAGGCCCTGGCCAGCCTGTGCCAGATCCTCTACAGCTCGAACCGCTTTTTGTACATCGAATGAACGCCCCCCGTCTCTGCTCCCGCCGCCACTTCCTGCACGCCAACGGCTTCGGCCTCGGCACGCTGGCGCTTGCCTCGCTGCTCCGCGACGACGGCCTGCTTGCCGCCCCGGTCAAGCCGCTGCTCGCCGCCGAGGAAACCTACGACCTGCTGCCCAAACCGACGCACTTCCAGCCGAAGGCAAAGGCGATGATCTCGCTGTTCATGATGGGCGGTCCCTCGCAGATGGACCTGTTCGATCCGAAGCCGATGCTGACCAAGTACGACGGTCAGAAGTTCCCCGGCGAGATCAAGTACGACAACCTCGCCCAGGCCTCCTCGAAGTGCTTCGGCTCGCCCTGGAAATTCCAGAAGCACGGTCAGTGCGGCATGGAGATCAGCGAGCTGCTGCCGCACCTGAGCAAGGTGGTCGACGACATCACCCTCATCCGCTCGATGACCTCCGGCGTGAACAACCACGCCCAGGCCCTGTACGCGATGAACGCCGGCCGCATCACCGCCGGCCGGCCGGCGCTCGGCTCCTGGCTCACCTACGGCCTCGGCAGCGAGACCCGCGACCTGCCCGCCTACATGGTGCTCTCCCACCCCGGCGGCCTGCCCACCTTCCAGGGCGAGCACTTCACCAACGGCTGGCTGCCGGCCCTGTTCCAGGGCACCGTCATCCGCCCCACCGAGCCGCGCATCCTCAACCTCGACCCGCCCGCCGCCCTGGCCGGCCGGCCCCAGGAACGCCAGCTCGAGCTGCTCAAGGCCTTCAACCAGGACCACCTCGCCCAGCACCCGGGCGAACTCGACCTGCAGGCGCGCATCGCCAGCTACGAGCTCGCGGCGAACATGCAGACCGCCGCCAAGGAGGCCCTCGACATCTCCAACGAACCCGCCCACATCCAGAAGCTGTACGGCATCGATGACCCGGTGACGCGCGACTACGGCACCCGCTGCCTGATCGCCCGCCGCCTGGTCGAGCGCGGGGTCCGCTACGTCCAGGTGCTCAACGCCGGCCAGTCCTGGGACCAGCACGGCGCCCTGCTCAGCTCCCTGCCGAAGAACTGCGCCGCCACCGACAAACCCAGCGCCGCCCTGCTCGTCGACCTCAAGCAGCGCGGCCTGCTCGACAGCACCGTCGTCCACTGGGGCGGCGAAATGGGCCGCCTGCCGGTGCTGCAGAACGACGCCGGCCGCGAGAAGTGGGGCCGCGATCACAACACCTACGGCTTCAGCATGTGGGTCGCCGGCGGCGGCTTCAAGCGCGGCTACGTCCACGGCGAAACCGACGAGTGGGGCCACAAGGCCGTCATCGACGAGGTCAGGCACTTCGACTGGCACGCCACCCTGCTGCACGCCTTCGGCCTCGACCACGCCAAGCTCACCCACAAGCGCAACGGTCTCGCCGCTTCGCTCACCGACAACCAGGGTGCCAAGCTCGTGCGCGAACTGCTCGCCTGATCCCGCCATGCTCTCCGGCGTCCTGCCCGTCCTGCAGCTGCCCTACCACGACGATGAAACCATCGACTGGGAGGTGCTGCGGCGCGAAGTCGACCACGTCTTCCGCGAAGGCGCACACGGCATCGTCGCGGCCATGGTCACCGAGGTCCTGCGCCTGACCGAGGCCGAGCGCGACGAGCTCGCCGCCCGCCTTGTCGAGTTCGCCGCCGGCCGCGGGCCGGTGGTGATGAGCGTTGGCGGCGAAAGCGCCTTCCAGGCCGTGCGCCACGCCCGCGCCGCCGAAAAGGCCGGCGTCCAGGCCCTGATGGCGATTCCGCCGAGCACGACGCGCGCGCCCGCCACCGAAGTCGTCGCCTACTACGAGCGCCTGCTGGCGGCCACCGCGCTGCCGCTGGTGGTCCAGGACGCCAGCGGCTACGTCGGCACACCCCTGCCCATCGAGGCCCAGGCCGGCCTCTTCCACCGCCATTCCGGACGCGTGCTGTTCAAGCCCGAAGCCCCGCCGCTGGGGCCGAACCTGACCCGTCTGCGCGAGGCCACCGGCGGTCAGGCCGCCATCTTTGAAGGCAGCGGCGGCATCGGCCTGCTCGACGCCCACCGGCGCGGCATCGCCGGCACCATGCCGGGCGCGGAGATGGTCCGCGCCATCCGCACGCTCTGGGACGCCCTGCAAGCGGGCGACCTCGAACGCGCCACGCCCCTGCAGGGCCTGATCGCCTCGCTGGTGGCCCTGCAGCAGGGCTTGGACGGCTTCCTCGCCGTGGAAAAGCTGCTGCTCTGGCACCAGGGGATCTTCCCCAACCGCCGCGTCCGCGGTCCGGTCGGCTTCCACCCCGACGCCGGCACCGAGGCCGAAGCCCTGCGCCTGTTCGAAGCCCTGCAGGCCCTCTGCCGCTGAACCGCGCGCGCCGCCGCTTGCGAAAAAACAGCGCCTCTCCCCTGCAAACTGCAGATTGCCGCTGCCGGATTGGATCTACTGGGTCACCAACACCTTCGGGCCGATCAATGTGGCACGCTCGTTGATCTGCCTGTAAATTTGCTTGGCCTTGTAGGGGCCGTTGGCCATCGATCCCTTGTGCCGGATTTCGAAGCCGTATGCAGACACGCGAGGCACCGGAATTGCGGTGGCAGTATAGGTTTGTGTGTCAATGTGCATGAAGCCTGAACGGTCGTAACCCGTTGCGACAAGCTTGCTGCCCGGCAGCATGCGATCATTGACGATGTTCGAGCGCATCACGGAATCCACCAGAACAGCGGCTTGATCCTCGCTCATTTGATACGCGTACCCCTCGCGCACGGTGGACAAAGTGCCGGAGCAAGAAGCCAAGACAGCGACAGAAGCGCCAAGCAGAATCATTTTCAGCATGCTCCTGCCATAAGACTCCTTCTCTCTCAGAGACACAAGCATGCACTGCCGAATGGTTTTCCCTGAGAATGGACTCATCGGCAGGCACAATCTCCAAATCGCCATCAATGCTTCCGCCAGCCACGTTGAGCGGCAAATCCACGCCGGCCTTGCCATTGGACAGCAGTAAAGTTCGGTTCAGACTGCCGTGAAGGGCCCCGGCATTGATCGATCCTTTGGCTCAGATCCTTCGTTTGCGCTCTCCCTTCGCCAACCTACCGATTGCTGAACCCCCTGGTCCGCACACCGGACCAGCAAGCGGGGCTTGTCCCGGACGGCGGGCGAGCCTTGCTGATCGCGCCATGACTCCGAATCCCGCCCAGCTCCTGGCCGATTATGAACGCGACGGCGTCGTCTGCCTGCGCGGGTTCCTCAGTCCCGCCGAAGTCGCCGAAGTGCGCGCCGAACTTGACCGCTACGTGCGCGAGGATCTGGCGGGCCTGCCGGCGGACGCGCGCACGCTGGAGAAGGACGAGAAGACCGTGCGCAACCTCTGGCGCCTGGAGCAGCACAACGCCTTCTTCCGCCGCCTTGGCCAGCGCGCGGACATCCTGCAGCGGATCGCGCCGCTGGTGCGCGGCGAGCCGGTGCTGTGCGGCGTGGAGACCTTCAACAAGCCGGCCCGCGTCGGCTCCGGCGTGCCCTGCCACCAGGACAACGCCTACTTCTGCCAGACGCCGCCCGACATGCTGACGGTGTGGATCGCGATCGATCCGGTCACCGCGGCCAACGGCCCGGTGTTTTTCATCCGCGGCTCGCACCGCCAGGGCATGCGGCCCACCCGGCCCAGCGGCGTGCGCGGCAACAGCATCGGCCTGGCCGAAACGCCGGACACGCCCCTGGAGGCGCAGTTCTGCGGCCTGCTCGAGCCCGGCGACGCCACGATCCACCACTGCGAGACGATCCACCACTCCGCGCCGAACACGACCGCGCAGGCCCGCCTCGGCCTGCTGCTGGTCTACCGCGGCCGCCACACGCAGACCGACCCGCTGCTCAAGGCCGCCTACGCCGCCGCCGTGGCGGCGACGCCGCCTGCATGAGCCGGGCCCACCGGTCCGTTGGTTCCACTCAGCCGCTTTCCCTGCCATGCGCCCGCTCCTCGCCTCCCTCCTCCTGCTTGCCGCCGCCGTCCAGGCCGCCGAACCGCTCGACATCGGCGGCCGCCGCGAACTGTTTGCCGACCGCTTCCTCATCGACCGCCTCAACGGCACCGAGCTGCGCCTGCACGCGCCGCGCGACGAGGGCGTCGCCTTCGCCTTCGACAAGCCCTGGGAGGGCCTGTTCAGCGGCTACGTCAGCATCCTGACGCTCGAGGACGGCCGCCTGCGCGCCTACTACCGCGGCAAGGCCGTGGCCAACCGGGACGGCAGCGAGGAGGAGATCACCTGCATCGCCGAATCCAAGGACGGCCGCGCCTGGACCAAGCCGGAGCTGGGCCTGTTTGAAGTGAACGGCACGCGCGCCAACAACGTCGTGCTCGCCAACGCCGCGCCGGTCACCCACAACTTCTCGCCCTTCCGCGACGAACGGCCCGGCGTGCCGGCCGACGAGCGCTTCAAGGCCCTCGGCGGCACCATGGAGGGCGGCGGGCTGGTGGCCTGGAAGTCGGCCGACGGCCTGCGCTGGCAGAAGCTGGCCGACCGGCCGGTGATCGCGAAGGAGCAGGTGCCGTTCAAGTACATGTTCGACTCGCAGAACGTGCCGTTCTGGTCGGCGGCCGAGGGCAAGTACGTCTGCTACTACCGCGTCTTCGAAAAGAACATCCGCCGCATCGTGCGCAGCGAGAGCGCGGACTTCCGCACCTGGTCGGCGCCGGTGCTGCTTGAGTACCGCCATCCGGAGACGGCGGCGCCGGTCGAGCACCTGTACACCAACCAGACCCATCCGTACTTCCGCGCGCCGCACCTGTACGTCGCCGTCGCCGCGCGCTTCATGCCCGGCCGCCAGGTGCTCACCGCCGACCAGGCGGCCGCCATCCACGTCAATCCCGGCTACTTCAAGGACACCTCGGACGCCATCTTCATGACCACGCGGCCGGTCGAGGGCGCCGCCCACGCCGGGGTCTACGACCGCACCTTCCTCGAAGGTTTCATCCGCGGCGGGCTCGGCGCGCAGAACTGGGTCTCGCGCACCAACTACCCCGCGCTCAACGTCGTGCCCACCGGCCCGGCGGAGATGTCGGTGTTCGTCAACCAGGACTACGCCCAGCCGACGGCGCACCTGCGCCGCTATTCGCTGCGCCTGGACGGCTTCGCCTCGCTGCACTGCCCCTACGCCGGCGGCCACATGGTCACCAAACCGCTGGTGTTCCGCGGCCGCGCACTGGCGCTCAACTTCTCCACCTCGGCCGCCGGAGGCGTGAAAGTCGGCTTCGAGACGGCGGACGGCCAGCCCATCCCCGGCTTCGCCGTCGAGGACTGCCAGGTGCAGATCGGCAACGAGCTCGACCGCAAGGTGACCTGGAAGTCCGGCACGGACGTCAGCGCCCTGGCCGGCAAGCCGGTGCGCCTGCGCTTCTCGATGAAGGACGCCGACGTGTTCGCCTTCCAGTTCCTGCCCTGACCGCCGCGGCGCGGCGCCGTCACGGGCCCGCCATCACTGCGTCGGCGATCCGCTCAAACTCGGCCTCGCGCGGCGTGCCGAGGGCCTGGTAGGCCGACCAGCCGAGCTTGTGGGCGCCGGTCTCGGTGATGATGCCGAGGCGGAGGCCGCCCTCCTGGACCGGCATGTCGTGGTAGCGGTGCAGGTGGAAGGCCTCGACGGTCTTGAGCGGGCGGATCTGGCGGAACATGTAGATCAGCCCGGCGACCTGGCGGCGCTGGTCGGCCTCGCTGAGGGTCGGCGTGTTGAAACCCTGCTCCGACAGCAGGATGCCGCGCGGCTTGCCGGCAAAGTGGAACCGCGGCTGATCCAGAAAGGCGGGCAGCACGGCGATGTTCTTCGGAGTGATCCAGGGCGTGTCGAAATCCTGCGTCAGGCCCTCGTCCTTCCAGGCGTCGGGATTGCGCAGGTCGCGCGGGTAGGGATGGTAGGCGACCCCCCACTCGAAGTCGCCCTCGGCGCGCGCCATCTCGGCGAAGTGCTCGAGCATTTCGCGCACGACGTAGGTGCCGCTGCCGCTGCTCTTCTTCGCCCAGTGATGGGTGAGCGAGATGAAGACGCGCGCATGCGGGTCGAACAGGCGGGCGGTGTGGTGCACCAGGCGGGCCGAGCGCAGGTAGGTCTCCAGGTAACGGGCGAGCGGCTGCGCGCCCATGTTGGTCCAGGTCGCGGCCTGGTCGATCTCGTTGTGCAGGATCCAGTTGCTGACGCGGCCGTTGGCGCCGTCGGCGCGCGCCCAGCGTTCGGCGAGGTGGTGCAGCGCGGCGCGGTAGAGCTGCGCCGGCGCCTCGGCGGTGAGGTTGGGGATCGAGTAGATCCCGCGCGCCTCCGCCTCGGGATGGGTGAGCGGGCTGTGCGGCCGGCCGTCGGCCTGGCGGCCGTTGCCGACCAGCAGGATGGCGCTGACGATGATGTCGTGCCGGGCCAGCAGGCGCAGGGTGGTGTCGTGCGCCTGCAGCTGCGGTTCGTGCAGATGGTAGGTGCGGCCCTCGAAGATCCAGGGCGTCCAGCCGGGCGCCGGCGTGTCGCGGATGAGGGCGTGCAGCACGACGTTGAGGGTCGCGTGGCGCAGGCCGAGCGTGAACAGTTCGTGCTTGGGATCGCGGATCGGCGGGAAGCCGATGCCCTTCTGGTGCGGTGCGGTCAGCTTGGGCAGCGGGCGGGCGACTCCGTCGGCGTAGGCCGTGGGCCAGCACGCCGCCGAGAGCCAGCGGCCCTGCGCATCGGCCAGGCGCCAGCGCCAGAGGGCGCGGTCGCGCGCGCCGCCCGGGGCCACGCGCGGCACGCCGACGCGGAAGCGGCCCTGCGCATCCGGCGCCAGTTCCAGCTCCGCGCGCTCACGCGGCGCGTCGAACGAGCGCAGCTCCGGCGGCAGTCCGATCAGCCGCAGCGCCGTGCCGGCCGCCGCCCTACCGGTGATCCTGATCTCACGGGCGGCGACCTGCACGCTGTCGAGGCGCGCCGGGTAGGCCGCGCGCAGGTCGGCGAGGATGGCGGCCGCCTCGGCTTCGCGCTCCCGCCGGGTTTGCTCCCGGGTCGCGGCCAGGCGCCGTTCCTCGGCATTGGGCTCGCGCAGGCGCATCCGGCGCAGTTGCAGCGGCGTGCCGGCGGCGCCGTTGAAGGCGAAATGGAAGCGCATCTCCGGATGCCCGGCGGCGGGTTTCACCTCGAGCCGGCTCAGGTCAAAGACCAGCGGCTGCCAGGTCTCCGCCAGCGGCGCCGGCAGCACCTCGGCCACCGCCATGCTGCCGTCGGCCACGCGGTAGCGCAGCACCACGGACTCCAGGCCGTTGGGCGCGAAGTACTCGAGCGCGAGCACCGTGTGCCGGCCCGCCGCGTAGGCGGGCGGCACGACCGCCGTCCAGAAATGCGGATGGCCGGCGCCGAGCGTGACCTGCAGGACGCCTTCCGGCTGCGGCTGGATCGTCAGATCGCGATGCGGTCCGAAGGCCAGCGGCACTTCCGCCTCGTCGGCGCGGACAGGAAGGCAGAGCAGCAGGGCGGCGAGGAGCAGGCGGATCATGGGGCGACAGACAACGTCGCCCCGGCCGCCGATCTACGCCGGTGCTGCCGAATCCGGTCCGCGCCGGCGGCGGGTCACTGCGGCAGGCGCGCGAGGTACTTCGCGGGGTTGGCCGCGAACTTCTTCACGCAGGGCTGGCAGCAGAATTTGATCTCCCGGTTGCCGTGCACCTGGGTGATGGGCGTGCCCATGCTGCCGAGTTCGTTGCCGGTGACCAGGCAGGTGTCGAGCGGGTAGGGCTTGACGCCGGCCGAGGCGGCGGGGCTGGAGCAGGCGCTGAGGCCGAAGCCGAGCAGGGCGGTGGTGAGCAGGGTGAGGATCTGGGTTTTCATGGGGTTGGGGGGTGGATGGAGAGGGTTTCAGAAGCGGATGAGCACGCCGGCACCGAAGCCGTACTCGGAGTGGTACTGGGTGACCAGGGAGAGGGGTTTGCTGAGCGTGTAGTCGGCGCCAACGCTCCATTCCCACTGCGTGTTCGTGTCGTACTCGACCCGGCCAAACAGGCCGAGCCGCGAGGTGAGCTGCAGGCGCTTGGCCAGTGTCAGGCGGGCGTCGCCTTCGCTGTCGAGGCTGAGCCCGGCCCAGACCAGCATCGGCAGGCGGTAGTTGAAGCCGAGGACGGCGCGGTCGTCCGCGTCCGGATCGTTGGTCAGGCGCGCGCCGGCAAAGGCCTGGAAGTTGGGGTTGAAGTAGCGCTGATACAGGGCGTCCACCTCGTACTCGGTCCGGTCGACGCCCTGCCAGCCGACCTCCCAGCCGAGCAGGAAATCGTTGCGGGCGTTCATCAGGGTCAGCTGGCCCTCGCTGAGGTGCGACTGCAGCGAGGCTGCGCCCCAGAAGTACCAGGGATCGTGGGCGTGCTCGCCCAGGCCGGCGGCATGGCCGAGGCCGTGCGCCTTGTCCGCAGCGCCGGCATGACCGGCCGCCGCCGTGTCGGCCGCGAGCGTGGCCGTCGGCCGGTCGTAGCTGAACACGCGCGCCATGCCGGACATCATGTGGTAGAGGATGTGGCAGTGGAACATCCAGTCCTTGCGCTCGTTGGCTTCGAACTCGATGACGCGCCGGCTCATCGGCGGCACGTCGACGGTGTGCTTCAGCGGTGAGCGCGCCCCCTGGCCGTTGAGCACGCGGAAGAAGTGGCCGTGCAGGTGGATCGGATGGTGCATCATGGTGTCGTTGACCAGTTCCAGCCGCACGACCTCGCCGTGCTTGAGCGGCACGTAGGGTTCCTGGGCCACGGTCTTGCCGTCGAAGGACCAGACGTAGCGGTTCATGTCGCCGGTCAGGCTCATGCGCAGCGTGCGCACCGGCGCCTTCGCCGGCAGGGTTGTGTCATGCACGGCGCGCAGGAGCCGGTAGGGCGACCCGGGACGCGGCAGGTTGAGCGAAGCGCGCGGGTCGTCCTCCTGCTCCTCCAGGGCGAGGTTGAGCATCTCGTCCATGGTGTACAGGTTCGGCCGCGGCGGATCGCTGGCCGGATGCGGCCGCCCTTCGCCGAGCAGCGCCGAAGCGCGGCCGCTGCCGTCCTGGGCGGTGGCGCGCAGCTCCCACTGGCCGGCGGCGGGCAGCGTCACCACGACGTCGTAGGTCTCGGCGATGGCGATGAACAGGCGGTCGACCTGCACGGGTTCGACGGGCGGGCCGTCGGCGGCGACAATCGTCATCGGCCCGCCCGAGAATTGCACGTGGAAGTAGGTCGAGGCGGAGGCGTTGATCAGGCGCAGGCGGATTTTTTCACCGGGCCTGCCCTCGAGCCGGGTGCGGCGCCCGCCGTTGATCAGGAAGGCGTCGTAGCCGACGTCGGAGACGTCCATCGGGTTCATG
>CAYYJK010000005.1:0-39215 GCA_964472185.1 uncultured Prosthecobacter sp.
CCACTGGGAGCCGGAAGACATCCAGATGCAGAAGGACGTCGAGCAGTGGCGCTCCGCCGAGATCTCCCAGAACGAGCGCTGGATCATCATGATGGGCATCGGCTACTTCTCCGCCGCCGAAGGCATCGTCGGCGACAACGTCCAGCACGTCGTCCGCGAACTGGTCACCGCGCCGGAGCTCAAGCTGGTGCTGGGCCGGCACGCCCATGAGGAGAACATCCACGCCGACAGCCTGCTGTACATGATTTCCAGCCTGGGCATCAACCCGCACGAGTGCGAGGCGATGTTCGAGCAGATCCCGACGATCGTGAAGAAGAACGAGTTCGTCACCCGGCACTCCAACAACCTGCGCCGCGAGCTCGATCTGACCAAGCTGGAGAACAAGCAGCTGCTGGCCAAGAACATCTTCGTGTTCGGCCAGTGCATGGAAGGCACCCAGTTTTACGGCCTGTTCGGCATGATCCTGGCCCTGTACCGCCAGAACAAGTTCCCGGGCATCGGCCAGATGTTCCGCTACACCCTGCGCGACGAGTCCAACCACATCGAGGTCTTCCGCAGCCTGTTCATGGACCTGATCGACGAGAACCCGGACATCTGGACCACCGAATTCCGCGAGGACCTGGTCAACACCATGCGCGAGGCCGTCGCCCTGGAGAAGGAATTCATCCGCGACTGCCTGCCGGTCAACGCCGTCGGCCTGAGCGCCGAGGAGTTCGAACGCTACACCGACTACATCGCCGACCGCCGCCTGCAGGGCTGCGGGCTGCCGCCGATCAACCCGGGCATCAGCAACCCGCTGCCCTGGCTGGCGGAGATGATGGACGTGCGCAAGGAGCAGAACTTCTTCGAGGGCAAGGTGACCGACTACCAGAAGTCCTCCGCCCTCACCGTCTGCTCCGACGACGATCTGTAATTTCAGAGGCTCGACGGCGTCGCCGGGGCCGCCCGGCGCGCGCTGCCCGGCCTCGTCCCACCGTGCCGCTCCTCATCAACCTCATTCCTCCCGACCCCTCCCATGATTCAGGATCTGCTCAACGAAGACAAGGAACTCAAAAAAGTCGTCCACACTCCCAAGGACCAGAAGCCCCATTTCGAATGGAGCGCGCTGACCACCGGGGCCCTGACCTCCACCATCAAAGTCAAGGTCGGCGGCCATGAGCGCGACTTCGACATGGGCGAAATCGCCGACACCGTCGGCAGCGCCCTGGCCGACCTCATGCTCGCCCGCCAGCCCGGCGGCGACATCTACAGCGACCAGAACCGCCAGCTCGTCCAGACCATCGCCCGCGCGGTCACCGACGAGCTCCAGCAGCGCGGCGGCCAGACCGGAGCCGACGGCGCCGCCCGGCCGCTGAGCAGCAAGGACATCTACCACTGCATCGAGCGCGCCCTGGTCCGCCACAACGCCCATGACGTCGCCCGCAGCCTCGCCGAACGGCGCAAGCGCGCCGGCCAGGACGACCTCTCCGACAACAGCCACATCCAGCCCCTGATCGTGAACACCAAAGTCATCCGCCGCAGCGGCCAGCTGGTGCCTTGGAACCACAACAAGATCGAAATCGCCGTCCGCAAGGCCTTCCTGTCGATGGAGCTCGACTCCACCCCGGCGGTGCAGGTCGCCGAGGCGGTCAGCCGCGCCGTGGCCGACGAGAACAAGCAGTTCATGCACATCGAGGACGTGCAGAACCTGGTCGAGGAGGAGCTGATGAAGCAGGGCTTCTTCAAGGTCGCCCGCTCCTACATCCAGTACCGCGCCCTGCGCGCCAAGATGCGCGAGGCCGAGGAAGCCCAGGCCGCCGAGGCCAGCGAGCAGGAGAGCGAGCAGCAGCAGGCCCTGCTGCTGGTCAAGACCGCCGACGGCGGCTCCTTCCTCTGGGACGGCCAGGACCTCAAGCGCCGCATCGACTTCGCCATGCTCGGCCTCGACCTCTGCCTGACCCGCGCCGAGATCGAGATGGAGCTGCGCCGCTCGCTGAACTCCGACATCACCCTCGACCACCTGAAGAAGACGGTCGTGCTCAACGCCAAGACGCTGATGCAGAAGGACGCGGATTTCGCCAAGTTCGCCGCCCGCATCCTGCTCACCTACGTCTATGAGGAGGTGCTCGGCTGGGACATCCTGCGCGACGGCATCGAGGCCCTGCGCGACCACCACCGCCGCGCCTTCCGCCGCAACCTCGCCCGCGCCGTCGACATCGAGCGCGTGCACCCGCGCCTGCTCGAGTTCGACCTCGACAAGCTGGCCGACGCCCTCGACCCGGCCGCCGACCTGGACTTCGACTTCCTCGGCATCCAGACCCTGTACGACCGCTACCTGATCGTCGACAAGAAGGTGAAGCCGAACAAGCGCCTGGAGGCGCCCCAGCTGTTCTGGATGCGCGTCGCCATGGGCCTGTGCATCCAGGAGAAGGACGCCGAGGAGAAGATCGTCTCCCTGTACAAGCTCTACAAGGGCCGCCGCTTCTGCTCGAGCACGCCGACCCTGTTCAACAGCGGCACCATGCACAGCCAGCTGTCCTCCTGCTACCTGTACAAGGTCGACGACAACATCGAGTCGATCATGATCCGCGGCATTGCCGAAAACGCCTTCCTGTCCAAGTGGGCGGGCGGCCTCGGCGGCTCCTGGACGGCGGTGCGCGGCACCGGCGGCTACATCAAGGGCACCAACGGCGAGAGCCAGGGCGTCATCCCCTTCCTGAAGCTGCACAACGACCAGCTCATCGCCGTCAACCAGGGCGGCAAGCGCCGCGGTTCCGGCTGCGCCTACCTGGAAATCTGGCACAACGACATCGAGGACTTCCTGCAGCTGCGCGTCAACACCGGCGACGAGCGCCGCCGCACGCACGACCTGAACACCGCCAACTGGATCCCGGACCTGTTCATGAAGCGCATGGAGTCGCGCGGCTCCTGGACCCTGTTCCGCGCCAACGAGGTGCCCGACCTGCACGAGCTGTACGGCAGCGCCTTCGAGAAGCGCTACACCGAGTACGAGGCCCTCGCCGAGTCCGGCCGCATCTACGGCCGCAAGGTCGAGGCGCTCGACCTCTGGAAGAAGATGCTCAAGTCCATCTTCGAGACCGGCCACCCCTGGATGACCTTCAAGGACCCCTGCAACGTCCGCAGCCCGCAGGACCACTGCGGCGTCATCCACAGCAGCAACCTCTGCACCGAGATCACGCTCAACACCAGCAAGGACGAGACCGCGGTCTGCAACCTCGGCTCCGTGCTCATCGACAACCACCTCGACGAGTCCGGTGCCATCGACCATCCGAAGCTGCGCGAGACCATCCGCACCGCCGTGCGCATGCTCGACAACGTCATCGACATCAACTTCTACCCGACCGAGGCCGCCCGCACCTCGAACATCCGCCACCGCCCCATCGGCCTCGGCGTCATGGGCCTGCAGTACGCCCTCTACCGCAAGGGCATTCCGTTCGCCTCCAAGGAGGCCGTCGAGTTCAACGACGAATTCATGGAGGCGGTCGCCTACTACGCCTACGAGGCCAGCAGCGACCTCGCCGCGGAGAAGGGGACCTACTCCACCTATCCGGGCAGCAAGTGGGACCGCGGCCTGCTGCCGCAGGACACCCTCGACCTGCTCGAGAAGGAGCGCGGCGTCGAGGTCGAGGTGCCGCGCGGCGGCAAGATGGACTGGAGCGCCTTGCGCGCCAAGATCGCCAAGCACGGCATGCGCAACAGCAACGTGCTTGCCATCGCGCCGACGGCCACCATCTCGAACATCATGGGCTCCAGCCCGTGCATCGAGCCGCTGATGAGCAACATGCTGGTGAAGTCCAACCTCTCCGGCGACTTCATGGTCCTCAACCCCTACCTGATCCGCGACCTCAAGAAGCGCGGCCTGTGGACCGAGGACATCCAGGAGAAGCTCAAGTACATGGACGGCGAGATCGAGGGCATCGAGGAGATCCCGGTCGACCTCAAGCGCCGCTACGCCACCGCCTTCGCCATCGACTGGTCCTGGCTCATCGACGCGGCCGCCCGCCGCCAGAAGTGGATCGACCAGTCGCAGTCGGTGAACCTGTTCTGCGGCGAGAGCGACATGCGCACCCTGTCGCACATGTACCGCGGCGCCTGGAAGAAGGGGCTCAAGACCACCTACTACCTGCGCACCCGCAGCGCCAGCAACATCGAGAAGTCCACCTCCCAGGTGGAGAAGGAGCTGCGCGGCGTCATCAAGCGCGAATACACCGCCGAAGAGGTGCAGGCCTGCTCGATCGAAGCCATGCGCAACGGCGGCACCTGCGAGGCCTGCCAGTAAGGCGCCGGCCTTCATCCCACAGCCAACGGCGGGCAGCGATGCCCGCCGTTGTGCGTTGGGGCGGCTTTTCCGCTTCCCGAATCCGGCATCCTCCGCTAGGGGAACCGTCATGAGCGCGTCCCGTCCCGATGCTTCGCCCGGCCTGCAGCAGACCCTTGGCGGCTGGCAGGTGCTGTTTTACGGCCTCGGCTCCATGCTCGGCGCCGGCATCTACGCCCTCATCGGCCGCGCCGCGGAGAGCCTGGGCAACGCGGTCTGGCTGGCCTTTTTGGCGGCGCTGGTCGCCGCCATCCTCACCGGCCTGTCCTACGCCTGCGTCGGCAGCCGCCATGCCCGCGCCGGCGGCGCCGCCTACGTCACCCAGCGCGCCCTGCAGCGCCCCTGGCTGAGCTACGTCGTCGGCCTGGCGGTGATGATGAGCGGCCTGACCAGCATGGCCACCGGCTCGCAGGCGATCGCCGAGAATCTGGAGAAGGCCTTCGGCGTGGTCCTGCCGGTCAAGCTGGTCGCCATCGGCCTGGTCTTCCTGATCGGCGCCGTCATCTACCGCGGCATCCGCGAGAGCATGTGGGCCAACCTGATCTGCACCTGCGTCGAAGCTGCGGGCCTGCTGTTCATCATCGCCGTCGGCCTGCGCTACTGGGGCAGCGTCAACTACCTGGAAACCGCGCGCGACACGGCCGGTGCCGGCTCGGGCATCACCCTCGCCCTGGTCATGCAGGGCGCGGTGCTGACCTTCTACTCCTTCATCGGCTTTGAGGACATCCTCAACGTCAGCGAGGAGGTCCAGAACCCGCGCCGCAACGTGCCCTTCGGCCTGATCGGCGCCATGATCGTGGCGACGCTGATCTACCTGGCCGTGGCGATCACCGCGGTGTCGGTGGTGCCCTGGCGCGAACTGGCGGCCAGCAAGACGCCGCTCATGGAGGTCGCCCGCCGGGCCGCGCCCTGGTTCCGGGGCATCGACGGCGTCTACCTGGGCATCACCATCTTCGCCATCGGCAACACCGCCCTGCTCAACTACCTGATGGGTTCGCGCCTGCTGTACGGCATGAGCCGCCAGGGCCTGCTGCCGCGCATCCTCGGCGTCATCCATCCCGTGCGCCGCAGCCCGCACGCGGCGGTGATCGTGCTTTTCGTCATCGTCAGCGCCCTCATCCTCAGCGGCGGTGTCAAGCAGCTGGCCGAGGCCACCGTGCTGCTCCTGCTCACCGTCTTCACCGTCGTCAACCTCGCCCTGGTCGTGCTCAAACGCCGCCCGCGCGAGGCTCCGGGCGGCTTCGAGGTGCCGCTGGCCGTGCCCGTGCTCGGCGCCTTCGTCTGCGCCGCCCTGATCGTCACCCGCCTGCAAAAAGCCTTCGCCAGCGGCGATGCCAACGAACGCACCGCGCCGCTCATCGCCCTCGCCATCCTCGCCGTCAGCCTCGGCCTGTACGCCGTGCTGCGGCCGAAGCAGGGGGTGACGGAGGCGGATTGAGCGGGGCCGCCTTCAGCCGGCCGGCGGCACGTGGGTTGGGAAGGCGTTCAGCGCGAGGCACTGCCCGCCCGCCGGACTGCAGGAAAGAGGTTTCATTCGTGAGGGAAACGATGTAGCAGCAACTTGCACCGCCGGGCAGAAGCCGGCACCCGGACCCAGCCCCCGCAGTCATCTCTGCGCACAGGACATTCAACCGCCATGGGAATCGTCAACGCACTCTTCGGCACCGCCTCGCCGGTCGATCCGCGCGAACTGCAGGCGGAATTTGCCCCCATTCTGATTCAGGGGGAAGAGATCACCGGCGGCTTCAAAATCGTGCGGGACCTGCTGGTCTTCACGCAAAGCCGTCTCATCCTGGTGGACAAGCAGGGGCTCACCGGGAAAAAGGTCCGCTATCACTCGATTCCCTACCGCAACATCACCCAGTTTTCGGTGGAAACGGCGGGGCGCTTGGACCTGGACTCCGAGCTCCTCATCTGGGTTTCTGGAACGGCCGCGCCGATCAAAAAAGAATTCCGCAAGGGGGCTGACATCAAGGGGGTTCAGCAGCTTTTGGCGTATCATCTCCTGAGCCGGTGAACTGCCTGTACCACGACACGCCATGACTCCGTCCCGCAACGATGCCCTCGTCACCTACACCCACCTCATCTACGCGCTGCACCTGCTCTCCGCACTCATCGGTGTGACCGGCGCCGCCTCCATCGTGGGAAGCTTCATTTTCGGCGTGCCTTCCATCGTTGCCGTGGTGATGAACTATGCGCGCCGCCGGGAGGTGGCTGGCACATGGCTGGAAAGCCATTTTGGCTGGCAGATCCGGACTTTTTGGTGGGCGCTGCTCTGGAGTGTCCTGGTGCTGGCGGTGTCCGCGCCCCTGACGCTGCTTTTGATCGGGTTTCTGACCGCGCCCGCCGGGATTTTCATTCTCGGCATCTGGGTTCTCTACCGTGTGGCCCGAGGCTGGCTCGCTCTTCGTTCAAGGCAGCCTTTGCCATGAGTGTTGCGCCGGACTGGCGGGCATTGGCGCACGGAGGCGGTGCCTCTTTGGCAAAGCAGATTCTTCTCACTTGGGAGGCCGGGCGGGCGGAAGGCCCGGGCAAGACAAGCCGGTGGCTGGCCCGTGCGGGAGCCTCACGGCGGCTCAAGATGAGCCGGTCGGGCGCGGTCCGTAAACGGGTGCGGGGTGTTCCCCGTGGTACGCGCCGGCCTGCTGCAGGCCGGAGAGGTCGGGCGGCTCGTAGAGCCGGGCGGGATGGTCGGGAAAAGGCGCGGTGACTTTGAGGCTGCGGCCGTGAGGTTCAAAACCGGTGCCGGGCAGCTCGGTGAAGGTTCGTGAGCGGAACTTGCCCTCGAAGGGGCGGCCGATGACGGCGTAGGCGTTGTGGTCGACCAGGCAGTGATCGCCAACCCGCTGCAGATCCACGGCACGACCCCGGCTGAGAGGATAGCCGCCGAAGGATCCGGCGGCGGCCGGCTTGCCGCCGATGAACAGGTTGTGCTCAATGCGCGCGTGATCGAAGGCCTCGCTGGTGTAGACGCCGAAGCCGTCGCCGGCCTTGATCACGGTGTTGTGCAGGATGACGTCACCCCGGCTGAAGCGGTGCAGCTTGAAGGCTTCGTGGATGATGTTGAACATCACATTGCGCAGGAAGTAGTTCGGACCGCCGAGCCCGGGCTGCGAAGAGATGCCAACGAAGCAGTTGGTCAGGCGGTTGCGCAGGACGCGGCAGTTGTGCAGTGCGAAGTCCGCCTCGATGCCGTCGTCGAGACCGGCGCTGATGTCGTTGTTGAGGATGTCATTGCAGCTCTGCGGCGCCGCTCCTTCATCCTCCATGTGGCTGATGCAATCGCGGAACCCGTGAACGCGGTTGTGGCGGATCACGTTGCCGCTGCCGGTGAACTGGATGCCCTCGCCGTCGTTGTCACCGCCTGCTCCCATGATGTCCGGCTGCCACGCGCGGATGCCGGTGATGACGTTGTCCTCGATGCAGGCGTTCGTCATGCCCGGCTTGTAGGCCTTGATGCCGAACTGCGCGCGGATGGCGCAACGGCGCACGACGCAGTGCTCCGTGCCGTTCAGGCGCACCGGGCCGTGCACGGTGATGCCTTCAAGGTGAACCCACTTGCGGTTCGTCAGGCTGATCTCGCTGAAGACCGCCTTTCCGGAGACGCTGCGGTACACGACGGGTTTTCCAGGCGCACCATCGCGGTGGAAGGTGGCCGCGCCGTAATCGCCATCCGCCAGCAGCAGCACTTCGCCGGGTTGCACGGTGTTGAGGTCGGCCTTCGAGCCGTTTTTGACCACGGCATCCGCGTTCACAAGGGGTTCCGGCCGCGTGGCCGCATGGACGACACGGGTGGCAGAGCCGCCATCGGGGTCCTGCAACTGCAGCTCGATGTCGTACGCGGTTCCAGGCCTGAGATCGAACACACTGCCGCTGAACCGGTTGGTCCAGGTGAAGACCGGCCTGGTTTGCCGGCTCGCGCCTGCGGGCACCCGGCGCAGCGGCATGCCCTCGCGCCATTCGCCCTGCCCGCTTTCGCGGTACCTCACCCTGCACGCCGCATCCAGGTCGTCGTCCCCCTCGATCCGCCATTCGACGGCTAGGTGCTGGATCGTCGGGAACGGCGTCGTGATCTCGCCCGGTGTGGTGGAATCCGCGGCGTGAAGCGTCGAAGTGAGCAAAAGAGGCAGAAGCAGACGCATGGCCGATGGTGAGTAAAGCCGGGTGGGGGTTCGCCTACCGCGTCGTCAGCGGCCCCATCCTGACGACTTCGAGGTCGCGGCCCTTCACCTGGCGGATGGGCAGCAGCTCCGCGTGATTCCAGCGTGCATCCGGCGCGCCGCTGATGAACCAGTCGCCGCCGTTGTCCGCCAGGATCATTCCGTGCGTCTTCAGACCTTCGAGGATCACTTTGGCGGCTCCGGTGAATTTCGAGGTGTCAAAGCCCGCCTTCAAACGCACGCGCAGGCCCATTGGCGGCAGGGTTTCGTCGGTGTGCCGGCTGGCGAAGTGCGTGGCGGGCGGCAGGTAGGCGCGGCGGGTCTTTTTGACGGTGAAGCGCAGCGCATGCGTCAGCTTTTTCGCGCCACAGATCTCATCGTAACGCGCCAAACCGGGCAGGATCGGCAGGCCCGCCGCGTCCGCGCTGGTCCAACCGGCCGGACGCGGTCGCGGGGCTTTCAGATCGAAGACCGCGCCACTGCTTGCCTTCCACGCCTTGCCGCCGTTGAGGGGGAACGCGTGGAAGAGTTCGTAAAGCTTCCAGGCATCCTTGTCGAGCACGAGCACATGGCGATCGCCGTTGCTTTGCGGCCCGCCTTCGATCCACGCATCCGGCGGAATCGGATAGGGACCGGGATCGCTCTCGTCCGCATACTCAAAGCTCACCGGCACCCTGGGCTGGTCGCCGCTGACGACGTGGTACGGGATGCCGCCCGGTGCCCCTTTCCAAACAAGACCGAAGTCCTCATGCAGCGGCTTGTCAGCTCCGATCGAAGCGATGAGGGCGTCGCTGAGCGGATCGACCGGATCCTTCGAGACGTCGCGGTTCCATTCGTCGGCGGCCGGCAGGAGCAAACGCCCGCCGAGGTCGGCGTTTGGCCCGGTCGGAAGCTCTGGATGCTGCCCAGCAGCAACGGTGAAAGCCGCCAAACAGCCGACGAGGAGAGCGGGCGTGGGGTTCATGATCTGAAGAGCTCCGATCTCAACGAGCCACCGCACCACTGACGTTGCCCGAGCGAGGCTTGCCGGAGAAATCCGCCGGCAGCAGGTAGGCCGGATCGGCGTGATCGAAGGGGGCTTCCACCGCAGGTTTGGCATCGTGCCGGTCGCCCTCCCAGGAGACGCCGGGCAGATCGGCTGCCAGGTTGCGCGCGCGGCTGCAGCCTTCCTTGGGGCCGTGACCCAGGACGACATTGCCGGTGATCGTCACGCCGGCCTTGCCGTTGGCGAAGTGCAGGGCGTTCTGATCGCGGGAAAACAGCACGTTGTTCGCCAGCACCAGGCCTTCGCGGGCGTTCCAGGAGCCGCCGCTGAAGGCGTGGCCGGTGGTGACGATGGTGTTGTGGATCACCTGCAGCTTCGTGGTTTTGCCCTGGTGATCGGTGCTGGCGAAGCCGGAACCCCGGGCGGCGATGAGGACGTTGTTGCGGACGATGGCCTCGCCCTGCACCTGCAGGGTGTGGTCGTCGCTGCGGTAGCAGAGGTTGCGCTCGATGACGTTCACCGGCTTGCCGGCGGTGCCATAAACCGTGATGCAGGGATAGTTCGTGTCGTGGACGTGGTTCTCGGCGATCAGGTTGCCCCAGGAGCCCTGCTTCACCTCGATGCCGTCGCCCTGGTCGCCTCGGCAGTCGTGGACGTGGTTGAGCGCGATCACGCTTTCGCTCATGATGAAGCTGGCGTTGTTGCCGCCGAGGTACATGCCCTCGGCATGGCCGCTGCCGTGGTGGAGGTGGTTGCGGGTCAGGAACAGGCGGCGCGTGTCCGCGCTGTTGGCGCTGAGGCAGACGCTGCCCGTGTGATGGATGTGGCAGCGGTCGATCCAGACCTCGCGGCAATGGCCGAGCCGGAGGCCGTGGCTGCCGCCCGTGAATTCGAGGCCGCGAACGGCCAGGAAGGACACCGGGCCGCCTTGGCCGATGTTGAGGACGTTCTGCTTCGCATCCGGACGGGTGATGACCACCTTCGCGCCCGCGGCGGCGCGAATCCAAATCGGTGCCTGCGCCGTGCCGCTGACCTGGATGTCCCACATCCGGTCCACGGAATAGGTTCCCGACGCGATCTCGAGCGCATCGCCCGGCTGCAGGGCCTGCACCGCCTTCACCAGCGCCTCGCCATCCCCGCCCTGGTGCTGCAGGAGGCGCTTCGGCGGGATCGACGCCCAGGCGGGTTCGTAGCGGTCGGCGCGGGCCGTGCCGAGCAGGAACAGGAGCAGGCCGAGGAGGGCGAGGCGGATCATGGCTGGTGAATCGGGCCGATGTATTCGGTGGCGAGGACGATGTCGTCGAACCAGACGCGGTTGAGCGGGGGCGGCGCGGCGACGCGGTTCTGACGGTAGGCGTTTTCGGTGACGTAGTGGCTGAGCATGAAGTAGCTCACCGCCAGCTCCGGCACGGTGCGCCAGCGGAAGCCTTCGAAGGTCTGCCCCCCGCCGGCCCGCACGTCAAAACCTTCGCCGGTCCATGGGCCCGTCCGGGTGCCGGGGCCGATGTGGGCGGCGAGTTTGCCGTCGAGCCACAGGGCGAGCTCGCCGTTGCTCCGGCCGATGTCGTTGCACTTCACCAGGATCTCGACGCATTGCCACTGGCCGCGCGGCGGGCCGGGGCGGTTTTCGGGCCAGAGGCCGTTGCCCCAGAAGCCGCCGTCGGCGGAGCGCTTCATGTCGTGCCAGTAGGTGTAGAACATCCAGCCGCCCGGCGCCGGCAGCGTGCCGTATCGGCCGTTCGGCTCGATGCGGGCGCTGAAGCGCGTGTCGCCCGCCGCGTGCTGGCCGGCGGTGCCTTGCGGCCAGTTGGTCGGCGGGTTGTAACCGCCGAGACCGCTGAAGTGGTGCAGGTAGGGCGCGTCCCCGGCAAATTTGACGTGGAAGCGCGCGAACACCCGCGGCTGGATCGGGTCGAGCCGCTTGAACAGGTGGCCGCCGGTGTTCTCGCCGAGCGTGGCCGTGACCTGCAGGCACTGCCGGCCGCGGCTGCCTGGCGGCTTGTCCGCGACCAGCTGCAGGGCCGTGCCGCCGGGATTTTCGACCTCCGTCCACCGGGCGCCGACGTCGGCCAGCGTGGCGCGCTCAAAGTCCTCCGTCCACAGCACCGCGGGATGGCCGGACAGGCCTTGGTCGCCGGGAAAGCTTTGCGCAAGCCCGGGGCCCTGCGGAAGCGCGTCCAGGCCGTGTGCCAGGGTGACCAGGGCAAAAAAGCTCGCGGCAAGTTTCATGAAGGTCGGCAGCCGCATGCATACGCCGCGCCGCGCCCGGTGGTTTCGCCGGACCCGCCGGCCTGCGGCAGAAACCGGCGGTCCGCGCAAGATGCGGGATGACACCGGCACCGGCTGCTGGCAGGTTATCGCTGCCATGATCCCGCTCCGCCATCTCCTCGTCACCGCCTCGCTGTTCACTGCGGCCTTCGTTTCCGCCCAGGACGGCGGCGTGTCCTTCGAAAAGCAGATTCTGCCCATCCTGAAAGCCAAGTGCGTCAAATGCCACGAGAAGGAGAAGATGGTGGACGGCAAACTGAAGAAGCCGAAGCACGGGCTTCGCCTGGACAGCGCCGCGGGCATCCTGCAGGGCGGCAAGGAATACCCCAACGAGAACGTGGTGGCGGGCAAGCCCGAGGCTTCCTGGCTGCTCAAGACCCTGTCGCTGCCGGAATCCGACGACCTCGCCATGCCGCCGAAGGGCAAGGCCGATCCGGTCACCGACGCCGAGAAAGCGCTGATCCGGACCTGGATCGCCGAGGGCGCGAAATTCGGGGACTGGAAAGGCGCCGAATAACCGTCCGGGCGGACCGCCTCCGTGCAGCTCGGGCCTGGCGCGCCCGTGTGGCGCCTTTGACAACGACCGAGGCGGCCATCAAGGCTCCGGCGGCTGCCAGGCCGCCGGCTTGGCCACCGGCGCGCTGAGCGGCAGGCGGTCGCCGAACTGGCGCTGGCGGGCTTCGAGGCGGGCGGTGAGTTCGGCCATCAGGGCCGCCTGAGACGGATCGGCGGCGAGGTCGCGCGTCTCGTCGGGATCGGCCTGCAGGTCAAAAAGCTGGCTGCGGTGGATCTGCGGGTAGCGGATCAGCTTGTGGCGGTCGGTGCGCACGGCGCGCTGGACGTCGCGGTAGGCCAGGAACAGGTCCGCGCGTGCCGTGCTGGCGCGGCCTTGAAGGATGTCGGCGAAGCTGCGGCCGTCGATGTCCGCCGCCGGAGTGGCGCCTGTCAGTTCGCAGACGGTCGGGTAGAGGTCGAGCAGGTAGACCAGCGCGTCGCTGCGGCCCGGCTGGACGCCCGGACCGGCGACGATCAGCGGCGCCTTCATGCCGGCGTCGTAGAGGTTCTGCTTGCCGAGCAGGCCGTGGCTGCCGATGGCGATGCCCTGGTCGGCGCTGAACAGGATCAGCGTGTTGTCCAGCTGCCCGGAAGTCCGCAGCGCCTCCAGCAGGCGGCCGATGTGGTGGTCGAGGCCGGTGATGACGGCGTAGTACTCGTGCAGGTGCCGGCGGATCTCCGCCGCCGTGCGCGGCCAGGGGCTGAGCTTCTCGTCGCGGACGGTCATCTCGCCGTTGTCGAAGGGGTGCACCGGCAAAAAGTTCTTCGGCAGCGGGATCTGGTCGCGCTGGTACCGGCTCAGGTATTTTTCCGCCGCGATGCGCGGGTCGTGCGGATTGCCGAAGGCGAGGTACATGAAGAACGGCCGCGGGTCCCGGCGCTGCGTGACAAAGGCGATGGCCTCGTCGGCGATCAGGCGGCCGGGTTCGCCGTCGGTGCGGTCCGCGAGGTCGTTGGGCAGGTACTTGCTGATCTCGAAGCGCGCCTGCAGTTCCAGCGCGGTGTTGCCCCTCTTGCCGTGGTGGTAGGTCTGGTAGCCGGCCTGCTGCATCGACACCGGAAAGTTCACGCCCTCGCCCGGGCAGAGCAGCCCCTTGGGCGCGCGTTTGCCGGTCATCGGCGACTGATGATCCTGCCAGCGGAAGTAGGCCTTGCCGCTGAGCAGCATGTTGCGGCTGGGCGTGCACACCGCCGGCGAGTTGCCGCCGAGGCAGTAGGCGTTGCTGAAGCTGCGGCCGCGACGCACCAGGGCGTCGAGGTTCGGCGTCTGCACCACCGGATTGCCGAGCGCGCCGATGCTGTCCTCGCGCATGTCGTCGGCGAACAGGAACAGCACGTTGGGCGGCGCCCCGGCCAGCGGAGCGGTGACGAGGGCGGCCAGCAGCAGCAGCGCGGTTTTCATGCAGGGCGGAAACGCCGCCGCCGCGGTCGTCTTCCAGAGCGGCGGCGCGGATGGCTGGGTTTTTTGCGGCGGCGGCATTCCGGGCTGAACAAAGCGCGCGCCGCCGGCATCCAATCCGGCACGAAGGTTTTTCTGGCACGGCCCGTGCTTGAAGCGCTTCCGACAACCTCTGACCTACCATGACACGGTTTCCCCGTCCCGGCTGCTGGTATCGGTTCACCTCTGCCGACTGGCAGTTCATCCGCGATGCGCTGGCGCTGTCCCCGCGCGAAAAGGACAGCCTGATGTCCCTGCTCGACGATCCCCAGGCCCTGCGCCTCATCCTCGATCATCCGAAGCTGTTCGAGGCCCTGCTCAACAGCCGGCGCGCCGCCCTGCTGTCGCCCGAGCTGTTCTTCTTCGTCATGGTCCGGCAGACGCTGAAGCGGGCCGGCGTGGAGGACCTGCACGTCGCCGACTACATCGCCGCGGTGTGCGCGGATTTCGGCCTGCCCGCCACGGCCGAGCAGCGCCTGCCGGGCAGCCGGCTGGAAAGCCTGTACAGCATCGACTACATCGCCGCGCTGGAGAATGCCGGCAGCCACGAGCGCTTCTTCATCCACGTCCAGTGCGCCAACCAGTTCCTGGTGCTGACCAGCCTGTATCCCGACTTCCTGCACCGGCGCGCCTCGCGCCGCGGCGCCCCCGACGTCGAGTTCTACGAGCGCGTCGTCATCAGCCACCTGGAAGCCGCCGGCCGCCACGCGCTGGCGGAGGAGTTCGCGCTGGAGGACACGCTGGCGCAGGTGGCGGTCGCCTACCCGCCGGCCCGGCGCGCCATGAACCACACGGTGCGCGAGTACCTCAGCCTGGGCGCGTGAACGAATCGGCGGCGGCAACGCCTTGACCAGCCGCCGGGCGCGGGGGAGCATGGCAGCCATGTCCGCTCCCCCGCTTCCCGCCGCCGTTGCCTGCCTCGGCCCTGAAGGCAGCTTCTCCCACCTGCTGGTGCAGCAGCGGTTTCCCGGCGTGCCGGTGCGGCTGATGGCCAGCATCGGCGAGGTGTTTGACGCCCTGGCCGGCGCGCCCGACGTGCTTGGCGTGGTGCCCATCGAAAACTCCTCGGGCGGTTTCATCATCGACACCGTCGACCGCCTGGTGGACGAGCGCTGCCAGCTGCGCATCCTCGAGGAGCTGACCCTGGACGTGAAGCTGGCCCTGCTCGGCCGCCGCGGCAGCGCGGTGCAGACCATCCACTCCCACGCCATGCCGTTCTTCCACTGCGACGAGTGGCTGAAGGCGCACTATCCGGAGGCGCGCCGCGTCGCCGAACCGAGCACCGCCAAGGCCGCGGAAAAGGCCGCCGCCCTGGAGCACGCCGCCGCCATCGGCCCGCGTCAGAACGCCGAACGGCACGGCCTCGACATCCTGCACTTCCCGCTCGCCGGCGAGGTGCCCAACATCACCCAGTTCTTCCTGCTCGGCCACGCCGAGAACCCGCCCTCGGCCGCCAGCAACCGCACGGCGCTGGTCGTCGAGCTGCCGGACCGGCCCGGCAGCCTCTGCCGCTTCCTGACGCCGCTCAGCGAGCGCGCCATCAACCTCAAGCGCCTGGAGTCCCGGCCGATCCGCGGCCAGCCGAACCAGTACCGCTTCTACATTGAGATCGAGGGCTCGCCGGCGCTGCCCCTGGTCCTCGCCGCGCTCGACCAGGCGCGCGCCGACGGCGCCG
This sequence comes from uncultured Prosthecobacter sp., assembly GCA_964472185.1. Taxonomy (GTDB): domain Bacteria; phylum Verrucomicrobiota; class Verrucomicrobiia; order Verrucomicrobiales; family Verrucomicrobiaceae; genus Prosthecobacter. The sequence goes on from CAYYJK010000005.1 coordinate 15,400, forward strand.
TCATCCGCAGCCTGGGTTCGTACCCCGCCGGCCGCCGGTTCGAGTCCTGATTTCCGCCGGTGGCGCGGGGCGGCCTTGCGCGCCCGTCAAATCGCCGTTGATTGGGGCTCCCCCATGCCCCTGTCCGTTCCGAAATCCCTTGCCGTGGCTGCGGCCGGCCTGCTGACGCTGCCGGCCCTGGCCCTGAACCCGAAAAACGCCGGCCCGGCCGAAGTCGCGCTGAAGTTCAAGCTGCCGCCGCCCGCGCCGCTGTCGCCGGAGCAGGCGCAACAAAGCTTCCGGCTGGAGAAGGGGTTCCGCATCGAACTGGTGGCCGCCGAGCCGATGATCGAGGCGCCGGTGGCGGTCAGTTTCGACGACCGCGGCCGCCTGTACGTGGTCGAGATGCGCGGCTACATGCGCGACCTCACCGGCTCGACCGAGCACGAGCCGACCGGCCGCGTTTCGCTGCTGGAAGACACGGACGGCGATGGCCGCATGGACAAGGCCAGCGTCTTTCTCGACGGGCTGGTGATGCCGCGCGCGGTGCTGGCGGTCAACGGCGGCGCCCTGGTGGCGGAGCCGCCGAACCTGTTCTTCTGCAAGGACACCGACGGCGACGGCAGGGCCGACGTCAAGGAGGTGGTGGCCAGCGACTACGGCACCGCCGGCGGCCAGCCCGAGCACATGGCCAACACGCCGCTTTGGGCGATGGACAACGCCGTCTGGAGCGCCGGCTACAGCAGCCGCTTCCGCCTGCGCGGCGGCGTCTGGCAGAAGGACAGCGGCCTGGGCCGCGGCCAGTGGGGCCTGAGCCAGGACGACGTCGGCCGCCTCTACTTCAACTACAACTCCGACCTGCTGCGCTGCGACCTGCTGCCCACCGAGGCCTTCGCGCGCAACCCGCTGCTGCGCGAGGCGGCCAGCATCAACGCCCGCGTCATCGCCGACCAGACCGTCTGGCCCGCGCACCCGACGCCCGGCGTCAACCGCGGCTACGAGACCAAGAGCCTGCGCGCCGACGGCTCGCTGACCGCCGCCACCGCCGCCGGCGGCGCCGTCATCTACCGGGGCGACGCCTTTCCGCCGGCCTACCGCGGCAACGCCTTCATCCCCGAGCCTTCGGGCAACCTGCTCAAGCGGGCGCAGCTCAGCGAGAAGGACGGCGTCGTCAGCGGCCGCAGCGCCGCCGAGGGCCGCGAGTTCCTCGCCTCCACCGACGAGCGTTTCCGTCCGGTGCAGGCCGCCAACGGCCCCGACGGCGCGCTGTACGTCGTCGACATGTACCGCGGCATCATCCAGCACAGCAGCTTCCTCACCCACTACCTGATCGCCAACATCCAGGCGCGCCAGCTCGAGCAGCCGATCCACCAGGGGCGCATCTGGCGCATCGTGCCGGTGCGCGAGCAGCCGCTGCGCGCCGTGACCGTGCCGGCGGCGAGCGCCGCGCGCGTGGACCTGCTGAGCCACGCCAACGGCTGGGTGCGCGACACCGCCCAGCGCCTGCTGGTCGAGTCGGGCGACGCCGCGGCGGTGCCGGCCCTGGTGAGGCTGCTGGAGGCGCCGGACGCCGCGCCTTTGGCCCGTCTGCACGCCCTGTGGACCCTCGACGGTCTGGCGGCACTGACCCCCGAGCGCCTGCGCCCGCTGCTGCAGGCGGCCGACCCGCGCCTGCAGGCCGCCGCCGTGCGCCTGAGCGGCCGGGATCTGGCGCCGGAACTGCAGGCGCTGACCGCCGCGACCGACGCCCGCGTGCGCGCCCAGCTCGCCATCCAGCTGGCCTCCTTCAATCTGCCCGAGGCCGATGCCGCGCTGGCCCGCCTGCTGGCCGGCACCGGGGCGTCGAGCCTCGTGCGCGAGGGCGCGCTCACCGGCCTGCGCGGGCGCGAAGCGGCGTTCGCCCAGCGTCTGGCGGCGCTCGCCACGCCGGCCAGCCTGGCCCAGATCACGCCGGTTCTGGAGGAGTTGGCCCGCCACACCGCCGCGGCCAACAAGGCCCAGCCGGTCGATGAGCTGCTGGTCCTGGCCGCGGCGCAGCCGTCCGGTTCGGCCGCCCAGCGCGCCCTGATCCAGGGCCTGGGCAGCAGCCCGTCCGGCCGCGCCGCGAAGGGCGCGCCGAAGCCGAAGCTGCTCTGGCTGGAGCGTGCGCCCGAGGCGCTGACCGTGCTGACCCGGGCTTTCGGCAAGGCGCCGCCGAAATCGCTGGCGGCGCTGCAGGCGCGGCTGGCCTGGCCGGGCAAACCCGGCGCGCCGCCGCCGCCGGTGGTCGTGCCGCTCACCGAGGCCCAGGCCGCCCGCTTTGACAAGGGCCGCACCATCTACGCCGGCCTCTGCGCCGCCTGCCATCAGCCGCACGGCTACGGGCTCGACGGCCTGGCGCCGCCGCTGGTGGACAGCGAGTGGGTGCTCGGCAAGCCGGACGTCGCCGCGCGCATCATCCTGCACGGCCTGGCCGGGCCGGTGAAGGTCGCCGGCCGCAACTGGAACCTGGCCATGCCGCCGCTGCCGCACCTGAGCGACGAGGACGTCGCCGCCGTGCTCACCTACCTGCGCCGCGAGTGGGAGCACAACGCCTCGCCCGTGGAGCCGCAGGCCATCACCGAACTGCGCGCCAAGCACCAGGGCCGAGCCGGCATGTGGACCGCCGAGGAGCTTTTGAAGAAGTAAGAATCCAACCCTCCATGAAACTCGTGTTCCTCGGCCTCCTGGCCGCCACCTCCCTGGCCGCGGCGGACAGCGCCCCCGCCTTCAACGACCCGCAGCCCAAGCGCTACGAACTGGCCAAGCGCGCCAGCGAGATCGACCCGCGCGCCCGCGAGCATCCCGGCATCGACTTCGTCTTCACCGACAAGAAGGGCAAGCCGCAGGACCTGCAGCACGCCAGCGTCGACACCCGCGTGGCGCCGCGCGGGCAGCTGGTGATCTGGCTGATGGGCCACAGCGCGCCGCTGTTCGAGCGCCTCAACAGCTACGGCCTGCACGCCGTCCAGGTGCACTACGCCAACAAGTGGTTCGGCCTCATCCCCGCCGCGCGCCGCGACGACGGCAAAAGCCTGGGCAACCTGCGCCTGGAAGCCACCACCGGCGAAGACCACAGCGACCTCGCCGATCTGGCGAAGCCGGACGGCCTGCGGGAGCGCGCCTTCCAGTTCGTCAAGTGGCTGGCCCGGGAACATCCGCAGGGCCGCTGGCAGCAGTTCCTCAACGCCGCCGGCGACGGCCTGGACTGGGACAAGGTCATCGTCTCCGGCGCCTCGCACGGCGCCACCTCGGCCGCCCGCTTCGCCAAGCAGCAGAAGGTGGCCCGCGTCGTCTGCCTGTGCGGCCCGCGCGACCAGCTCGACGACTGGCACGGCCTGCCCTCCGCCACGCCGGCCAACCGCTACTTCGGCTTCAGCCACGTGCTCGACACCGGCTGGACCGGCGACCACTACTGCCGTTCCTGGCAGATGCTCGGCCTGCACGCGTTCGGCCCGATCGTCGACGTCGACCAGGCGGCGCCGCCCTACGGCCACAGCCGCCGGCTGATCTCGACCTTCGACGTCAAGGGCGACGCCAAACGCGCGCACAGCCTGGTGACTCCCGGCGGCGCCGCCGCCAAGGGGGCGGACGGCAAGCTGCTGCACGAGGCCGTCTGGCGCTACCTGTACACCCACCCCGTCGACCAGACCGGCCAGCCGGTGGCGCCGGAGGAAGATTGCGAGATGGAGCAGCGTTGACTCTCCGCCGCCGTCTGGCGACACTGCGTTCCTTCCCTTCCACACCCATGATCCGCACCCCGCGTTCGCTCCTGCTTCTTGCCACCCTCGGCCTCGGCAGCCTCCTGCAGGCCGCCGACAACCCCTACCTCGGCCGCTGGGCCCTGACCCTGGCCAACGGCCGCGCCGGCTGGATCGGCGTGGAGGAGAAGGACGGCGCGCTCAGCGCCAGCGTGCTCTGGGGCGGCGGCAGCGTGCTGCCCGCCGCGGGCGCCAAGCTGGAGGGCGACCGGCTCCTCATCACCCGCCTGTCGCAGGTCAAGCGCAAGGACGCCGCCGGCAAGGAGGTCAGCGAGCAGGTCACCGAGACGCTCACCCTCAGCGCCGAAGGCGACCGCCTCAGCGGCCGCACGGCCAAGGTGCGCGCCAGCCAGCCCAAGCCCTTCGGCCAGGAGGAATTCACCGGCCGGCGCATCCCCGCGCTGCCGCCGCGCCCGGACCTCGCCCAGGTCAAGTTCGGCGCGCCGGTCCAGCTGCTCAACGGCCAGGACCTCGGCGGCTGGCGCCTGGTCAATGCCAAGGACGACAACGGCTGGAGCGTCGCCGACGGCATCCTCATGAACCGCGTCGAGAAGGGCAAGCACTTCGGCAACCTGCGCACCGACGCCGAGTTCGAGGACTTCAACCTGAAGACCGAGGTGCGCACCCAGGAGGGCAGCAACAGCGGCATCTACCTGCGCGGCATCTACGAGGTGCAGGTCATGGAAAGCTACGGCAAACCGCGCGACTCCCACCACATGGGCGCCCTGTACAGCCGCATCACCCCGGCGGTGGCCGCCGAGAAGCCGATCGGCGAGTGGCAGACCCTGGACATCACCCTGGTGGACCGCCACCTGACCGTCATCCTCAACGGCCAGACGATCATCGACAACCAGCCGGTGCTCGGCTGCACCGGCGGCGCTCTGAGCAGCGACGAATTCAAGCCCGGCCCGATCTTCCTGCAGGGCGACCACACCAACGTCGATTACCGCAACATGGTGCTGCGGCCGGTGGTGAAGTGAGCCGCTGACCGCACCAAAAAGGGCACGGCCGCCGGCCGTGCCCTTTTTTTGCGCCGTGGCGGCCTACCAGAGGTCGACCGGCGCGTGCGGTTCCGGCTGCACGATCTCGGTGTCCTTGCCGAGGGTTTCGCGGAAGCGCGCCAGGAACCAGGCCTGCGAGGGCTCCTCGCCGTGCACCATGAGCAGCTTTTTCGGCCGCACCTTCTCGACGTACTCGGCGATCGCCTCGCGCGAGGCGTGGGCGCTCAGGTCGAAGGTCTCGACGCGCGCGCGCATCTCCACCGCCGGCAGGTCGGGCGCCAGTTTGACCTTCTCGCCGGTCTTGGCCATGCGCAGGCGGTAGCCGGGCGATTCGGGGTCGGTGTAGCCGACGAAGGCGACGGCGTTGCGCGGGTTGTCGATGAAGCGGGCGGCGAACTGGTTGGAGGTCGTGCCCTCGGTCATCATGCCGCTGGACAGGGCGTAGATGCTGCGCGGCTGGTACTCGAACTGGCGCCGGGCCGGGCCGCGGCGGCGGCGCGGGGCGACGAGCATCTCCATGTCGTCGAGCAGGCGGAAGCCGCGGTAGTTGCGGCGGCTGCGGTCGGTGTAGTGGTCGTACAGGACCGTGACCTTGGTGCCCAGGCCGCCGATGTGCAGCGGCATTTCCGGGATGAGCCCCTCCTCGTGCAGCTCGTGCAGCATGAGCATGACCTCCTGGGTCTTGCCGAGCGCGAACACCGGGATCAGCACGGCGCCGTTGGCGTCGTAGGTGTCGCGGATCAGCGCCGCCAGCCGCTCCTTCTCGCCCTTGCGCGTGTAGTCCGCCGGCCGCTCGTAGGTGCCGCGGGTGGTCTCGACGACAAGCACGTCGATGTCCTCGGTCGGGAAGTCCGCCGCGCGGGCGATGGTCTGGTTCTCGAAGTTGACGTCGCCGGTGTAGAACAGGCGGCTGCCGTTTTCGCGGATCAGGATGCCGGCGGAGCCGAGGATGTGGCCGGCGTCGTGAAAGCTGGCGGTCAGGTTCGTGTCCGGAACCTCGAACGGGCGCTCGAGGTCGCGGTAGGTGTACTGGGGCCGGTTTTCGTCGAGCTCGCGGTGGGTGAACAGCGGGTACTCGTGGATGCTCTTCTCCTCGCGCTGCGAGCTCATCACGTTGACCGAGTTGTGCAGCATGGCGCTGGTGATCTCGCCGGTCGGCTCGGTCATGAACACCGGGGCGTTCGGCTGCTTGCGCATCAGCACCGGCAGGGCGCCGATGTGGTCGTGGTGGGCGTGGGTGATGAACAGGGCCTGGGCGCTGCCGTGGGGCAGGGGACCGAAGTCCGGCAGGGCGTCGAAGCCCACCGCTTTCGGGTGCATGCCGGCATCCAGCACGATGCGCTTCTCGCCCGACTCGAGCAGGTAGCTGTTGGCGCCAATCTCGCGGCGGCGGGTGAGGTTACGAAAACGCATGCTTTTTTGGGGAGGTTCAACCTACGGTCTGCCGGCCAAACTGCAAGCACAGTCGGTTTGCGCCGCCGCCACCTGCGCATCGGCCCTTGTCCGGGCCGGCATTTCGGGCCACCCGTCCGCCATGACTTTCGAATTTGCCACCGCCGGCCGGGTGGTGTTCGGGCGCGGCAGCGCCCGCCAGCTGCCGGAACGCTGCCGCGAGCACGGCCGCCGGGTGCTGGTCGTCACCGGCGCCCACCCCGAACGCCAGGCGCCGCTGCTCGCCCGCCTGGAGGCCGCCGGTCTGGACTGCGTGCGCTACGCGATCGCCGGCGAACCGACCGTCGACGACGCCCGCCACGGCGCCGCGCTCGCCCGTGAAAGCGGCGCCCGCCTGGTTCTCGGCCTCGGCGGCGGCAGCGCCATCGACGCCGCCAAGGCGGTCGCCGCGCTGGCCCGCCAGCCGGCCGACCTGCTCGAGTACCTGGAGGTGGTCGGCCGCGGCCGGCCGCTGGACGAGCCGCCGCTGCCGATCCTGGCCGTGCCGACCACTGCCGGCACCGGCGCCGAGGTCACGCGCAACGCCGTGCTCGCCAGCCCGGAGCACGGGGTCAAGGCCAGCCTGCGCCACGCCTCCATGCTGCCCGCCCTGGCCCTGGTCGATCCCGAACTCGCCCGCGACTGCCCGCCGGCGGTCACCGCCGCCAGCGGCATGGACGCCCTGACCCAGTGCCTGGAGGCCTTCGTCTCCTGCCGGGCGCAGCCGCTCACCGACGCCCTCTGCGCAGAGGGCATCCGCCGGGCCGCGCGCTCGCTCGAAGCCGCCGTCCGCGACGGCGGCGACCTCGACGCCCGCGAGGATCTGGCCCTGGCCGCCCTGTTCAGCGGCATGGCCCTGGCCAACGCCGGCCTGGGCGCGGTGCACGGTTTTGCCGCGCCCCTCGGCGGCCGTTTCCACGCCGCTCATGGCGCCGTCTGCGCCGCCCTGCTGGCGCCGGTCTGGCAGGCCAATCTGGCCGCCCTGCGCCGGACGGGCGCGCCGGACCTGGCCAAGTTCGAGCAGGCCGCCGCCCTGCTCACCGGCGACGCCGCCGCTCCGGCCGAGGCGGCGCTGCCCTGGCTGCAGGCGCTGACGCGGCGGCTCGCCATCCCCGGGCTGCGCGCCTGCGGGCTGGCGGAGGCGGACTTCGACGCGGTTGCCGGCCTGGCCGCCCAGGCCAGCAGCATGAAGGGCAATCCGGTGGTGCTGACGCCGGCGGAGCTCGCCGGCATCCTGCGTGCCGCCTGGTGAGGGCCGCGCAATAACCGCCCAGTGCGGGCCAACCCCGGCTTGAAAGGCCGCCGCCGCCCGCCCGTAACCCTTGCGTGCCTCCTGCCGCCGCCATGCGCGCCCTCCGTTACCTCCCCCTCCTGCTCTGGCCGGCGCTGCTGCCGGCCGAGGACGAGTATGAGCAGGCGCCGGTGCGCTACTCCGCCACGGCGCCGCGCGATGCCGCCCAGGACCTGATGCGCCGGCTGCGCGCCGGCCAAGCCAAGGTCGAGCGCACCGACGTCTGGACCGTGCTGCGCGACCTCAAGCAGCACTTCCGCATTCCCGAGGCCTCGCAAGTCCTGGTGTTTTCCAAGACCAGCAAGCAGAACGACCTGATCAGCCCGCAGACGCCCCGGCTGATCTGGTTCGGCGACGACGCCTACATCGGCTACAGCATGGGCGGTTCCATCGAGGTCGCCACCATCGATCCCAACCTCGGGCCGGTCTTCTACCTGCTGGATCCGCACACGCCCGAGCCGAAGCCGCTGCAGTTCCAGCGCGACCAGAGCTGCCTGAGCTGCCACGGCGGGCCGTTTTCGCCCGGCGTGCCCGGGGTGCTGGTGCGCTCCGTCTTCCCCGCCGCCACCGGCCATCCGATCATGAGCCAGGGCAGCACCGTGGTCGACAGTACGACGCCGTTCAGCGACCGCTGGGGCGGCTGGTACGTCACCGGCCGGCACGGCAGCGCCCACCACCGCGGCAACGTCACCGCCGTCGAGCTGCCGGACAACAGCTGCGAGATGCCGGTCGAGAAGGGGGCCAACGTCACCGACTTGGCGGCGTTTTTCGACGTCAGCCGCTACCCGCGCCCGACCAGCGACATCGTCGCCCTGCTCGTGCTCGAGCACCAGACCGCGATGCAGAACCAGCTCACCCGCGCCCACCACACCGCCCTGCGGGCCCTGCACATGCAGACCTCGCTGCAGCGCGAACTGGGCGAGCCGGTGCAGACCGAGCCGGTCGGCACCGCCCGGCGCATGATCGACCACTGCGCCGAGGACGTGCTCGACGCCCTGCTGTTCAAGGACGAGGCGGAGCTGCCCGAGGGCGGCGTCGAGGGCGACGAGACCTTCCAGAGTGCCTTCGTGCGCGGGGCGCCGCAGGGGCCGGACGGGCGCACGCTCAAGGACTTCCAGCTGCTCAGCCGCCTGTTCAAGTACCGCTGCAGCTACATGATCCACTCGCTCAGCTTCCGCCACCTGCAGCCGGCCCTGCGGACGATCGTGCTGGCGCGGCTGAAGCAGGTGCTGGCCGGCGAGGACCGCAGCGGCCGTTACGACTACCTGGGCGCGGCCGAACGCGGCCACATCACCCGCATCCTGGCGGCGACGGTGCCGGGCTGGTGAGCCGGGCGGCTCAGGCCGTCTGCAGCACCAGGCGCAGCGCGTCCAGGCGCAGGCGGGCCGAGCCGAGGGCCTCGGCCAAGGCGTCCTGCTGGGCCTTCAGGCCGTCGATTTCCTCCGGCCGCACGTGGTCGTTGAGCTGGCGCAGGTCCTCCAGGCGGTCGATCTCCGTCTGCAGCTGCGTCCGCATGGTCGCGACCGCGCCGGCCGTCAGCGCCGCCATCTCCGCCTCGGCGAGCTTGCGCGCGGCGGCCATCATGGCCGGGAACAGCTTGCGCTTCACCGCCGCCTTTTCCAGCAGCCGCACCGGGCTGCCCTTCTCGAGGCGGGCGTGGCGGTAGGCCGCATCGTCGCGGCGGTCCTTGCCGGCGTGGTCGACGACCACCCGGATCGGCACCGGCGACAGGAAACGGTCGGCATGCAGGGCGGCGGGCGCGATGCATTCGACCACAAAGTGGGTCTCCAGGATCAGCCCCTCGCTGCCGGCGCTGCGCCACAGGCCGAAGCTGCTGTTGCCGCCCTCGGCGCCGAGCAGCAGGTCGAGCGCCCCGCGCACCATCGGGTGGTCCGGGGTCAGGAAGGCGACGTTTTCCCGGGCCAGGGCGCGGCTGCGGTCGAAGCAGACGGTCAGGCCCTCGTCCGGCAGGGCGGGGAAGGCGTCGGTGGTCAGGTTGCCGGGCAGCAGGAAGTAGCTGCGCTGGCCGAGTTCCTCGACGTGCATGCCGAAGTGGTCGACCAGGCGGATGAAAAACTCCTCGAACTCGGTGTTGGCGTCCTGGGCGCGGATGGCCTCGACGACGGCCTCGGCCTGGGCGGGCTTGCAGGAGTTGAGTTCAAGCAGGCGGTCGTGGCCGCGTTCGAGCTTGCGGGTGACCTGCTGGCGCAGCTTGCGCGAGACCTGGATGAAGCGCTGCAGGGCGTCGGCGTCGAACGTCTCGAGCAGCGGGCGCAGGTCCGCGGCCAGGGCCTGCAGCAGCTCGGTGGCGCCGTGCAGGTTCTTTTCAAAGGCGTTCAGCCCCTCGTCGTACCAGCGCGCCAGCACCTCCTCGGCGGTGCCCTCGAGGTAGGGCACGTGGATCTGGATCGTGCTGGTCTGGCCGATGCGGTCCAGGCGGCCGATGCGCTGCTCGAGCAGTTCCGGATCGTCGGGCAGGTCGAACAGCACCAGGTGGTGGGCAAACTGGAAATTGCGCCCCTCGCTGCCGATTTCCGAGCAGAGCAGCAGGCGGGCGCCCTCCTCCTCGGCGAACCAGGCGGCCTGGCGGTCGCGCTGCATCAGGGTCAGGCCCTCGTGGAACAGGGCGGCGTGCAGGCTGATTTCGTGCAGCAGGCGCTCGTGGACCTGCTCGGCCAGGGTGCGGCTGCGGCAGATCAGCAGGAACTTCTGGTCCGCGTGCTTGCGCAGCAGGGCGGCCAGCCACTTCACCTTGGCGTCCAGCGCCTCCTCGGCCGGCGGCAGCCCGGTCAGCCGGGCTCGCCGTTCCGGGAAGCCGCTGAGCGCGGCGCGGGTGTTGCGGAACATCACCCGGCCGGTGCCGAATTCGTCGAGCAGGGCGGCCGCCAGCTTGTCCCGGGCCTCCTCCGCTCCGCCCTGCAGGGCCTCCAGGTGGGCGCGCACGTGCGGCGACTTGCGGCCGAACAGCTTGGCGTCGGCGGCGCTGAGGTTTTTGCCGGCCAGCAGGCGGTCCAGGGCGCGGGCGACCTCCTCATAGTGGCGGGTTTCCTCCAAAAACGGCTCCAGATCGGCGTAGCGGTTGGGGTCGAGCAGGCGCAGGCGGGCAAAGTGGCCCTCCGGCCCGAGCTGCTGGGGGGTGGCGGTCAGCAGCAGCAGGCCGGGCACCTGCGCGGCCAGGCTTTCGACCAGGGCGTAGGCCGGGCTGGCGGCCTGCGGGCTCCACTCCAGGTGGTGCGCCTCGTCCACCACCAGCAGGTCCCAGCCGGCCTCCAGAGCCTGGCGGGCGCGGTCGGGGGAGCCGGCCAGGAAGGCGGTGCTGCACAGCACCAGCTGGCTGTCCAGGAACGGGTTGCCGTTCTCCTCGTTGGTCTCGATCGAGTCGCAGCGGTCCTCGTCAAACAGGGCGAACAGCAGGTGAAAGCGGCGGAACAGCTCGACAAACCACTGGTGGATGAGCGGCTCCGGCACCAGCACCAGGATGCGCTCGGCCCGGCCGGTCAGGTGCAGGCGGTGCAGGATCAGGCTGGCCTCGATGGTCTTGCCCAGGCCCACCTCGTCGGCCAGCAGCACGCGCGGCTGCAGGCGGCCGGCCACCTCGCTGGCCAGGTACATCTGGTGCGGCAGCAGGTCGACCCGGCCGCCGACAAAGCCGCGCACCGGCGACTGGCGCAGCTCCGCGCGCCGGGCCAGGGCCTCGACCCGCAGGTCAAAATCGCGCAGGTCGTCGGTCTGGGCCGCCATCAGCCGGTCCTCCGGCTTGCTGAAGCTGATCGTGTCCGAGAGCTCGCCCTCGCCGATTTCGCGGGCGGCGCCCTGGTAGAACAGCATGCCGCCGCGCTCGTGCACCGCCGTCACCTCCAGGCTGCGGCCGTCGTGGGTCTTCACCGCGTCGCCGACCTGTAAGCGCACCCGCCGCAGCGGCGCGGTCTTGATGGCGAACTGCCGGTGCTCGCCGGCGGCCGGGAAAAAGATCTCCACCCGCCCGAACTCCGCCTTCATCACCACGCCAAGCCCGAGTTCCGGTTCACTATCGCTGACCCAGCGTTGTCCAGGGAGGGGTTGATCCATTGCAGAAAAAAGGGGGGACCGAGGGTAGGGGAAACTGGCGGTACTGCAAGTGGAACCGTGTCGTGAGCGGGCTGGCGCCGGCCGCCCCCGCCGCCTCGAGAATCGGGCAATTTGCGCGATCCGTCCTGCGAGGGACCTTTATGGTGCGGTATTTACCATGTATTTGAATTGACGCTACATGCGCCGCCACGGTATTTTGAGTGCAATCCCTCGAATTATCGTCTGAACCTACAAGCCCGGAGGCTCGCACCCATCATGACCGCATCCCTTTCTTCCCGTCGCCGCCCCTCCCTGCGGGCGGGGTTCTCCCTCGTCGAAGTCGTGCTGGCGGTCGGCATCATGGCGCTGGGCGTGGTCACCATCCTCGGCCTGCTGCCGCACGGCCTGGAAATGTCCCGGCGCACCGCCAACGAGATGGCGGAAACCCGCATTGTCGACCAAATCGTCGGGGAACTGCAGAACACCCGCTGGTCGACGGTGGACGCCATGGGCGACCAGGTGCGCTACTTCGACGACCAGGGCCTCGAGCTGCAGTCCGGCGACCAGGATTTCAACACCACGGTCAGCTACGTCGTCCAGGTCAGCATCCCCGACCGCGACGTCCGCCTGCCGTCCAACCAGGCCCTGCCGGCCGCCAACAACAACCTCCGCCGGGTGATCCTGCGCATGGTGTCGGCGCCGCTGCCGAACTTCAATTTCAACTCCCCGCCGCCCGGCGTGCCGGTCAAGGTGGTCACCCAGCTGGTCGCCAACACCTCGCTGGTCGTCAACCTGCCCAATCCCTGATCCTTTGCCAGTCTGGATGCGGCCGCCCGCCCGGCGGCCGATGCGTTCGCCAACCCTCAGTCCTCCCCCGATGAACAGGAACTTTCGCTCACCCATCCAGCCTGCTGCGCGCGGGAAGGTCTGGTGGACTGGTTTCAGCGCCCTGGCGCTGCTCGCCGCCGTGCCGGCGTTCGCCCAGCTGCCGACGCTGACCAAGGTGGATGCCTCTTCGAGCATCAACGCCAACGGCTCCTGGATCAACCTCAACGGCAACGCCGGCTGGCACCAGACCGAGCTGATCCGCGCCACCGCGACCGCCAATCGCACCAGCAACGTCATCACCTCCTTCACCATCACCAACCAGGGCGGCGGCTACGTGACCGCGCCCAACGTGGTGATCAGCGGCGGCAACGGCACCGGCGCCACCGCCGTGGCCGTGGTTTCCGGCGGCCGCGTCGTGGCGATCAACGTCGTCAACGGCGGCACCGGCTACACCGCCACGCCGACCGTCACCATCGACATCCCGGCTCCGGGCGGGGTCGGCTCCAGCATCCGTTTCAACAACGACCTCGGTGACAACCGCACGATCACCCTCGACGGCAACCGCACCGTCGGCCAGATGATCCTGGGCGAGCTGTCCGGCGGCTCGATCTACACCATCAGCTCCGGCACCGGCGGCACCCTGACCTTTGACAACGGCGCGGCCGGCGGCGGCGCCTACCTCAACAAGTTCCAGGGCGGCAACGACGTCATCAGCGCGCCGGTCAGCATCGCCGACCAGCTCAACGTTCGCATCACCACCGCCCGGCTGTCGCTCACCAACTCGGTGCTCGGCCTCGGCACCCTGACCAGCTACGGCAACGGCACCCTGGCGCTGACCGGCAACAACACTGCTTCCAACGTCAACCTCTGGCTGTGGAACCGCGGCACCACCAACACCGGCGCCCAGGTCGAACTCGGCGCCACCACCGGCAACGCCGTCGGCGGTGACATCCGCATCGGCAGCGCCACCCTGGGCACCTCCGGCCACGCCGTGCTGCAGCTGCTGCTCGGCCGTGCCAACACCGACCAGATCAAGGACAGCGCCACCCTGATCTTCGACAGCTTCGCCGGTTCCGGCCGCAACAACTACTTCAAGCTCATGGGCGGCAACGAGACCGTCGGCCGCATCCTCGACCTCGGCAGCCTGGCGGTCATCGAAAACCGCGAAGGCGAAGGCGTCGGCACCGCCGCCACCCTCACCCTCGCCGGCAACGCCGACTCCGAAGTCACCGGCTTCATCCGCGACAACAGCGGCAGCAACCTGCAGCAGGCGGACGCCAACGGTGCCGTCGGTGCCAACCGCCTCGGCCTGACCAAAAACGGCACCGGCACCCTGCTGCTGACCGGCGGCAACATCATCTACACCGGCAACACCACCGTCAGCAACGGCACCCTGCACATGCGCCAGACCACCAACTTCCGCAGCAACATCGCCAACAGCGCCAGCACGGTCATGGAAGTCACCAGCGGCACCTGGAACTTCCTGAAAACCTTCGCCGATCCGGACGGCACCGGCCCCATCCTCGCCCCCGCGCCCCAGTACCTCACCGTCACCGGCAGCGGCAGCCTGACCAAGCGCGGCCCCGGCATCCTCAACATGTACTCCGGCCAGCAGGTCGGCGGCGCCCTGACCGTTGAGAACGGCACGCTCAACCTCAGCGGTTCGGGCGGCGGCAACACCTTCAGCGGCGGCATCGTCATGGCCGGCGACATGGGCTTCAACCGCAACCTCGGCCTGTTCGGCGCCAACACCGTCACCGGCGGCATCAACGCCACCGGCCGCTACGGCCTCGCCGGCAGCGCCATCACCATCCGCGGCGCCATCATCGGCTTCGCCGACCAGCAGCCCTCCACCTTCACCGACGGCATCGCCAACGTCAGCGGCCCGATCAAGGTCAGCTACATGGACCTGCGCCTGGAGAGCGGCGCCTCGGTCACCAAGGCCACCAGCGGCGGCACCAGCAACTCCGCCAACGTCACCGTCACCAACAGCAGCAGCCTGGTCGTCGGCATGCGCGTCTCCGGTAACGGCGTCCCGGCCAACACCACCATCAGCGCCATCGACCCGGTCACCCGCGTCGTCACCCTCAGCAGCAACGCCAGCATCCCCGGCGGCACCACGCTGACCTTCGAGCGCCACACCCATACTGACGGCGTGCTCACCGGTTCGCCCACCAGCCTCACCGTCGTCGGCAAGCCCAACGCCGTCGGCGCCACCGCCAGCTCCGGCCGCCTGATCCTCAGCAACACCCAGTTCTCCAACAACGCCAACCGCATCCCCGACGCCACCCCGATCCTCAGCAAGGGCGCGGTCATCGAGTTTGCCAACGACGGCTCCAACACCGCCTTCGCCGAAACTCTCGGCGCGGTCACCCTCAGCCAGGGCCAGTCGCAGATCGTCGGCTACCAGGCCGGCACCGGCGGCACCTCGACGCTGACCCTCACCTCGCTGACCCGCAGCCGGGGCGCCACCGCCGAGTTCGGCGGCCGCTTCGAGTCCGGCGGCACCGTCAGCACCGTCACCAGCGCGCTCGGCACCAACACCAACACCCGCAACCGCATCCTGATCAACGGCACCGTGCCCAACGACGACGGCATCCTCGGCGGCTGGGCCTTCGCCGACTTCGACTTCGTCAAGTACGGCGCCAACGGCGTCACCCCGCTGGTCGCCGGCGACTACAAGGTTGCGGACCAGAGCAACGGCTCCGACATGAACGTGACCGACAACGTCAAGATCGACGGGGTCAATCCGAGCCTGGCGTCCCGCCGGGCGATCAACTCGCTGAACTTCCGGCCGAACACCGGCGCCGCTGCCGCCAACCGCACGGTCACCCTCAACAGCTTCCCGCTCTCGATCGAAAGCGGCGGCCTGCTCTCCAGCCACGGCGACCACACCATCAACGGCACCGGCCAGGCCGGCTACGTCACCGTCGGCAGCGCCTTCAACACCCCGGTCGAGCTGTTCACCATCGTCGGCACCACCTTCAACACCCCGACCGGCAACCGCAGCCTGAACATCCAGGCCAGCATCCAGGACTTCAACCTGCTGTACACCTCGGGGGTCACCATGGCGGCCAACAGCAACGTCATCACCATCGGCGCGACCGGCGGTGTCGCCGCCTACCGGGTGGGCATGAAGGTCACCCATCCGAGCTTCCCGGACGGCACCGTCATCACCGCCATCGACCCGGGCAACAACACCATCACCGTCAACCACACCAACGGCGGCGCGGCGCTGACCGTCAACGGTACCAACCCGCTGCGCGTGCTCGGCGGCAGCGTCGGCCTGACCAAGTCCGGCCCCGGCCTGCTGCAGCTCGCGCTCACCAACGTCAACACCTACAGCGGCCCGACCTCGGTCAACAACGGCACCCTGCGCCTGCTGCGCGACACCAACCTGGGCACCGCGCCGGCGAGCTTCGTCGCCGACCAGCTGCGCCTCGACGGCGGCATCCTGCAGCTCGGCACCAGCGGCAACGACCTGGCGGACCGCATCTTCAACTTCACCGAGTCCACCCGCGGCTGGACCATCGGCGAGTCCGGTGGCCGCCTCGAGCTCGGCCACACCAACCCGAACGGCGTCAACATGGCGCGGGTGCTGAGCACGATCACCAGCCCGATCTACGCCGAGGGCGTGTTCGAGCTCGCCGTGCGCGGCAACGCAGCCGTTGACATCTTCAATCATTTGACCCTGGGCGATGCGGCCAGCACCAATTACTACGGTGGCGGCCTGAAGACGGAAGGTTCCTACGACGGCATCACCACCATCAACGGCAACAACACCGTCGGCGGCCTGCTCATGGAAGGCGGCCGGGTCACCTTCACCGGCAACAACAACTTCACCGGCCCGCTGCGCGTGCTCAGCGGCCAGCTCACCCTCAACGGCGCCAACACCTACAAGGGCACCAGCAGCTTCAGCGATCCGATCCTGCTCGGCTCGGCCACCCTCACCTTGGGCCATGCGCAGGCGCTCGGCACCGGCCCGCTCGACCTGACGCTCGGCACTGCTGCTAGCGATACCGCCATCGTGCGCCTGTTCGGCACCAACCAGACCGTGCGCCGGCTTAGCGGCGGCCCCCTGAGCAGTCTCCGCAATGGCGCGGCCCTTGGCAGCAATTCGACGCTGACGGTCGACATTGACAGCAATCAGACTTTCGGTGGAACCCTTGACAATGGCGGAGGCGTTCTGCACCTGACCAAGACTGGCCCTGGTCGCTTAACATTGAGCAATACAACCAGCAGCTTTTCCGGCGTGGTACGCATTGAAGAGGGCAGTATTGATTTGCGAAGCATTGACTTCACTGAAGCTGCTTCCTCACTGGGTGCTGGCAGCTATGGTGTCAGTGGCTTGGCGGATGACGCCTCGTTCATCGTCCTTGACGGTGGCGCGCTGTCGTTCAGTCCGCGCAGCCAGCAGTTCACCAATCGCTCCTTCACCCTCGGCACCGGCATCAATGCCGGTACCCTGGTTGCCAACGGCCTCAACCAGGCCGCGCGCGTCATCATCGGCGCCGACTTCTCCCTCAACACCATCCTCGGCCAGTTGCGCGTGGTCAGCGCGCCGGTGGCCTTCACCGGCGCCGGCGCCCGCACCCTGACGCTGAGCGGTGTCAACAGCGGCGACAACGAGTTCATGCTCGACCTGGGCGACAAGAGCAGCTCGGAGCCGACCTCGCTGCTGAAGACCGGCCCGGGCACCTGGGTGCTCGGCCAGCCCGGCTCGTTCAGCGGCCAGGTGACCCAGCAGGAAGGCGTGCTGGCGATCAAGGGCAACAACGCCCTCGGCACCTCCGGCATCGCCACCACCGTCTCCACCACCAACGACACCCTGACCGGCAGCCTGCCCAACGGCACCGAGGTCAGCTTCCCGAACTTCGTCAACACGACGCTGCCGTTCGGCCTGTCGCCGAACAACCGCTACTACGTCATCAATTCCACCGGCACGACCTTCCAGCTGTCGACGACGCGCGGCGGCGTGACGGCGGTCAACCTGAGCGGCTCCAGCGCCAACGTGATGTACGTGCCGAACATCAATCCGGTGGCCTCGACGGTGGCCGACCACACCACCAACACCTTCACCGGCAACCTGGCCAACGGCATGACCGTCGCCTTCGGCGTGCGCACCCGCGAGCGCATCCAGGGCACCACTTCGGTGGCCAACGGCAGCCTGCCCGCCGGCATCAACAACTACGAGACCTACTACGTGGTCAACGCCACCGGCACCACCTTCCAGGTCGCGCTGACCCCGGGCGGCGCGGCGCAGGACATCACCACCAACGGCGCGCTGCTGTACTACCGCAGCAACGTCCTCGGCAACCCCGACGCCGGCACCGTCCTGCTCGGCGGCCGCTTCGACCTGCGCAACGTCGACTACTTCACCCCGGAAACCCTGACCTTCCAGGGCGGCTCCATGGGCGTGCCCAACAACACCCAGGCGACCTGGACCGGCAACATCGACATCCAGGCCAACACCAACATCACGCTGGGCATCAATTCGACCCTGACCGTCAACGGCAACTGGCTCGGCACCCGCGCCATCAACCAGCTCGGCGAGGGCACCCTGATCATGCGCGGCGAGGACATCTCGCCGGCGCAGCTGGTCAGCCCCAACGGCCCCTCCGGCAACTACGACCAGGAGATGGAGAACTTCCGCCGCACCTACACCCTGCAGGCCGGCACCCTGGTGCTCGACTACTCGGCCAACAACAACTCCAAGCTGGTCGACGTCGCCACCCTGGTCATGGGCGGCGGCCGCCGCGGCGGCGTCCTGCGCCTGCAGAACGGCAGCCATGAGGAGGTGGTCGCAGCCCTCAGCCTGCAGGCCGGCGCCAACCAGATCTTCCGCGACAGCGGCAGCAGCACCATCCGCCTCAACAACATCAGCCGCAACGTCGGCTCCTCGCTCTACTTCGACCTGGCCCGCATCGCCAGCGTCGACAACCCGAACTACAACAACATCCTCGGCGGCTGGGCGATCATCCGCGACGCCCTGGTGCAGGCCTCCTGGATCATCCCGGGCACGGTCAGCCGCAGCTTCACCGCCAACGAGGTCAACGACACCTTCCTGGTGCCGCTCGGCCAACTCCACTACCTGAGCAACGCCACGCCGGTGCGGGTGACCACCACCGGCACCCTGCCGCAGGGCCTGCAGGCCGGCGTCACCTACTACGCCATCAACAACGGCATCCGCAGCTTCCGCCTGTCCGCCACGCCGAACGGCCCGCCGCTCGACGTCACCACGCCCGGCACGGGCACCCACACCGTCGCGACCTTCGGCGCGGTGAAGCGTGCCGGCCTCGCCGCCCTGACCTTCACCGCCCATGCCGAGCGCTACCCCGGCGCCAGCGGCAACAGCCGCATCCAGGTGCGCATCGTCAACACCGGCGGCCCCGGCGTGATCAGCTCCACCCGCACCGGCACCGCCACGCCGCAGGACCCGCTGATCTACACCATCCTGACCACCACCACGGTCAGCAGCACCACCGCGGTCGCCAACTTCGTCAATACCGACCCGAACGCCGTCGACTACCTGACCGCCTCGACCTCGGGCAGCAGCACCACCGCGGACCTGGGCACCTACGGCGACCCGACCTTCCTGTCCGACGGCACCGACGACAACGGCAACCAGGAGCTTGACTGGGCCCGCAACGGCACCACCACCCCCGGCAACTTCCAGGACGGCCTGGTGCTGCCGAGCAGCAACTACGTCAGCAACGTCTTCAACGAGAACGCCAACACCAACATCACCGACAGCTTCAGCCGCGCCGACGGCGGCATCGCCTACACCCTGCGCTTCGCCACCCGCGCGCCGACCAACGTCGAGCTGCGCGCCGGCGCGACGCCGGAAACCAGCCTGGGCCACGTCCTGCAGACCGGCGCCATCCTGGTCTCGCCCTCGGTCGGCGCCAACGACTCGGTCATCTCCGGCGCCGGCAGCCTGACCACCGAGAACCAGGGCAACCTGCAGAACTTCCTGATCCACCAGTACAACCAGAGCGGCGACCTGGTCATCGGCGTGCCGATGAAGGACCGCGGCGTCATCGTCCGCAAAGGCCGCCTGACCAGCGCGGAAAACAACGTCATCACCAGCCTGCCGAGCACCTCCAGCCTGGCCGTGGGCGCCGCGGTCTCGGGCGGCGGCGTCGCCGCCAACTCGGTCATCGCCAGCATTCCCGACGAGCACACGGTGATTCTGGACCGCGCGCTGACGGCCCTGGACGGCGGCCGCGCCGAGTTCACCTTCACCGTCGGCGGCATCCCGGTCCGCCTTTTCGGCACCCGCAACAACACCGACCAGCGCCGCATCAACGGCGTCTTCATCCCGGCCAGCCCGCCGGAGCGGCCGACCTCGACGCTGACGGCCAGCGACCTCTACATCGGCATGCCGGTTTCCGGCCCCGGCATCCCGCCCGGCGCCACCATCACCGGCTTCTACAACGAGTTCGACATCCAGATCAACACCAACCACTTCTTCACCGGCGCCACGCCGGAGCTGACCTTCACCCCCTCGGTCGGCCTGGAAAAACTCGGTGGCGGCACCCTGGTGCTCAACGGCGCCAACAGCTTCACCGGCGTCACCTTCATCGCCGACGGTGTCCTGCGCGCCCAGTCGCTGACCGACGGCGGCGTCGCCGGCAGCCTCGGCGCCTCGCGGCCCGATGTCGGCAACCTCAACTTCAACGGCGGCACCCTGCAGTACATCGGCGAGACCAGCTCCAGCAACCGCGGTTTCACCCTCACCGACCTGGCCGTGTTCAGCATCGGCCACGAGCGCACCTTGGCTGCGCTCAGCGGTTCGGTCAGCGGTTCCGACCGGCTGGCCAAGACCGGTTCCGGCACCCTGGAAATGCGCGGCAACGCCGCCCTCCAGGAAATGGAGGTCAGCGAGGGCCGCCTGCTGCTCAACTCGGTCGACCTCAACGCCACGCCGGGCACCTTCAGCCCGTCCAACTTCGGCCAGACCGGCGTCATGGCCCTGCGCATGAGCGGCGGGGTGCTCGAAGTCCGCGGCGCCGAGGAGGGCAACGTCGGCCAGACCTTTGGCGGCGCGCTCATTGTCGATGAGGGCGCTTCGGAAATCCGTTCGGTCAGCGTGCTCGGCTACGACCCGAACAACCTGACCCTGGGCCGCGTGGCGCGCCTCACCAACCTGACCCTGATGGGCAACGAGGAGACCGCCTCGGTACAGCGCTCCTCGGGCGGCACGGTGCGCTTCATCGAGGAGCCAGAAACCGATGCAGGGGCGGCTAATATTTTCTTGAATACAGCTCCAATTGAGCGCATTTCGGTCCTCCCATGGGCGGTCTACCAAAATGTAGCTGACACGTTGCTCCCTGGAATCAACGACTTTGCCTCGGTTTCTCTCGTCAACGGCGCCGTCGTCTCCGCCGACTCGCAGTCGCTTTACGATTTGGGCAGCTTTTTCATGAACGCCGACAACTGGGGAACCCAGGAGCCGGGGGCCTCCATCAATGCTTCGGAAGGTGGCAGTGTCCAAGTCGACCTGGAAAACGGCGTCAACGCCACCAGCGGCAGCGACATCCTCACCGTCTCCGCCGGCCTGGCCGGCGTCCTGGCCAACGTCCAGGTGAGCATGAGCGTGTTCGGCCCGGGCATCCCGTCCGACACGCAGGTCACGGAAGTCCGCACCGACACCCTGGAGATCGTGCTCAACAAGGTGGCGACCGCCAACGCGACGGACGCCAGCTACCTGTTCATCCAGGAGCGCACCTTCTACGGCACGCTCGCCGCCGACCGCGAGGTCAACACCATCCGCTACTTCAGCACGGCCGAAAGCGCGATCAACGTGCCGGACAACGTCACCCTGCGCCTGCTCTCCGGCGCCATCCTGGTCGGCGCCAACGTCCGCGGCGGCAGCAAGGGCATCTACGGCGGCGGCGACCTCATGGCGGTGGCCGCGGCGGGTGACGGCAGCGACCTCATCGTCCACAACTACAACCCGGTGATGCCGTTCACGCTCGACGCCAACGTCGTCGACAACCTGATCCGCCTGGAAGTCACCAGCGGCACCACCACCAGCGGCGGCGGTTCGGTGGTCAGCGGCAGCGACGAACTCAACGTCAGCGCCAGCTACCCGATCCTGGCCCTGCGCCGCATCCATGCCGGCATGGCCGTCGAAGGCCCCGGCATCGCGCCGGACACCTTCGTCGCCGCCGTCGAGGTCTCCTTCCGCAAGATCACCCTGACCCGCCCGGCCACGGGTACCTTCAACAACCAGGTCTACCTGTTCCGCTCCTCCACCAGCCTGGTGCAGGCCGGCACCGGCACCACCATCCTGTCCGGCAACAACCTCTACACCGGCCGCACCTTCGCCCACGGCGGCGTGCTGCGCATCGACAGCGCCGGCGCCGTGCCGGGCGGCCTGACTTCCGCCGCCCCGCTCGCCACCTCCAGCCACATCGTCATCGAAGGCGGCGTGCTCGGCCTGGCCAGCGGCAACTTCAGCCGCAGCCTCGGCAGCGCCGACAATCAGGTCGAGTTCAAGGGCAGCGGCGGTTTTGCCGCCTACGGCGCCGACCGCACCGTCAACTTCGGCGGCCTGGCCGAACCGGCCCGCCTGCGCTACGGCAACGACGGCTTCACGCCGGACGGCTCGTCCTTCGTGCTCGGCGCCCAGGACGCCACCCACAAGGTCACCCTGCTCAACCCGCTCGACCTCGGCAGCTTCAGCCAGGCGCTGCGCGTCGACAACGGCCCGGCCGCCATCGAAGGCGAACTCGCCGGCGCCCTTTCCGGCACCGGCCGGCTGATCAAGTTCGGCCTCGGCAGCCTGCGCCTGTCCGCCTCGAGCACCCACACCGGCGGCATCGAGATCGCCCAGGGCCGCCTGGTCGCCGCCAACCAGACCAACGTTTTCGGCACCGGCGCCGGCGCCGTCATGCTCGGCACCAGCCGCACCAACACGCCGCGCAACGCCGGCGTGGAACTCGAACTGGAAGGCGGCAGCCACGCCAAGACCCTGCAGGTCGGCAACGTCAACGCCCCCGGCAGCGAGTGGGTCTCCCGCGGCACCACCGATGCGGCCGCCGCCACGCTTGGCACCTACGCCAGCACCGCCACGGTCAACGGCCATCCCGCCATCGCCTACTACGACGCCAGCAACGGCGACCTCAAGTTCGTCCGCGCTGCCGACCCGCGCGGCAGCTCCTGGCTGGCGCCGGTGACCGTCGCCTCGCGCGGCGACGTCGGCCTGCATCCGTCCCTGGCGGTGATCAACGGCAATCCGGCGATCAGCTACTACGACGCCACCAACCGCACGCTGGTCTACATCCGCTCGACCGACGTCAGCGGCGTTTTCTGGGGCGCGCCCGTCATCGCCGACGCCTCCGACGTCAGCGCGGTGGCCCTGCAGTCCGACGGCAAGGTCGTCTTCGGCGGCAACTTCCTCAACTTTGACGGCGCTTCCCGCACCCGCCTCGGCCGCCTCAGCAGCACCGGCATCCTCGACGCCGGCTTCACCGCCACGGCCAACGGCCAGGTGCTGGCTATCGTCGTCCAGAGCGACGACAAGATCGTCATCGGCGGGTCGTTCACCGAGGTCAACGGCGTCGCCCGCAACCGCATCGCCCGCCTGAACGCCGACGGCACCCTCGACGCCGGCTTCAATCCGAACGCCGACAACCTGGTGCGCACCCTGGTGCTCGACGCCAGCAACCGCCTGCTGGTCGGCGGCGCCTTCACCAACATCGGCGGCGCCGGCCGCGGCCGCATCGCCCGCCTGCAGGCCAACGGCACGGCCGACAGCTTCAACCCGAACGCCAACGGCGACGTCTTCGCCATCGCCGTCCAAACCGACAACAGCGTCCTGCTCGGCGGCTCGTTCACCCAGGTTTCCAGCACGGACCGCTTCCGCATGGCCCGCGTCAGCGATGCCGGCACGCTCGACAGCTTCCACCCCTTCCTGAACAGCGACGTCCGCGCCATCGCGGTGATGAACGACGGCAAGATTCTCATCGGCGGCACCTTCACCACGCTCGCCAACGGCGGCCGCAGCCGCAGCCGCCTGGCCCGCATCACCAGCGCCGGCGTCAACGACGACACCTACCCGATCGACGCCGGCAGCACGGTGACCGGCCTGCGCAAGCTCGCCGACGGCAGCTTCATCGTGCTCGGCACCTTCGCCAACATCGGCACAACGGCGGTCAGCCGCATCGCCCACCTCAACAGCGACGGCACCCTCGACGCCGCCTTCAATCCCGATCCGGATTACGAGGTGCGCAGCGTCGTCCAGCAGGCCGACCAGAAGCTGATCGTCGGCGGTCTGTTCAGCAACCTCGGCGGCACCTCCCAGCACTGGGTGGCCCGCCTGAACCTCGACGGCACCGGCGACGGCGGCTTCAGCCGCCAGACCGACGACAAGGGCCGCTACTCCTCCCTGGTGTTTGTCGCCGGCGCGCCGGCGATCGCCTACTACGACGTCAACAAGACCGACCTGCGCTA
>CAYYJK010000006.1:0-37598 GCA_964472185.1 uncultured Prosthecobacter sp.
TTCGTCAGCCACATGGCCCTGGATGTCGGCGGCTTCCTCGACAACGCGATCCGCGAAGGCGGCCACCAGCTGGCGCAGGTGCCCTACGCCCTGGAAAACCGCCGCCTGCTCAAGGAGATCTACGGCCTGTTCCCGGAGCTGGCTCCGCGCATGCTGCCCTTCGTCATGGCCGACCCGATGCGCAACCCGGCCGCCCAGGCGGCGGAACTGCGCCAGCTGCGCCGGGAGTACCGCTTCCACGGCATCAAGATGCAGACGACCATCCTGCAGGCCGACATCAAGCACCTGCACGACCGCGGCAAGGTCTTCCTCGAACTCGCCGAGGAATGGGACGTGCCCTTCCTGATCCACTCGAGCGTCGCGCCGAGCGACCTCTGGGCGCAGGCGCACGACATCCTCGACATCGCCGAAGCCAACCCGCGCGTGCGCTTCTGCCTGGCCCACTCCTGCCGCTTCGACAAGCCGTGCCTCGACCGCGTCCAGGCCCTGCCCAACACCTGGTTCGACAACTCCGCCCACCGCATCCACTGCGAGGGCGTGGTCAAGGGCATGCCCTTCGTCGCGCCGCCGGAACGCCGCTTCGACAGCGACTACACCGACCCGGCGCGGGTCATCGCCGACCTCGCCGCCGCCTACCCCGACAAATTCCTCTGGGGCAGCGACTCGCCCTTCTACAGCTACGCCGGCGAGATCAACGGCGAGGTCGTGCGCCTGATCAGCACCTACCAGGCCGAAGTCGAGGCCCTGACCGCCGCACCGCCGGAAGTCGTCGACCGCATCGCCCACCGCAACACCCTCGCCTGGTTGAAACTCTCCGAATGAACCCCTTCTCGCTTGAGGGCCGGCGCGCCCTCGTCACCGGCTCCTCGCAGGGCATCGGCTTCGCCCTCGCCCAGGGCCTGCACCAGGCCGGCGCCGAAGTCGTCCAGCACGGCCTGGAAGCCGCGCCGGCGGAGCGCGTCGACGGCGCCGCCTACCTGCAGGGCGACCTGCTCGATCCCGCCGCGCCCGAGCGTCTGGTGCGCGACGCGGGCGACCTCGACCTGCTGGTCTGCAACGCCGGCAGCTTCTTCGACCTGCCCGTGCTGGAAATGACGCGCGAGCGCTGGGACCGCACCCTCGCGCTCAACCTCACCGCCACCTTCTTCCTCGCCCAGGCCTTCGCCCGCCAGTGTGCCGCGCGCGGCGTCTCCGGCGGCATCGTCATCACCGCCTCGACCAACGGCTTCCAGGCCGAGGCCGACTCCTGCGCCTACGACGCCAGCAAGGGCGCGCTGGTCATGCTGGTGAAGACGCTGGCGGTCTCGCTCGCGCCCCACCGCATCCGCGTCAACGGCATCGCCCCCGGCCTGATCCGCACGCCGCTGACCTCGGCCTGGATGGAGCCGCGCGCGCACGACCTGCTCAAGCATTACGAAAAGAAGATCCTGCTCGGCGAAGTCGGCCGGCCGGAGGACTGCGCCGGCGCCGTGGTCTACCTCTGCGCCCCCGCCGGCCGCTACGTCAACGGCGAGGTCATCGTCATCGACGGCGGCCTGACCGTGGGGCAGATCGGCGCGTTGTAGCCCAACCGGAAGACTTCGCACCATGCGCATCTGGGACCTTCACTGCCACCTCAGCGGCGTCGCCGGCCTGACGCCGGAGGACCGCCTCGGCAACCTGCTCCGCTACGCCGACCGCGTCGGCATCGAACGCCTCTGCGTCTACATGGGCCTGAAGTGGTCGCAGGACCCGGGCCCCGACGACCTCACCCGCCAGAACGACGAGGTGCTGCGCGCCATCGCCAGGCACCCCGACCGCAGCTTCGGCTTCGTGTACTGCAGCGCCAAACACGTCGAACGCAGCCTGCAGGAACTCGAACGCTGCGTGGCCAACGGCCCCATGGTCGGCGTCAAGCTCTGGGTGGCCGACCGCTGCCAGGATCCGCGGATCGACCCGCTCATCCGCCGCGCCGCCGAACTCAAGGCGGTGATCTTCCAGCACACCTGGTTCAAGACCCAGGGCAACTACCCCGGCGAATCGACCCCGGACGACCTGGTCGCCCTGGCGCAGCGGTTTCCCGAGGTGCCGATCATCTGCGGCCACACCGGCGGCACCTGGGAACTCGGCATCCGCGCCATCCGCGCCCAGAACAACCTGTACGCCGACCTCGCCGGCAGCGATCCCACCGCCGGCATGACCGAGATGGCCGTGCGCGAACTCGGCGCCGAACGCGTGCTGTACGGCAGCGACGCCGGCGGCCGCAGCTTCGCCAGCCAGCTCGGCAAGGTCCACGGCGCGCAGATTCCCGAAGCCGCCAAGCAGGCCATCTTCCGCGACAACCTGCACCGCCTCATGCAGCCCATCCTGCAGGCCAAGGGCATCCGGGTGGATGGCTGAACGCGAATCGTGCCGGTTTTCCGAATCCCGCCATCTCCACTCGATCGACCATCCGCGCCCATGTCTTCCCGCCGCACCTTCCTCGCCCAAAGCGCCCTGCTGGCCGCGACGCCCTGGCTGGCCCGCGCCGCGGAAAAACCCGCCGGCCTGATCGACGGCAACGTCCACCTCGGCGCGCATCCGAACCGTGACCTGCCGGCGCTGACCGAGGCCCTGCTGGAACAGCGCGGGGTCACCGAAGCCTGGGCCGGCTCCTTCGAGGCGCTGCTGCAGCGCGACCTCGCCGCGGTCAACGCGCGTCTCGCCCGCCAGTGCGCGGCCGGAGGGCGCCTGCGCGCCGTCGGCTGCGTGCACCCCGGCCTGCCCGCCTGGCGCGACGACCTGCAGCGCTGCGTCGAGCAGCACGGCATGCCCGCGATCCGGCTGTACCCGGGCCACCACGGCTACACGCTCGCCGATCCCGTCTTCACCGACCTGCTGGAAACCGCCACGGCCCGGCGCCTGCCGGTGCAGCTCGTTGCCCAAATGGAGGATCCGCGCACCCAGCACCCGCGGCTGCAGACGCCGCCCGTCGATCTGAAACCGCTGCGCGATGTCCTGGCCCGCGTCCCGGAGGCCCGGGTGCTGGTGCTCAACGCCAACGCCGTCATGGCCCAGACGCACCTGCGCGGCTGTGCCAACGTCTGGCTCGACACCGCCATGATCGAAGGCGTGGCCGGGATCGAGAACCTGCTCCGCCACTGGCCCCAGGACCGCCTCATCTTCGGCTCGCACGCCCCCTTCTTCTACTGGGAGTCCGCCGCCCTCAAGCTGCAGGAGTCGGAACTCAGCGAAGCCCAGCTCCAGGCGGTCCGCCACGCGAACGCCCGCAGCCTGCAGGGCTGAACCGCCGCGCAGCCCGCCGGATGTCACCGCACCACCACGGTGGCGCCGGGGCGGATCAGCTGCGGCAGGCGCACGACGTCCCAGTTGGCGAGGCGCACGCAGCCGGCGCTGCGGCTGCGGCCGATGGTGCGGGGAAAGGCGGTGCCGTGCAGGCCGATGCCCGACTTGCTCAGGCCGCACCAGAGCACGCCGACGGGACTGTTGGGGCCGGGCGGCAGCATGACCGCCTGCTGGCCGCGCGTGCCGGCCTCAAGGAACTGCTTGTCGTAGCGGAAGGTCGGCGTGGCGACCAGGGTCTTCACCGTCCAGGTGCCGACCGGAATGAACTCGGGCTTGCCGGGTGTGATCGGAAAGGCGGCGAGCAACCGCTCGCCGGCGTCGTAGACCGCCGCCATGCGCTCGGTGGTGTCGATGACCACCGTTCGCCCGCTCAGCTTGGGATCGGCGGCATAGCCGCGGTGCGGCGGCAAGTCCTCGATCCGAAACGGCGCGACGTTGGGCACGACGACCACGTCGCCCGGCTTGAGCTGCGCCAAGTTCCTGCCGGGATTGCAGCGGACCAAAAAGTCCTCGTCGGTGTGGTAGCGCTCGGCGACCAACTCGAGCAGGCTGCGGTAGGCCAGGTAGGGCACAGCCGCCTGCGTCTCCGGCTTCTCCGGCAGCTGGGGATCGACGAACTTCAGGTGCTCCGGCCGCAGCTTGACCGCCGCGAACACCACCGGCACGACTTTGGCCGCCGCCTGCCGCACCGGCCGCCAGTCGTACAGGTCGCGCCGCCCGGCGGCGTAGTTGCAGTTCACCACCGCCTTGTAGGTGAACTCGCCGAGCTGGCCGTCGAGTTTGCCCGGCCCGAACTGGCGCTGATCCAGGTAGATCTGCAGCCGCAGCACCTCATCACGCGTCTTCGGCAACTCCGGATCGTCGCGCCAGTCCTCCGCCGCGGCCGGGGACGTTCCCAACAGAATCAGGCAAAACAACCAACCGAAGCGGGGCATGGTCGAAACCATGCCCCATGCAAAGCGTTTTGCCATCACCAAGGGCCGCTTCACGCAGCCGCGGCCGCATCCAGGCCAAACGCCGTGTGCACCGCGCGGGCGGCCTTCTCGATGTCGGCTTCCTGGACGATGACGGCGGTCTTGATCTCGCTGGTCGAGATCATGAGGATGTTGGCCTCGACCTCGGCCAGGGCCTTGAACATCTTGGCGGCGACGCCGCTGTGGCTGCGCATGCCGATGCCGACGACGCTGAGCTTGGCGACGCCCGACTCGGTGCGCAGGGTGACCTTGTCGCCCAGGCTGGGCAGCACGGCGCGCAGGGCGGCCTCGGCCTTGGGCAGGTCGGCGGCGCTGAGGGTGAAGGAGATGTCGGTCTCGCCGTCGAACGACACGTTCTGGACGATCATGTCGATGATGACGTTCGCCTCGGCGATGGCGCCGAAGATGGCGGACGACACGCCGGGGCGGTCGGGCACGTCGTCGATGGTGATCTTGGCCTGGTTGCGTTCGAGGCTGACGCCGCGGACGACGACGGATTCCATGCCGGGGGTCTCTTCTTTCACGAGGGTTCCTGGGTTGTGGTTGAGGCTGCTGCGCACTTCAAAACGGACGCCGAACTTCTTGGCGAACTCGACGCTGCGGCTCTGCATGACCTTGCTGCCGCTGCTGGCCATTTCCAGCATCTCGTCGTAGCTGATTTCCGGGATCTTGGTGGCGGTCTTGACGACGCGCGGGTCGCAGGTGTAGACGCCGTCGACGTCGGTGTAGATCTGGCAGAGGTC
This sequence comes from uncultured Prosthecobacter sp., assembly GCA_964472185.1. Classification (GTDB taxonomy): domain Bacteria; phylum Verrucomicrobiota; class Verrucomicrobiia; order Verrucomicrobiales; family Verrucomicrobiaceae; genus Prosthecobacter. Next base: position 5,042 of record CAYYJK010000006.1, read on the forward strand.
GGCCTTGATCGCAGCCGCCATGGCGATGGCGGTGAGGTCCGAGCCGCCGCGGCCGAGCGTGGTGATCTCACCGCTGGCCGTCTCGCCCTGAAAGCCGGCGAGCATGACGATGTTGCCCTCGTTGAGCATCTTCTGCACCGCGTCGGGCGTGATGTTGACGATGCGCGCCTTGGTGTGCACGCGGTCGGTGGAGATGCCGGCCTGGGCGCCGGTCAGCGACACCGCCTTGCCGCCGAGGGCGTTGATCGCCATGGCGGTGAGGGCGATGGTGGTCTGCTCGCCGGTGGCCAGCAGCACGTCCATCTCGCGCTCGCTCGGATCCTGCTCGGGCGAGACCTCGCGGGCGAGCTTGATCAGGTTGTCGGTGACGCCCGACATGGCCGAGACGACGGCGACCACCTGGTGGCCGGCGCGCTGGGTTTCCAGGATGCGGCGCGCGCAGTTGCGGATGCGCTCGGGATTGCCGACGGAGGTGCCGCCGTATTTCTGGACAATGAGGGCCATGGGAAAGGGCGCGGAAAGTGGCACGTTGCGCCCGGGGTGCAACGGGAAATCGGCCGGGCCGCCGCGCGGAGGCGGCCGGGGTGGGGCCGGCGGCTGGCGGCAGCGCCGGCGCGGCAAAAACCCCTTGCTCGCGCCCCTTTGTTGATTATTAGTCTCAGTATCACATAAAAGACCCGCCCTTCGTTCCTTTGAACAGCCCGCGCTGCTGCGCGTCCTACAAACGGCCGTCCGCTCTGTAGCGGCGCCCCCTTCCGTCTGTGCCACTTTCCCTTATGAACTACAGCAACGTCGACACCCGCCTGAAAGCCGCCGCGTTCAGCCGCAGCTTCCTGGAACGCCTCAAGCGCATTCGCGAGGCCAGCCAGAAGGCGCGCACGCTGGCGCAGAAAAAGACCCTGGCCAGCGGCGCCCGCGGCTGAACCGCTCCGGCCGGCCTTGCCGGCCCAAAAAAAGCGGGGACCGGCAACCGGCCCCCGCTTGGCAAATGTCGCTGAACGCCGGCTTATTTGCCGACGCTGCCGTGGAAGCCAGCCTTGTGCAGGGCGGCGAGCAGTTCGGCCTCGGTGAACTCACCGGCGACCGTGAAGGTGTTCTGCTTGGAGACGATGTTCGACTCCTTGATGCCGGGAACCGACTTCACCGCCTCGGCGACCGCGTTGACGCACTTCTGGCAGCAGAGGTGGGCGCCGGTGACCGTGGCAGCCGTCAGCTTCTTGTCCGAACCCGTCGAGGCGGCGGTGCTGGCGCCGACCTCGGAAGACTCGCCGTAGTAACCGGCGGCCTGGATGGCTTCGACCGCCTTTTTGGCATTGCTCTTCGACTTGGCGGTGATCGTGACGGTCTTGCCCTCGGCGGTGACGGTGACGTCCTTGAGGCCGGCAGCGGCCTTGACGATGCCGTTGGTGCAGCCCTTGCAGCAGTTGTGGACGCCCTGCAGGGTGACGGTGGTTTCCGCCTGGGCGAACCCGGCGAGGAGGAGGATGGCGGCGAAGAGGCTCTTTTTCATAGGTGAGGCCGACAAAGACGGCGGCAATCGAGCGGAGTTTGCCAGGAAACGGAAAATTTTGCTTTTTGGGGTAACCCTGGCCTGAAAAAAGCGTAGAGACGTGCAACCCGACTTTTGACCTAAGCTTCAGATTCGGGCTTTCTGCAATCCACCTCCTCCACGCCCAAGCCTCCTCCACCCTCCATGAGCTCACGCCTACGTCACCTTGCCTCCCGGCTCCTGCTGAGCGCCAGCCTGCTGCTCGGCAGTCTGTCCCTGAACGCCGCCACCCTGGCCGACTTTGCCGGCACCTACGAAGCCCTGCTGCGCACGCCGACCGTGGAGGAGCCGATGAAGCCCTTCGGCCGCATCGAAGTGACCGCAGCCAGCACTGGCAAGGTCTCCGGCAAGCTGACGGTCAACAACGGCAAAACCTACGGATTCAGCGGCAACCTGGAAGTGACCGTGGACGACGAAGCCCGGCCGGTGGGTGGCGAGGACATCGTCGCCGTCAAGGGGCCCTTCGGCATGAGCCTGGTGCTGATCGACTTCACCCTCGGTCTGGACGGCAGTTTTGAGGTCAACGGCCTGTCGATGCTCGAGAACTTCAGCGGCCACATCCTGCACGTTCCGGGCAGCGCCGGCAAGATCGCCAGCTTTGCCAAACTCAACCCCTGCCCCTGGGCCGGCGCCTACACCGTCGCCTTCTCCGATCCGGAGACCGAAGACGCGCGCGACTTCCCGGGCGGCGCCGGTTACGGCTCGGTCGTCATCGCCCCCACCGGCGTGCTGACCCTGAAAGGCAAGCTCGGCGACGGCACCAAGATCACCGCCTCGGCCAAACCCAGCGCCGACGGCCGCTACCGCCTCAGCCTGAATCCCTACAAGACCGCCGGCAGCTACTTCAACGCCCTGTTCCAGCTCACCCAGCGCGCCGATGACAAGTACCACGTCGCGGACGGCGAAGCCGCCGAGGTGTCCTGGCAGAAAGCCGAGAACTCCAAGGACAAGGCCTACCCGCTGGGTTTCGGCCCGCTCGACCTGTTCCTGACCCTCGCCCCGTGGGAAGCTCCGGCCAAGGGTGAAACCCTGGCGCAGCAGCTGACGCTCGGCGGCAACCAGGTCTTCGAAATCGGTCTCGGCAACGCCCTGCCGGCCGCCCGCAGCCCGAGCCAGCTCGGCCTGACCGCCAAGAACACCTTCCGCGTCGCCGCCGGCAAGACCGGTTCGCCCTCGGCGCTGGACGTCGCCGCCTGGAGCAAGATCTTCAGCGGCAAGATCGATCCGAAGACCGGCATCTACACCGCCGTCCTCAACCTCGAGGACCTGGTTTCCGGCAAAACCGTCAAGCGCAAGGTGACCATCGAAGGCGTGCTGTTCCAAACGCTGACCTATGGCGACTTTGCGATCGCCCAGGGTCTGGTGCTGGTGCCGCCGCTGGCCCCGGCCACGACGATCACCTCGCTGCCGACCACCTTTGAAGGCCCGTTCGTCACCGACGCCCTGTTCGCTTCGGCTGCGGCCACTGCCGGCAACTACCAAGCGCTTCTGGAAATGCTCGAACCCGGTACGGCCGCCCCCTCCGGCATTCCGGCTGACGGCGAGCTGGTCGATGTGAGCATCTCCAGCGACCTGACGAGCCTGACCTTCTTCGGTCGCAAGATCCCGCTGAGCGGCGACAGCCGCCCCACCAGTTTGGTCTTCAGCGACGCCGCGAAGAACATCCGCAACAACCTCACCGTCACCGTGCACCTGAACGTCGCAACCGGCGTGGTCATCGGTCTGAGCGCCAACTACTACCAGATCGCCGGCAGTTTCCCGCCGGAAATGCGCGTGCGCACCTTCACCTCCGACACCGTGACCAAGCTGCCCTGAGGCCAAGCCCGGATGTCCCATTGAGCTCGAAAGCCCCGGTGTTGCCACCGGGGCTTTTTTGCGCCCGCGTTCAGCGCCACCGGGCGGTCATGAAACCGCGGACGACGACCGTGGCGACCATCAACTTTTTGTCCGAACCCGACGAGGAGGAGGGCCGTAATCGACGGGAGTTTGCCAGGAAACGGAAAATTTTGCTTTTTGGGGTAACCCTGGCCTGAAAAAAGCGTAGAGACGTGCAACCCGACTTTTGACCTAAGCTTCAGATTCGGGCTTTCTGCAATCCACCTCCTCCACGCCCAAGCCTCCTCCACCCTCCATGAGCTCACGCCTACGTCACCTTGCCTCCCGGCTCCTGCTGAGCGCCAGCCTGCTGCTCGGCAGTCTGTCCCTGAACGCCGCCACCCTGGCCGACTTTGCCGGCACCTACGAAGCCCTGCTGCGCACGCCGACCGTGGAGGAGCCGATGAAGCCCTTCGGCCGCATCGAAGTGACCGCAGCCAGCACTGGCAAGGTCTCCGGCAAGCTGACGGTCAACAACGGCAAAACCTACGGATTCAGCGGCAACCTGGAAGTGACCGTGGACGACGAAGCCCGGCCGGTGGGTGGCGAGGACATCGTCGCCGTCAAGGGGCCCTTCGGCATGAGCCTGGTGCTGATCGACTTCACCCTCGGTCTGGACGGCAGTTTTGAGGTCAACGGCCTGTCGATGCTCGAGAACTTCAGCGGCCACATCCTGCACGTTCCGGGCAGCGCCGGCAAGATCGCCAGCTTTGCCAAACTCAACCCCTGCCCCTGGGCCGGCGCCTACACCGTCGCCTTCTCCGATCCGGAGACCGAAGACGCGCGCGACTTCCCGGGCGGCGCCGGTTACGGCTCGGTCGTCATCGCCCCCACCGGCGTGCTGACCCTGAAAGGCAAGCTCGGCGACGGCACCAAGATCACCGCCTCGGCCAAACCCAGCGCCGACGGCCGCTACCGCCTCAGCCTGAATCCCTACAAGACCGCCGGCAGCTACTTCAACGCCCTGTTCCAGCTCACCCAGCGCGCCGATGACAAGTACCACGTCGCGGACGGCGAAGCCGCCGAGGTGTCCTGGCAGAAAGCCGAGAACTCCAAGGACAAGGCCTACCCGCTGGGTTTCGGCCCGCTCGACCTGTTCCTGACCCTCGCCCCGTGGGAAGCTCCGGCCAAGGGTGAAACCCTGGCGCAGCAGCTGACGCTCGGCGGCAACCAGGTCTTCGAAATCGGTCTCGGCAACGCCCTGCCGGCCGCCCGCAGCCCGAGCCAGCTCGGCCTGACCGCCAAGAACACCTTCCGCGTCGCCGCCGGCAAGACCGGTTCGCCCTCGGCGCTGGACGTCGCCGCCTGGAGCAAGATCTTCAGCGGCAAGATCGATCCGAAGACCGGCATCTACACCGCCGTCCTCAACCTCGAGGACCTGGTTTCCGGCAAAACCGTCAAGCGCAAGGTGACCATCGAAGGCGTGCTGTTCCAAACGCTGACCTATGGCGACTTTGCGATCGCCCAGGGTCTGGTGCTGGTGCCGCCGCTGGCCCCGGCCACGACGATCACCTCGCTGCCGACCACCTTTGAAGGCCCGTTCGTCACCGACGCCCTGTTCGCTTCGGCTGCGGCCACTGCCGGCAACTACCAAGCGCTTCTGGAAATGCTCGAACCCGGTACGGCCGCCCCCTCCGGCATTCCGGCTGACGGCGAGCTGGTCGATGTGAGCATCTCCAGCGACCTGACGAGCCTGACCTTCTTCGGTCGCAAGATCCCGCTGAGCGGCGACAGCCGCCCCACCAGTTTGGTCTTCAGCGACGCCGCGAAGAACATCCGCAACAACCTCACCGTCACCGTGCACCTGAACGTCGCAACCGGCGTGGTCATCGGTCTGAGCGCCAACTACTACCAGATCGCCGGCAGTTTCCCGCCGGAAATGCGCGTGCGCACCTTCACCTCCGACACCGTGACCAAGCTGCCCTGAGGCCAAGCCCGGATGTCCCATTGAGCTCGAAAGCCCCGGTGTTGCCACCGGGGCTTTTTTGCGCCCGCGCTCAGCGCCGCCGGGCGGTCATGAAACCGCGGCCAACGACCGTGTCCGCATAGGGGCCCGGCTCGAAGCCGGCCTCGTCCAGCAGCGCGGCGTACTCGGCGGTGCTGTAGCACTTGCCCTGGGTGGAGTGCATGAGCAGGCAGGAGTACTCGGCCACATGCAGCGGGCCGGTGTGGTCGGCATTGATGAAGGCGTCGTGGATGACCAGCAGGCCGCCGGCCGGCAGCGCGGCGCGGGAGACCGCCAGCAACTGGCGCACCTCGGGCAGGTCCCAGTCGTGCAGGACGTTCGAGTACAGATGCGCGTCGAAGTCTGCCGGCAGGCCGTCGAACATGTTGCCGGCGGCCACGCTGACCCGGTCGGCGCAGCCGCGTTCGGCGATCAGCCGGCCGGCGATGCGGTCCACCGGCGCCTGGTCGAAGGCCACGGCGTGCAGGTGCGGATTGCGGGCGGCGAGGGCGCAGGCGTAGATGCCCGAGCCGGCGCCGATGTCGAGCAGGCGCGCACGGCCGCCGAGGTCGAGCTTGCGCGCGAGCGCCTGGGCCAGGTAGCGGCCGCGGCAGTCCATGGCGGCGGTGAAACTGCGCGCGAACGCCTCCTCCTCCATCGCCCGGTGCCAGTCAAAGGCCGCCTGATCGCCGGACCAGCCGGCGGGCTTGCCGGACTTGAGCACCTGCAGGTAGTCGCGGGCGATCGGCCGGTCGTGCAGCGAGGCGTAGTAGGGGCCGAGGAACCACTCCGAGCCGGCGACGAGGTGCTCGCGCGCGGTTGCGGTGAGGTGGAAGGCCTGCCCGTCCCGGACCACCCAGCCGTTGGCGCGGAACAGGGTCAGCATCACCTCCGCCGGCCGCGGCTGAAACCCGAAGTGCGCGCAGATGGCCGCCAGATCGCCGGGATGCGCCGCCAGCCAGGTGAAAAAGTCGAGCTGCAGCGCCGCAGCGATCAGGTCGACCGCATACAGGCCGTCGCGGTAGCGGTAGATGGCAAGCGGATCGGTGGCGGGGGCGGCGGTGAGGTCGGTCATAACGGGTGGACAGGAAGCCGGGAGCGGCGAGGATGCACGCGCAAAAAAGACCCGCCTTTTCCCGTCATGACTCCCATCCTCTATGTGAAGACCGGCTGCCCCTGGTGCGACGAAGTGACCGACTACCTCGACGCCAAAAAGATCGTCTACCGCCAGGTCGTGGTCAGCGGCAACCGCGAGGCCATGCAGGCCATGATCGACCTGTCCGGCCAGAGCAAGGCGCCGACGCTGGACTGGGACGGCGAGGTGCTCGCCGATTTCGGCGTCGACGAGCTGGTGCCGTTCCTGAAGGCGCGCGGCGCGGTCTGAACCGGGCTCAGGGCTGCGCCTGCGCGCGCAGGAAGGCGAGCAGGTCGCGCACTTCGGCGTCGGTCAGCGACGCGACCAGGCCCATGGGCATGAGCGAGGTCTTCAGCTCGGTGCGCTCGACCACGTCCTTCTTCTGGAACACGCGCTCCTTGCCGGTGAGGTCGCGGTAGACGTCGATGCTCGACGAGCGCAGCAGGATGCCGGTGAAGTCGGTGCCGTCGGCCAGCTTGAGGTGGGTCGGGTAGAACTGCGGTGCGACCTCGCGATGGGGCTCAAGCAGGCTCTGCAGCAGCGCGCGCGCATCCCCCTGCTGGCCAGCCAAACTCAGGTCGGGACCGACGACGTTGCCGCGGCCGCCGTGGCGGTGGCAGCTCGAGCAGAGTCCGAGGCGGGCATGGAAGAACAGCCGGCGGCCGGCTTCCGGATCAACCTGACCCGGCGCCGCCTGCAGGCGCTGCAGCCAGGTGTCGGTGGCGTCAAAGGCCGGCCGGCCGGCCATCAGCGAGCCGGGATCGAGCACCGCCTGCACCAGCGGCGCCGAATCCGGATGCCGGTCCGCCACCGACTGCAAAGCCGGCTTGGCCGAGTCGTTCAAGCCGGCCAGGCGCAGGCCGCGCAGGGCCTCCTGGCGCAGGACGGCCGAGTCGCCCGCCGCCAGCTTGAGCAGAAGGGCCTGATGCTCCGGCTGCATGGACCCCGCAAGCCCGGCCACCGCCTCGACGCGCAGGGCGTCGCTGCGCGCGGGGTCGGCCGCGACGGTCGCCAGCACCCCGCGGGCGGCGTCATCCGTGCGCGCCGCCAGGGTGCGCACCACCTCGAGCGCCAAGGCCGCGTCGCCAAGCGCCAGCAACTCCTCCAACTGCGCGGTTTTCAGCTTCGGATGCTGGGGCGGCAGCAGGCGCAGGGCGTAGCCGCGCAGGCGCACCGGCGTGGCCGGATGGCTCAGCCGCTCCAGCAGCACCTCGGCGTCGGTGACACCGGCGCCGGGATTGCCGCGCAGCGTGTTCCAGGCCGCCAGCGTCGCCTCGAACAGGCGGAAATCGAGGTCGGGCTGGGACAGCAGCTTTTCGACGTCGGCCGTGAACCCGGTGAGCACCGCGTCGGCCACCCAGCGCAGGCATTCGAAGCGGATCTCGGGATCGGCATCGTCCCAGAGGGCGCGCACCCAGCGCTCATCGGCCAGATTCACCCGGCGCAGCGCCACCAGCGCCCAGACGCGGTCCTGGGCGGGCAGGGCGCGCACCGACGCCGGCGTCCAGGCCCGGCTGGCGCGCGCCAGTGCCGACAGGGCCGCGTCGGCCAGCCAGCGATCGGCGCCGCGCGCGAGTTCAAACAGCTCCGCCACGGGGCGCTCGGCGCGGCCGCTGCGCAGGTCGTTCGCCAGCCGGGTCGCGTCGTTGAGCGGCTCCACCTGCGGCTGCTGCCAGGGCGCGCCGGCCTCGATCTCCAGTTTCCACAGCCGGCCGCGACCGTGGTTCGGGTAGGAGCTGAACACCCAGTCGGTGACGTAGAACATGCCCGATTCGCGGGCGGCCGTGACGCAGACCGGCCGGAAGAAATCGCTGCCGCGCAGCAGCTCGACCCGCTGCGAGGTGTAGCCCGCACCCTGGCGGTGCAGCGGGAAGAAGTCGATGCAGTGGCTGCTCCAGGACGGAATCAGCACGCCGCCGCCAAGCGGCACGATCGAGCTCGGCCCCTCGCCGCTCGGATGGATCATGCCGAGCGTGCCGCGCAGCTCGCCGTTCCAGGCGACGAAGGGGTGCACCGGCGCGCTGCCGTAGACCCACTGGTAGCCGTAGTCGGCGCCCTCGAGGATGTTGAGCAGGCGGCAGGGCGGCCGGCTGCCGGGATCGTTCTCCGCGGCGAAGATCTCGCCGTCGTCGCGCACGGCGAGGCCGAACGGATTCCAGAAGCCGCGGGCAATGCGGCGCAGGCCCTGGCCGTCGGCCGTGCAGCGGAACACGCCGCCCTCGCCGCGACCGCTGACCTTGCGGCCGTCGGTGCCGGTCAGGGTCCAGTCCTTGCCGAAATTTTCACCCAGCGCGAACACCAGCTCGCCCTGCGGATCCCAGGCCATGCCGGACAGGCCGTTGTGCGGGTAGTCGGACACCGTGTCCAGGGCCGCGAGCGTCTCCTCGCGGTCGCCCCGGCCGTCGCCGTCGGTGTCCTTGACGCGCAGCAGGCGCGAACGTTCGGCCAGATAGACCCAGCCGTCGCGGCCGAGCTGCAGGTTCATCGTCGTCTTGGTGCGGTTGTAGAAGACGCGGCGGTTGCGGCCCCGGGCGTCGAAGACCAGCACCTCGTCGTGCTCGGGGCCCGTGTAGCCTTCCGGCCGCTGGTGGGTGTGGCAGGCGATCAGCCAGACGTTGCCCTGCGCATCGACATCCGCGCCGGTCGGGGTCACCAGGTCCGGGTGCTCGGCAAGCAGGGTCAGCTTCACGCCCGGCTGCAGCAGGCGGATCTGCGGCGGCAGCTGGTCGGGCACCTCGGGCAGCTTCGGCGGCGCCACCTGGGCGGTGAGGGACAGGAGCGGCAGCAGCAGGACGGGAGCGAGGTGGCGGGCGTTCATGAGGGGAAAAGGAGCAGTCAGGCCAGCAGGCCCGGGACGACGCGGCCGTGGACGTCGGTGAGGCGGAAATCGCGGCCCTGGAAGCGGTAGGTCAGGCGTTCGTGGTTGAAGCCGAACAGGTGCAGGATGGTGGCGTGGAAATCGTGGATCGACACGGGGTCGCGGGCGACGTGCCAGGCGAAGTCGTCGGTCTCGCCGTACACCTGCCCGCCCTTGATGCCGCCGCCGGCCATCCACAGGCTGAAGGCGTAGGGATGGTGGTCGCGGCCGGTGACTTTCTTGAAGCCGGGCCGGTTTTCGCCGAGCGCCGTGCGGCCGAACTCGCTGCCCCAGACCACCAGCGTCGTGTCGAGCAGCCCGCGCTGCTTGAGGTCCTTGAGCAGGGCGGCGATCGGCTGGTCGACCATCCGGCAGTTGTGCGCCAGCTGCGGATCGAGGCTGCTGTGGTGGTCCCAGGAGGCGTGGATGACGTTCACGAAGCGCACGCCGCGTTCGACCATGCGCCGGGCCTGCAGGCAGTGGCGCGAGAAGGTCTGGAAGTTGCCGATGCCCCCGAGGTTGCTCTTGATCGGCGGTTCGACGCGGTTGACGCCGTAGGCGTCGAGCGTGGCCTGCGACTCGCCGCCCAGGTCGACGAGCTCCGGCGCCGCGCTCTGCATGCGGAAGGCCAGCTCGTAGCTGTGGATGCGGCTGGCGATCTCCGGGTCGCCGATGTGGCGGTGGCGCAGGCGGTTGAGGTCGTTGAGCGCGCCGAGGCTGGCCTGCTGCATCGCCGGCGTGATGCCGTCGGGGTTGGCGAGGTTGAGCACGGGTGAAGCGCCGTTGCGAAACATGACGCCGCCGTAGGACGAGGGCAGGAAGCCGCTCGACCAGGTCGAGCTGCCGCCGGGCAGGCCGCGCCCCTTGCTGACCATGACGACGTAGGAGGGCAGTTCCTGCGAGGCGTTGCCGAGACCGTAAGTCACCCACGAGCCGACGCTGGGCCGCCCGAGCAGGGCCGCGCCGCAGTTGAGCATGAGCTGCCCCGGCAGGTGGTTGAACTGGTTCGTGTGCATCGACCGGATCAGGGCGATGTCGTCGGCGCAGGTGGCGAGGTGGGGCAGCAGGTCGGAGATCTCCATGCCGCACTGGCCGTGCTTTTTGAACACGCGCGGCGACCCCATCACCGTGGCGGTGTCCTTCTGCAGGAAGGCGAATTTGGCGTCGCCGACGATCGAGGGCGGCAGCGGCTGGCCGTCGTACCGGTTGAGCAGCGGCTTCGGATCGAACAGGTCCATCTGGCTCGGCCCGCCCTCGAGGAAGATGAAGATGCAGCGCTCCGCCTTCGGCGCGAAATGCGGTTTCCGCTCGGCCAGCGGATTGGCCGGCACCGCGGTGCGCGACTCCTCGGCGAGCAGGCCGTCCCGGCCGAGCAGGCTCGCCAGCGCCAGCGTGCCGAGGCCGCAGGAACTCGTCGCGAGGAAGTCGCGGCGCGTCTGAAGAAGATGTTCCTGCGGAGACATGGAGAAACAGGGGTACGCCGGCGGCACGGGACCGCTATCGCAGCAGCCACGCGGCCGCCGCGGCCGGCGCCTGCGCCGCCTCACCGGCGAAGGGCGTGAGTTCGCGGAAGCTCGCCCCGAACAGCTCGGGCTGCGCCCCTTCCCCGGCAAGCCAGAGCGGCTGCGGAGCACCGAGCGCGAGCAGGCCCGGCAGGTCGAGGAACTTGGCGCCGCCGGGCAGGAACTGCGGGTCGCGGTAGTCGAGCAAGTGGCCGAAGCGGAAGCCCCGGGTGTCGAGCGCCGCCCGGTCCACCGCCTCGCCGGCGAGGGCGCGCGCCGCCGCCGCGACCGGCGCCGCACCGTTCCAGGCGGCGAGAACGACGCTGTCCGGACGGGGATGCTCGCCAACCCGGGCGTGGCGCAGGAAGCGCAGCAGGGTCAGCACGTCGTGCGTGCGCTGGGCGAACAGGCTGTGGTTGTAGCCGTGGGTGTAGCCGGCGAACTCGCGCGGGTTGGCCACCACGCGCGTCTGCGACACCGGTTCGCCGCCCTGGAACAGCAGGTCGGCGCCGACCACGGCCGCCCCGCCCTGCACCAGACTGGGGACGGCCGGATGGTCCAGAGCCGCCCGGCCGCCGTCGTCGAGCCAGACCACGACGCGCCCCTTCCAGGCCTTCGGATGGAACCAGCGCAGCGGCAGCTCCTCGCCATGCGTGCGGTTGGCGAGCAGGCCGGTCATTTCCAGATGCGCGCCGCGGTCCTGCTTGTCCTGCAGCCGCCATTCGGTCTCGCCCGCTTCGGCGTAGCTGCGGCCAATGAGGGTCTCAACCGCCGGCCGCACCAGCTTTTCCAGGCCGTCGCCCGAACGCACCGCGGCGCGGATCTGCTGCTCCGCATCCTGCGTCCACCACCGGAGCAGGGCGCGCTCGAACTCCGGATCGCCCGCCTTGGGCGCCGGATGCTCGGCGTTCCAGACGCTGAGCTGCTCGCGCGGCAGCGGCTCGAAGTCGCGCTCGATCACCGGCGCCGGCTGGCCGAGCTGGAAATGCCGGTTGAGGAAGGTGTAGAAGGCCGAACGCGTGACCGCATTGTAGTTGTGCGGGAAGTGCTCGCCGCGCAGCAGGTACACCTGGTCCTTGCGGCCGTGCAGGGTGTAGAGCTTCTGGAGGTCCGGAAAGCCCTTGGTCGCCATCTCCTTGGTCCAGTCGTTGGCGGTGTTCATGCCCAGCGGCTTGGGCGCGAACAGCGCGGCGAACTCGACGTTGCCGGTGCCGATGCGCAGCAGGCTGGCGTTTTCGCAGGTGCAGCCGCCCTGCATGGCCGTGCTGACCATGACCACCGGGAAGGACAGCTTGACCCGGTCGTCGACCGCCGAGATCAGCATCGTCTGCGTGCCGCCGCCGCTTTCGCCGGTGACGGCGACGCGCTGCGGATCGACCTCGGGCAGGCTGAGCAGGAAGTCGAGGCCGCGCAGGCCGTTGAGCAGCTGCAGGCCGAGGATGTTCTGGTTGTGCGCCTCCGCTTGCGGGCTGTACAGCCCCCAGTTCTCGCGCGTGTTCATCTCCGGCCGCTGCTTGGCGAAGGTGTGCACCACCTCGCGCGGAATCTGCACCGAATCGGAATCGCTGAGCATGTCCCACTGCCAGACCACGCAGCCCATGCGCGCCAGCTGCACGCAGCGCGACTGGTAGATCGACTGGCCGCCGCGCTCAAAGCGCTCGGCGCCGTCGGCGATGAGCTTGCGGGTGGCCTCCGGCGTCGACAGCGCGAGCCGCGCGTCGCGGGCGTGGCCGTGCGCGGAGAGCACGCCGGGGACCCTGCCTTTGGGGTTCTTCGGCCGGTACAGGTTGCCGGTGACGTAGAAGCCGGGGGCGCTCTCGAAATAGACCTTCTCGATGGTGTAGTCGCCCCGGTCGATCCGGCCGTGGATGACGGCGTTGAGCGGCGTCTTCGTGGGCATCGGCCAGAGGCCGGCCGACACCAGAATGCGCCGGCGCACCTGCTCGCGGCGCTGGTCCCAGTCACTGAGCGAATCGGGAGCTGCGAAGGGGAAGTCGCCGTTGAGGTCCTTGAGCGGCTGCAGGCGGACATCGGCAGCGGCGAGCCCTGAAGCGGCGAGCAGCAGGGCGGCCAGGCAAGTGAGGTTGGCTTTCATCGGTGGGGCGGGAGAGGATGGGATCAGGAAGCGGGCACAAACGCGAGACCGGCCAGCCAGGCGAGGGCGGCCGCTTTCCACTGCTCCCAGAGCGGCCCCTTGCAGCCGTTGAGGCCGTGGCCGCCGGCGGGCAACTCGAGCAGCCCGACCGGGCGCTGGTGCCGCCGCATCGCCGCGGCGAACTGGCGGCTGTTTTCGACGGGCACCGGCTGGTCGTCGACGGCGTGGGCCAGAAAGACCGGCGGCGTGTCGGCGGCGACCTGCAGCTCGTTCGAGTAGCGGCGCACGAGTTCGGCGGGCGGGCTTTCACCGAGCAGCTCCTTCTTGGAGCCGGTGTGCGTAAACGCACCCATGGTGACGACGGGATACACGAACCACGCGAAGTCAGGTCGTGAGCTTTGCTTGTCGGCGGGATCCATGGCATTGGCATCGCCAGCGTCAAAGTGCGTCGTCGCGGTGGCAGCGACATGGCCACCTGCGGAGAAGCCGAGAATGCCAATGCGTTTCGGATCAAGCTTCCACTTCGCCGCATTGGATCGTGTGAGTCGGATGGCGCGTTGCGCATCGAGCAGCGGCACGGCATGGCGCAGCTTGGGCAGGCGGTACTCGAGGATGATGCAGGCGATGCCGTGTGCGTTCAGCCATTGCGCGATGGGATAGCCCTCGCGTTCGGTGACGTGGCGGATGTAGCCGCCACCCGGACAGAGCACGATGGCCGCGCCGTTCGCTTTGTCGGAAGGAGGCAGGAAGACCTCGAGCTCCTTGGGGCTGTCTTCAAACGTGCCGTCGCCATTCGGAGCCTTGCCGGGCCACAACGCGATGCGTTCGGTGGGAGCAGGTTTGGCGGTTTGAGCCGGGGCGGGGAGCGCGGCAACAAGGACGAGTGCGAGGCAATAGAGGGTTTTCATGCTTCAACAAAGGCTTCACTCGCGGTTGATGAACTCATCGAGGTTCATGAGCACCCGCGCGACGGCCGTGAGGGTGGCGGCTTCGGCGCTGCGATCCGGTGAAACCATCTTTGAGTGGCTGCCGAGCACTTTCAAAGCCTCCGAACCGCCATGACGGACGCGCTCGGCTTGCTCGGCATGAAAGGCTTGGAGTCGCGAGATCTCCTCAGCACGCGGCGGGCGGTTCAGGACGAGGCGAAAGAGGTGCGGGAGAGGATTGGGGCTTTCACGCAGCGCACGGAGGGCAAGGGCTTGCGCCGCTTCGACAAAGACCGGATCGTTCATCATCGTCAGCGCCTGCAGCGGCGTGTTGCTGCGTTCGCGGCGCACGCAGGCGTCGGCGGCATCCGGTGCGTCGAAGGTGGTGAGCAGCGGATACAGGACGCTGCGCAGCGTGATGATGTACAGGCTGCGCCGGTACAGCTCCGCGCCGGCGCTGGCCTGCCAGTTGCTTGAACGGCCAACCTCGAAGACATCCTCCGGCAGCGGCGGCCGGAAGCTGGGCCCGCCGACGCGGCGGGTCAGCAGCCCGCTGACCGTCAGGGCGGAATCGCGCAGAATTTCGGCCTCCAGCCGCAGGCGGTTCTGCCGGGCGAGCCAGCGGTTGAGCGGATCGGCCTCGGCGAGATCGGCGCGGTGCCCCGAAGCCTGGCGGTAGGTGGCGGAGCCGACGATGAGCCGGATCAGGGCCTTGCGGCTCCAGCCCTGGCGCTGGAATTCGGCCGCCAGCCAGTCGAGCAGCTCCGGATGCGAGGGCGGCTCGCCCGTGGCGCCGAAATCGTCCGGCGTGCTGACCAGGCCGACGCCGAACAGCCGGCTCCAGACCTGGTTGACGGCGACCCGGCTCGTCAGCGGATGCTCGGGCGCCACCAGCCAGCGGGCCAGGTCCAGGCGCGTGGCTTCAGCGCCTGCGGCGGGCGCCATCGGCGGCAGGGCCGACAGGCTCGCCGGCACGACATCCGGACCGCGGCGGGCGTAGTCGCCGGCCAGATGCACGTAGGTCGGCCGGCGCCCCTGGCCCAGCTCGGCCAGCATCGGCGCCTTCGATCGGGGTTCGTCGCGATCCTCGGTGTTGTTGAAGAAGGCGTAGACGCCGTAGTAGTCGCGGATGGTGATCGGGTCGTACTTGTGGGTGTGGCACTGGGCGCAGCCGAGAGTCAGGCCCATCCAGACGCGGCCGGTGGTGTTGACCCGGTCGGCCAAGTTCTGAAAGCGCGCCTCCTCCTTGTCGACCCCGGCCTCGGTGTTGAGCGCGGCGTTGCGGTGGAAGCCGGTGGCGGCCAGCTGTTCGGGCGTGGCGCCGGGCAGCAGGTCGCCGGCCAGCTGCTCGATCGTGAAGCGGTCGTAGGGCAGGTCGCGGTTGACGGCCCGGATCACCCAGTCGCGGTATTGCCAGGCGTTCGGGCGCAGGGCGTCGCCGAGGAAGCCGTTGCTGTCGGCGTAGCGGGCCATGTCCAGCCAGTGCCGCCCCCAGCGCTCGCCAAAATGCGGGCTCGCCAGCAGGCGCTCCACCAGCTCGTCGTAGGCGCGCTCGGAGCGCGGGTAGCGCTCGGCAAAGGCCGCGACCTCGGCCGGTGACGGCGGCAGGCCGGTGAGGTCGAGGCTGACGCGGCGCATCAGCGTGGCCGGATCGGCCTCGGGCGAGGGCCGCCAGCCGCGCTTTTCCAGCGCCTGGCGGATGAAGGCGTCAACGGCATTGCGGGCGCCCTCCGGCCGGCGCAGGCGCGGCGGCGGACCGGCGCGCACCGGCAGGAAGGACCAGTGCTGCTGGTACTCCCCGCCCTCCGCGATCCAGCGCCGCAGCAGGTCGCGCTCCGGGCCGGTCAGCGGCTTGGGCGACGAAGGCGGCGGCATGACCTCGTCCGCCTCGGTGGTGACGATGCGCTGCCAGAGCAGGCTCGCCTCCGGCCGGCCCGGCACCACGGCAGCCCCGCCGCCGGGATCGCGGTGGGCGCCCGCAGCCGTGTCCAGCCGCAGGCCGGCCTCGCGCTTGTCCTCGTCGGGCCCGTGGCAGGCGTAGCACTTGGCGGCCAGGATGGGCCGGATGTCGCGGTTGAACTGCAGCTTTTCCGCCGCCGGCAGCAGGCCGGTGCCGGCCAGCAGGACGGCGGCCGGGATCGGCAGGCGGAGGGAAAGCGCAAACATCGGGCAGCGAGCATACGCCGCCGCAGCGCCCGACCTTGCCGGCTCACTCGGCGCGGTGCACCACCAGCTGCGGGAACGGGATGCTCCAGCCGTGGCGGTTGCAGGCCTCGAGCGCCGCCCGCTGCAGCAGGCGCGGCAGGGCCAGGTAATTCGGCGCCTGCGAACCGGCAAACTGCGCGGCGATCAGGAAGTTGAGCGACGAGGCCGCGGCTTCCTGAAACTCCACCGTGACGTCGAGCAGCTCCTCCTCGCGCATCGTTTCGAGAAGGGCCGCGCGCACCGCCTCGCGCAGCCGGTCCGGAATTTCGGCCAGGGCCAGGGCCTGATGCCGGTAGTCGAGGCCGAGCACGGTGGAGCGGGCGAAACCGCCGGCCAGACTGGCGACGTCGGCCTTCATGAACTCGCCGAGCGGCAGCCAGCGCTTCAGGCCGCCGGCGTAGCGCAGCTCGACGTAATCGGGCGTGATGTCGAGCACCTGGGCGAGCGTGCCGCCGCCGAGCAGCACCCAGGAGCGCTTGCTGCACGGGAACCAGGGCTCGTCGAGCATGCTCGGCCGCGAGGTGAGCGCCGTCAGCTTTTCCAGCGGCAGCCGCAGCCCCGGCCCGCCGATGAGCTGGTTGGTCAGCTGGGTGAACATGTGGATGCTGCCCACGCGCCAGGGCACGCCGTCGATGTGAACGCGCTCGCCCTCGCGCACCGAGCCGAGGTTGAGCAGGTACTGGAGCTCCTCGAGGTGCTTGGCGATGCCCGTCTTGGCGGTCATCAGCAGGCCGCCCAGGGCCAGCAGCGACAGGCCGCCGAGCAGCCAGTCGCCGCGTGCGTACAGCACCAGCAGGGCGGTGATGATTGCCAGCACCAGACTGCCGCCCTCGTGGGCGACGTCGAGCACGCGGGCGGTGAAGCTGAGCCGCTGGTACTTGCGCACCGGCACCAGCTTGAGGGCGTAGCAGTAGATCGCGCGCAGCCCGAACAGGACGACCAGAAAAGCGATCAGGGCGAGGGCGATGTTGGTGCCGCGGACGAAGACGAAGCGCTGCACCTGATGGCCGAGCTCGCTCCAGAAGTCGGCGCCGGAAACGCGCAGCTCCGCGAGCCGGTGCCGGGTGCCGGCGGCGCGGCTGGCCGCCTCGTCCAGGCGCCCCTGCCACTGCTTGCGCGTGTCGGTCAGCGCCGTGCGCAGGCTGGCATCGGCGTTCTTGGACGCCTTCACCTCCGCCAGCAGGCGGTCGACTTCGGCGAGCGCCCGCCGGGCCTGCTCCTCCTGGGCGGCCAGGCGGCCAAGTTCCTCCTGCAGCGCGCGTACCTCGCGCGGCTTGCGCGTCAGTTCGCGCATGTCGCTGAAGATCGGCGTGAGCAGCTGGCTGATCTCGTCCTGCAGCTTGATCTGCGGTTCCCCGCCGGGCTTGCGGTTGAAATCCTCCAGCGACTGCAGGCCGGTAACCAGGACGTTGAAGTCGCGTTCGACCTCCTGGCGGCGCTTCTCCAGCAGCTCGATCTGCTGCTGGGCCTCCTGCTTCACCGTCTCGCCGGCATCCGCGCGCAGTTTCTGGCGCTGCTCCTCGAGCGCCTTGCGGATGCTCTCGCGGGTCGCCAGCAGCGAGCTGAGCGTGTCCTTTTTGTCCGGCACCTTGGGCGGTTCCGGCGCCGCCTCCGCCGCTTTGACCGCCGGCGCACCCTCGGGTGCCTTCGCCGCCGGCTTGGTTTCGGCGGCCTTGGCCTCCGCCGGCTTGCCGGCCTTGTCCGCCGCCTTGGCGGCCTCCGCCCGGACCGGCTCTGCCTGCTGGGCGGGCAGGCGGGCACCGAGCAGCAGAAGGCAGCATCCCCAGATCAGACAGCGTCGCATGCGCCCAGTACAAGAGCGGCGGCCGGCTTTTGCAAGCCGGGGCCGGCACAAGCGGCGGCCAGCCTATGCCAATTCCGGCCGAGCAGGCACCGGTGCCGGCGTGAGAAGGTGCCGCATCCAACCTCACCGCCATGAAACAGCACACTCCCGTCACCCGCATCATGAGCCGCAACGTCGTCACCGTGCACCACGGCGACCCCGTCTCGAAGGTGCGCAAGACGATGACCGAGCACAACATCCATCACATCCCGGTGGTGAGCGGCGACCAGCTGATCGGCATCCTCAGCCTGTCCGACATCCTGCGCGTCAGCTTTGGCGACGCCTTCAACACCGACGAGCGGGCGGTGGACGCCACCCTCGACCACACGATGACCATTGAGGACCTGATGGAGAAGCAGCCGGTCACCCTGTCCGAGCAGGCATCGGTGCGCGATGCGGCCGCCGCTCTGGCTTCAGGCAAGTTCCACGCGGTGCCCGTCGTCAACGGCCGCAAGCTGGTCGGCATCGTCACTTCGACGGATCTGATCCAGTACCTGCTGGAGCAGTACTGACGCGGCCGCTCCGGCCGGGGGCTGACAGACCGCCGCCTGCTGTGTAGGCTTTGCCCAGCCATGAGCCGTTGCCGTCACGCCCAGCCCGCTCCGCCCAGCCGGCCTGCCTTCCGGCTGCCGGAGTTGCTCGCCCTGCTTCGGGAAGAGCCGTTTCGCCTCTTTTTTCCCTGGGGGCTGCTGGTCGGCTGTCTGGGCGCCGGGCTCTGGCCGGCTTTCCAGGCGGGCTGGTACCCGCATCCGCCCGGCCAGCCCTGGGACCTGCACGGCCGGCTGATGATCCTCGGCCTGGGCGGCGCCCTGGTCATCGGCTTCCTGGCCACCGCCGCGCCGCGCATGCTCGGGGCGCCCGCCCTGAACCGGCTGGAGGTGCTGCTGCTCGGCGCCGGCCATGCCGCCAGCGTGGTCGCCCTGCTCACGGCGCACAGCCGCGCCGGCTGCCTGCTGTTCGCCCTGACCCTGGCGGCGTTGATCGTCATTCTGGCCGGACGCGGCCGCCGGCGCACGGACCTGCCGCCGCCCGGCTTTGTACTGGTGCTGCTCGGCTTGCTGTGCGGCCTGGGCGGCGCCCTGCTGCACGCCGGGGGCTGGGACCTCGGCGCCCTGCCCTATGGCTATCGGCTGGCGCGCGTGCTGATGAACGAAGGCTTCCTGCTCCTGCCGGTGCTCGGCGTCGGCGGTTTCCTGATGCCGCGCATCCTCGGCCTGCCGGGCCGCCAGGTGTTTCCTGACGCGCGCACGCCGCCGCCGGGCTGGTGGCCGCTGTTTCTGGAGGCGCTGGCCGTCGGCCTGCTGATTCTGTTCAGCCTGCTGCTGGAGGCCGCCTGGAGCCTGCGCGGCGGCGTGGCCCTGCGTCTGGTCGTGGTGCTGCTCTGGTGGCGGCGCGACCTGCCCGGGCTGTGGCGGGTGCGCGTGAACGGCACCCAGGCCTGGGCGGCGCGGCTGGGTCTGGCCATGCTGGCGCTCAGCTGCCTGGCCCGGCTGCTGGACCCGGCGCGCCTGATCGCCCTGGAACACCTGCTGTTCATCGGCGGCTTCGGCATCACCATGCTCGCCGTGGCGGCCCGCGTGGTCGACGGCCACAGCGGGAATCGCGCCGCCGCCAAAGGCGTGTCCAAACCGCTGCGCTGGGTCGTCTGGCTGGCCTTCCTCGCCATGACCACGCGCATCACGGCCGACTACGTACCCGCCATTCAGCGCTCCCACTACGCCTATGCCGCCGTGACCTGGATCGTCCTGAGCCTGCTCTGGCTCTGGCACCACCGGCGCCGCCTGGTCACGCCCGAGTGAGCCGGCGGAATTCCGGCCTCGACAAGCGCGCGGCGGCGCGTTTCCATCGGGCCGATGCACCGCATGCGCTTCCAGCTTCCCGGCCTGCCCCACGCCTGCTGGCTCCTGGCCGCCATCCTGATGACGGGCTGCAGCAGTCCCACGCCGCCCGCACCGGCCGCGACGCAGGGCTGGTGGAAAGACGACGCGGTGCCGGGCGCACCGCGTCTGGTCATCGACCTGAGCCGGCAGCACGTCTCGTATTACAAGGGCGGCCAGCTGGTCGGCGTCTCGCCGATCTCCTCGGGCCGCGAAGGCAACTCGACCCGCACCGGCAGCTTCCGCATCAGCCAGAAGGACCTGCACCACCGCTCCTCGCTGTACGGCGACTACGTCGACGCCTCGGGCAACGTGGTGGTCAGCGACGTCGACGTGCGCCGGGATCCGCGGCCGGAAGGCACGCGCTTTCTCGGCGCCAACATGCGCTACTTCATGCGCGTGACCGGGGCGATCGGCATGCACGAAGGCTACCTGCCCGGCTACCCGGCCTCGCACGGCTGCATCCGGCTGCCCACCCACATGGCGGCGGCCTTTTTCCACGCCACGCCGCTGGGCACGCCGGTGCAGGTGGTCGGCCATGCTTCGAATTTCGTGCCGGAGCCGCCCAAACCAGCGGCCCAACCGCCCGCCCCGCGGCCGGAACCGCGGCGGCTGCTGCCGGCGGCGGAGCACGTCTGGCTGCCGTCGGTGCGGCCGCCGGCGCATGCCCGCACGCCCAAACGCGGCCGCGTGCCGCCGGGCGCCACGCTCTACCTGGAACCCTGAAGGCGCCGCTCAGTCCAGCCGCCGGGTGCCCTCGTCGTCCGCCAGCCCCTCCGGCAGCTGGCCGACAAAGCGCGGCGTCAGGCCGATGTTGGTGAACACCTCGCTGATTTGCTTGAGCGAGATGATTCCCGCCTCGTCGATCTCGAAGTACACGAGGTCGTGGTGCGTGTCGATCTTGTAGCGGACCTGCGGCAGCAGGTCCATCTGACCGCGCAGTTCCAGCAGGCTGGACTCAGCGCGCAAACCGCGGGCATAGACTTCGATTTCGATCATGTTGGCCGCCCGTTCTATCGAAAGCGGCCCGCGGCGGCGAGCAAAAAAGCGCCGTGTCAGTCGCGCCGGCGGTTGAAGCTGGAAACCACCCGTTCGGTCTCGCGCTTGACCGCCTTTTCCTTGAGCGACTCGCGCTGGTCGCCCTTGGTCTTGCCCTTGCCGATGCCGATCTCGATCTTCACCCGGGCGTTTTTCCAGTAGGCGCGCAGCACCGGCAGGGCGAGCCCCTTCTGCTGGGTGGCGGCAAACAGCTTGAGGATCTCGCGCTTGTGCAGCAGCAGCCGGCGGGTGCGGCGGGGCTCGTGCTGGGCAAAGCTGGCCTTGTCGTAGATCTGGATGTCGAGGTTGTACAGCCAGACCTGGCCGCGGTCGACGCGGGCAAAGGCGTCGCTGAGGTTGATCTTGCCCTGCCGGATGGACTTCACCTCCGTGCCGCGCAGTTCCACCCCCGCTTCGTAGCGCTCGAGGATGTGGTAATCCCGGAGAGCCTTGCGGTTGGTGGCGATTTCGTCAGACGACATGGCAGGGGGGCGGCGGCACGGCCCGCCCGCGGAAGCGGTCAGGCTTCGTCAAGATTGACGGCCTTGATCTTGCCATGAATGATTTCGAGCAGGGCGATGTCCGCCTCGCGAAACCCGGGGCGGCGGTCCACGAGGGGCGCGCGGCCGGCGGTGAGCTGCTTGACCCGCTTCGAGACCATGTTGATCAGGATCGGCGGATCTTTGACAATTTGGGCGGCTTGTTCAACGAGTTCGGCTTTCATCGGCGGGGATGCGCGGTCCGGCATGGCGCCGGATGTGGCGGGGGCGCAATTTAGCGGTGCGCCCCCCGCTCGCAAGGGGAATTTCGTCGACCGGAGGCTCAGCCGAGCCGGGCGCGGACCTCCTCCAGGGCCTGCTTGGTGCGCTTGATGCCCTCGATTTCCGCGTGCTTTTCGCCCTCGTACTCGATGCCGATGTAGCCGCGGTAGCCGGCCTGGACGACGATGCCGATCAGGCGCTCGTAATCCAGGGTCATCTCCCGGCCCTCGCGCCGGTCCTCGGTGTAGAACTTGCCGGCGCCGGTGTCCCAATCCCAGGACTTGGCGCTCATCGCCTGCTTCACCCAGGGCATGAACTCGCGCAGGCCCTTGTAGGGGTTGTACAGCTCGCCCTTGTTGCGGTCGGTGTAGAAGTTGCCGAAATCGGGCAGGATGCCGACGCGGGCGTGGTCGGCCAGCTTCATGACGCCGGTCAGCCAGAGGCCGTTGCTGGACAGGCCGCCGTGGTTCTCGACGACGACGTACAGGCCGCGCTTGTCGGCCTCGACGCAGAGCTGGTGCAGGCCGTGGGCGGCATGCTTCATCTGCTCCTCGTAGGTCAGCTTCGGATCGCTGGCGGCGTTGACCCGGATGCTGTGGCAGCCGAGCGCGGCGGCGGCGTCCAGCCACTTGAGGTGGTTGTCCACGGTCTTCGCCTGCTTGGCGGCGTCCGGGTCGCCGAGGTTGCCCTCGCGGTCGATCATGATCAGCAGGCCCTTCACGCCCTCGCCGTCCTGGCGCTTCTTCATCTCGCCCAGGTAGGCCTGGTCCTGGGCCTTGTCGGCGAACATCTGGTTGACGTACTCGACGCCGTCGATGCCCAGGCCGCGGGCGATTTTGCAGAAGTCCAGGTGCTCCAGCGGCTCGACGCCGCCGCGCTTGAACATGCCCTTGTTGAGCGACCATTCGGCCAGGGAGATCTTGAACAGCGGCTCCTTGCTCTGGGCGCGCAGGCCGGTGGCGGAGGCGGCCAGGGCGGCCGAGGCGAACTGCAGGAACTGGCGGCGGGAGGCGTGGCGGGGGTGCATGGCGAAAAAAGGGACGAAGCCAGAGTTCAGACGAAAGCGCGGCTTCTGGCAACCTCTTTCCTCACCCCTTGCCCTCCGCGCCGGCCTGCATTAGCCTCCGCGCCCCTCTCCCGATCCCATGAGCGCCGAGCCTGCCCCCGCCAAGAACTACAAGGACACCGTCCTGCTGCCGAAGACCGACTTCCCGATGAAGGCGGACCTGGTCACGCGCGAGCCGCAGCGGCTGGCAAAGTGGGAGACCGGCAAGCTGTACCAGCGCATCCAGGCGCAGACCCAAGGCCGCCCGCGCTTCATCCTGCACGACGGCCCGCCCTTCGCCAACGGCGACGTCCACATGGGCACCGCCCTCAACAAGGTGCTCAAGGACCTGATCGTGAAGTCGAAGTCCATGGCCGGCTTCCACGCCCCCTACATCCCGGGCTGGGACTGCCACGGCCTGCCGATCGAGTTCAAGGTGGTCAAGGAGGCCAAGGACCTGGCGCCGGCCGAAATCCGCACGCGCTCCGAAGCCTACGCGCGCAAGTTCATCGACATCCAGCGCCAGAGCTTCAAGCGCCTGGGCGTGTTCGGCGACTGGGAGAACCCCTACCTCACGCTGGCCCCGCAGTACGAGGCCGACATCATGCGCACCTTCGCGACCTTCGTCGAGAAGGGCCTGGTCTACCGCAGCAAGCGCCCCGTGCTCTGGAGCTACGGCGCCCAGACCGCGCTTGCCGAAGCCGAGGTCGAGTACAAGGAAAAGACCTCGCCGGCGATCTACGTCGCCTTCGCGCTGAACAGCCCGCCGCCCGGCCTGGAAGACGCTTCGCTGGTCATCTGGACCACCACCCCCTGGACCCTGCCGGCCAACCTCGGCATCGCCCTGCATCCGGAGTTCGAGTACGTCTGCGGCACCTTCCGCCACGCCGACGGCCGCAGCCGCCGCCTGGTCATCGCCAGTTCGCGCCTGGAGGCCTTCCAGGCCAGCACCGGCTTCGCGCTCGACACCGCCCATGCCGCCGAGAAATTCAAGGGCAGCCTGCTCAACGGCGGCGAAGCCCAACATCCCTTCCTGCCGCGCGGCTCCAAGCTGATCAACGCCCTGTTCGTCACCGACGACACCGGCACCGGCGCCGTGCACATGGCCCCCGGCCACGGTCAGGACGACTACATCGCCGGCCGCGAGCACGGCCTCGACATCCTTTCGCCGGTCGATGACGCCGGCTGCTTCACCGCCGAGTGCGGCCTGCCCGAGTTCGTCGGCCAGCACGTCTTCAAGAGCAACGACGGCATCATCGCCCTGCTCGAATCCCAGGGCGCGCTGCTTGGCCACGAGAAGTACGTCCACCAGTACCCGCACTGCTGGCGCTCAAAGACGCCGATCCTGTTCCGTGCGGTCGAGCAGTTCTTCATCCGCATCAACGATTTCCGCCAGGACGCGCTGAAGGCCATCGACACCGTGAACTGGCTGCCGGCCTGGGGCCGCAACCGCATCCACGGCACGGTCGAAAGCCGCCCGGACTGGTGCATCAGCCGCCAGCGCACCTGGGGCGTGCCCCTGCCGGTGTTCTACGCCGCCGACGGCAGCGTGCTCATGGACGGCGCCATCGCGCGCAAGGTCGCCGACGCGGTCGAGCAGCACGGCACCAACCTCTGGTTTGAAAAGGACGATGCCTTCTGGAGCGACCTCGTCGGCCTGCCCGCCGGCGCGAAGCGCTGCAAGGACACCCTCGACGTCTGGATCGACTCCGGCTCGTCCTCGGTCGCCGTGCTCGACCGCCACCCCGAACTGGCCTGCCCGGCCGACGTGTACATCGAGGGCACCGACCAGCACCGCGGCTGGTTCCAGAGCAGCCTCATGGTCAGCGTCGCCGTGCGCGGCACCGCGCCGTACAAGACCGTCATCACCAACGGCTTCGTCGTCGACACCAGCGGCAAGAAGATCAGCAAGAGCGACCAGGGCAGCGACAAGGCCGCCAAGCCGATGACCGCCGACCACTACTACAACAAGTACGGCGGCGACATGGTGCGCCTGTGGGCCGCCAGCGTCGACTACCAGAACGACGTGCCGTTCAGCGAGGAGCTGTTCCAGCAGACCGGCGAGTCCTACCGCCGCATCCGCAACACCCTGCGCGTCCTGCTCGGCAACCTGCACGATGAGGTCCGCGGTCCGGACTCCAGCCCGGCTTACACCCTCGTCGACCGCTGGATCCTCGAACGCCTGCACGCGCTGACCCGCGACTGCCTCGACGGCTACGCCGCCTACGACTTCCGCAAGGTGTTCACCGCGGTGAACCACTTCATCACCAGCGAGCTGAGCGCGCTGTACATCGACATCACCAAGGACCGCATGTACTGCGACGCCGCCGACAGCCCGCGCCGCCGCGCCACGCAGGCGACCGTGCGCGAGGTGACCGAGACCCTGGTCAGGCTGCTCGCGCCGATGCTCGCCTTCACCGCCGACGAAGCCTGGGAGCACCTCGGCCACGCCGACAGCGTGCACCTGGAAACCTTCCCGCAGCCGAACCCGGCCTTTGCGCCCGGCGACGCCACCCAGGCAGTCGAGCAGCTGCTGCAGGCCCGCACCGTGATCCAGCAGGCCATCGAAAAAGCCCGCCAGGAGAAGAAGGTCGGCTCCAACCTCGAGGCGCGCGTCGCCCTGACCCTGCCGGAAAACGGCTTCGATCACGCGGTGTTCGGCGACCTGCCGACCCTGCGCGAGTTCTTCATCCTCAGCGACCTCCGCCTCAGCCGCGGCGCCGACCTGGCCGCCGCGGTCGAAGTCTGCGGCGATCCCAAGTGCGCGCGCTGCTGGAAGCACCTGCCCGAAGTCGGCACGATCGCCGCCCACCCGACCCTCTGCGGCCGCTGCGCGGAAGCGGTGGCTTGAACGGCCAGTCGCCGGGCTGAAGATCAGCCTCTTCAGCCCGCTCTGGCATCATGCAATCGGCTTCACGCCAGCATGCCCTGAAGCAGGCGGCCGTGGACGTCGGTGAGGCGGAAGTCGCGGCCCTGGAATTTGAAGGTGAGCTGCTCGTGGTCGAGGCCGAGCAGGTGCAGCAGGGTCGCGTGCAGGTCGTGGACGTGGGCCTTGTTCTCGACGCCGTCGAAGCCGAGTTCGTCGGTCTGGCCGTAGGTGATGCCGGGGCGGATGCCGCCGCCGGCGAACCACATGGTGAAAGCGTCGATGTGGTGGTTGCGGCCGGTCTTGTCGCGGTTTTCACCCATCGGCGTGCGGCCGAATTCGCCGCCCCAGACGACCAGGGTCTCCTCAAGCAGGCCGCGGGACTTGAGGTCGCGGATGAGGCCGGCGCAGGCCTGGTCGACCTCGCGCACGACCTTCGGAAAATCGTCCTCGAGGGTCTCGCCCTTGCCGCCGTGGCTGTCCCAGTTGGTGTGGTAGAGCTGGACGAAGCGCACGCCGCGCTCGACCAGGCGGCGGGCGAGCAGGCAGTTGCGGGCGAACGAGGGCTGGCTGGGGTCGACGCCGTACAGGTCGAGCGTCGCCTTGGATTCGCCGCGGATGTCGATGAGTTCCGGCGCGCTCGACTGCATGCGGTAGGCCATCTCGTAGGCCTGGATGCGCGTCTGGATCTCGGCGTCGCCGGTGGCGACGAGGCGCTGCAGGTTGAGCTGGCGCACGGCGCCGAGGACGCGCTGCTGGCTGGCGGCGTCGATGCCGGCCGGCGTGCTCAGGTTGAGGATGGGCTCGCCCTGGCTGCGCAGCGGCACGCCCTGGTAGGTGGTGGGCAGGAAGCCGCTGCCCCAGTTGACCGCGCCGCCGCGCGGGCCGCGCGGACCGCTCTGCAGGACGACGAAACCCGGCAGGTCGGCGGCCTCGCTGCCGATGCCGTAGGTGATCCAGGAGCCCATGGACGGCCGGCCGAACTGGCCGCTGCCGGTGTTCATGAACAGCTTGGCGGGCGCGTGGTTGAACAGCGCGGTCTGGCAGGTGGGCACGATGCACAGGTCGTCGACCACGCCGGCGGTGTGCGGCAGCAGGTCGCTGACCCAGGCGCCGCTCTGGCCGTGGCGGCGGAACGCGCGGCGGGTGCCGAGCAGCTTGACGCCGTGGCTGCTGCCCATGAAGGCGAAGCGCTTGCCCTCGATGTAGCTCTGCGGGATCGGCTGGCCGCTGAGCTGCTGCAGCTTCGGCTTGTAGTCGAACAGTTCGAGCTGGGAGGGCCCGCCGGCCATGAACAGGAAGATGACGTTTTTGGCCCTGGGCGCGACCTGGCCGCGGCGCACCACACCCGGCCCTGCGGCGGCGGCCGCGGCCGCCTGCAGCCCGCGTTCCGCCATCAGCGAGGCCAGCGCGACGCCGCCCAAGCCCAGGCCGCACCGGCTGAAAAAGTGCCGGCGCGTGGCGTGCTGCAGGGAGGTCGGGGCGGGAGGAAACACGGCTGCATTTACGATGCGCGGGCCGGCCATGTTTCCCCGGCGCAGATTCCGGCATGGCAAAAGGTGCGATTTTCCGGGAATGCGTTACAGGAGGGGCTGCCGCCCCTTTTCCTGCATGGCTTCCCTTCCCCCTTCCGACAGCGACCGGCTGGACCAACTGCCCCGCCTGCCCGGGCGCGCCTGGCTCTCCGTGGCGCTGGTGCTGGCCGTCACGGCGTTGAACGCCTTCAACGACAACATCCTCAAAATGATGCTGGTCGGGCTGGCCCCGAAGGTCGCCGAAGGCGCCCTGGGCCGGGAGATCGGCGCCTGGCTGGGCGCGATGATCCTGCTGCCCTTCATCCTGTTCGCACCGCTGGCCGGCTACTTCGCCGACCGCTTCTCCAAGCGTTCGGTCATCCTGGCGATGCTGGTCGCCCAGGCGGTGATCCTGCTGCTGGCCGGCGCCTGCTTTCAGGCCGCCTGGAACGAGTGGAGCATCGTGCTGGCCCTGGGCTGCTTCTTCCTGCTGGCCGCGCAGTCGACCTTCTTCAGCCCGGGCAAGATGGGCATTCTGAAGGAACTGGCCGGTTCGCGCCGCCTCGGCCTGGTCTCCGGCTGGCTGCAGATGCTGACCATGATCGGCATTCTCGCCGGCCTGGGCGCCGGCGGCGCCTGGTTCGACGCCATCTACGCGGCCAGCGGCAACCCCTGGCAGGCGGCCGCGCGGCCGATCTGGTTCCTGTTCGCCGTGGCCCTGGTCGCCCTGGCCGGCGGCTGGTTCATCCAAAGCACGCCCAGCCATCCGGAGGTGCGCTACCGGCACCGCCTGTGGTGGGAGCACTTCACCCACCTGCGCGAAAGCCTGGTCCGGCCGGCCATGCGCCGCGCCTTCCTCGGCAACTCGACCTACTGGTTCGTCGCCAGCATGGCCGCCGCGATGTTCGTCGACATCGGCATGGTCCTGCACCCGGACCGCACCGCCGCCGGCGCCGCCAGCGCGGCCTCGCACATGACCCTGATGGTCGGCCTGGGCACGGTCGCGGGCAGCCTGTTCGTCTCCTGGGTGAACCGCAAAAGCCTGCAGCTCGGCCTGATCCCCCTGGGCGCGCTCGGGCTCGCCGGCAGCCTGCTCTGGGCGGCCTTCGTGCCGGTGGCGTCGGCCGATTTTGAATGGGCTTTGGCCGCCATCGGCTTCACCGGCGGCTGCTACATGGTGCCGATCCAGACCTACATCCAGGACCGCGCCGACCCCGAACGGCGCGGCCGCGTGCTCGCCTCGATGAACCTGCTCGACAGCGTCGCCGGCGTGGCGGCCGTGGCCTTCCTGGTGCTGCTCAAGGCCCTCGGTCTGGACTTCCGCGGCCAGTTCCTGGTGCTGGCCGGGCTCATGCTGGTGGCGACGGTCTACGTGTTCCGGCTGCTGCCCGACCCCTTCATCCGCCTGGTGGCGCGGGCCGTCGTCAAAGCGCTCTACCACCTGCGCGCCCGCCACGCCGAACGCGTGCCGACGACCGGCGGCGTGCTGCTGCTGGCCAACCACGTCAGCTACGTCGACGCCGGCATGATCGGCGCCGCCTGCCAGCGCAAGGTGCGCTTCGTCATGTGGGACGAGCTCTACAACCTCTGGTTCCTCACCGACTTCATGCGCATCGTCGGCAGCGTGCCGATCTCCGGCACGCGGGCCAAGGACGCCATCCGCAACGTCGCCGCGGCGCTCAAGGCCGGCGAGGTCGTCTGCCTGTTCCCTGAAGGCCAGATCACCCGGCACGGCATGCTCAACGAGCTGCGCAAGGGCTTCGAGCTGATGGCGCGCCAGGGCGACGTGCCGGTGGTGCCGGTCTACCTGGCCGGACTGTACGGCTCGATCTTCTCGTTCGAGGGCGGCCGCTTCTTCACCAAGTGGCCGAAACGCCTGCGCTACCCGGTCAGCGTGCACTTCGGCGAACCGCTCGACCCGCGCGCCGCCAGCGCGGACGCGGTGCGCGAGCGCCTGCTCGACCTCGGCGCCGAGGCCCTGCTCGAGGAGCCGGAACTCGCCGAACCCGCCGCCGACGCCGCCAGCCAGCAAGCGCGGATCAACGCCCTGCGCCTGCTCGAGGTCGAGTGGGCGCGCAAGGGCGACACCCTGCTCTGCCTGGCCGACGAGGGCGGTCCCATTCACCGCACCCTCGCCGCCTACGCCGCCCGCAAACCCGGCGTGCGCCTGGTCAGCCGCGCCGCGGATCTGGGCCCGGTTCCGCCGCACAGCGTCATCGCCGTGGGCGACGCCGGCCTGGAGAACCGCCTGCGCGAACTGCCGGACTGGCCGCAGTGCGGCCGCCTGGCCATGGCTTGGACCACCCGGGCGGATCCCGCGCCCGGCCCCGGCCTGCTGCGCGGCCTGCTCGACGCCGCCAGCGGCGCGCTGCTGACCGTCAGCGTCCCCACCCCGCCGCTGCCGGCCGCCGATGGCGACGCCCAGCCCGGCGCCAAGGACGGCACGCTGGGCCGCCTGCTGCCCGGACTGCGCTGCCAGAGCCACGCCGGCGGCGTGCGGCTCGGCGCCGTGAGCGGCGCGGACCGCTGGCTGGAACTCCCGGGCCTGCGGCTGGACGAGCAGGGCTTTCTGCGGACGGCCGGCTGAAACCCGCTCAGGGAATCTTCACCAGGGCCACCGTGGCGTTGTCCTGGCGCGCATGATCGGCGCGCCGGATGGCGAACAGCAGGGCCTCCGCGATCTTTTCCGCAGGCTGCCGCCGTCCCAGCGCCAGCAGTTCCTCCAGCTCAGCGGCGGACAGGGTGAGCAGGCCGTCGCTGGCGACGAGAACGAGGTCCCCGGACTGCAGCGGCAGCGGTTCCGGACTCCGGTCGACCAGGGTAAGCGGCAGGCCGAGCACGGCGCTCTGCAGGGTGTGGCGTTCGGGATGCTGCGCCGCCTCGTCGGCGCTGAGCACGCCGTGCTGCACCTGCGCATCCAGCACCGGGGCGAGCGAATGATCGGCGTTCAGCCGCCGCAGGCTGCCGTCCCGGTACAGGAACAGCAGCGAATCGCCGACACTGATCCACTCCAGGCTGCCGGCCGAAACCAGCGCCGCCACCAGCGTCGTGCCCATCGGCATGGCCAGGGTCGGCATGCGGCGGTTGAGGAAACCGATGGTGTCGTTGGCCGTGTCGAGCGCCCCGTGCAGGCGCTCGGCGAAACCGCCCGGCTGCTCGTGGAAGGCGCGCACAAAGGCGTTGACCGCCAGGTAGCTGGCCACGCTGCCGCCGGCATGGGCGCCCAAGCCGTCGCCGACCACGAGCAGCAGCCGGTGCAGCGGCGGCTCGAACAGGTCCGCGCCATCGGCAAACGCGTAATAGTCCTCCTGATTGCTGCGCCGGCCCAGCTCCTGGCGCGCCGCGAAATCCCGCTCCTGGACAAAAACCCGGGGCAGCGGCGCCGTGGCGGCGGGAAGCGGAACGCGGTCGGTCACTCGGCGGAGAACTTGAAGGCCGTGGTGTGCAGGTAGGTCTCCCCGGGCCGCAGGACGGCGCTGGGGAACTGCGGTTTGTTCGGGCTGTCGGGGAACTTCTGGGTCTCCAGGCAGAAACCGTGGCGGGCCTCGTAGACGTGCCCGGCCTTGCCGGCGACCCCCTGCAGGTGGTTGGCGGTGTACAGCTGCACGCCGGGGTCGGTCGTCCACACCTCCATGACCCGGCCGCTGCCCGGCTCGCGCACGCGTGCGGCGAGTTTCAGGCCGCTGCCGTTGAACACGTAGTTGTGGTCGTAGCCCTTGCCCTGGCGCAGCGCCTTGAACGGCGCCTCGATGCGCTCGCCGATCCGGTGCGGCGCGGTGAAGTCCAGCGGCGTGCCGCGCACGCTGTCCAGCTGCCCGGTGGGAATCAGGGCGTCGTCCGTGGGCGTGTAGCTGTCGGCCGGGATCGTCAGCTCATGGCCGAGGATGTCGCCGCTGCCCTCGCCGGCCAGGTTGAAGTAGCTGTGGTTGGTCAGGTTGACCACGGTCGGCTTGTCGGTGGTGGCGCGGTACTCGACCGTCAAGGCGTTGTCCGCACCGAGGCGGTAGGTGACCGTGCAGTCGAGCTTGCCCGGAAAACC
Source organism: uncultured Prosthecobacter sp. (assembly GCA_964472185.1). Classification (GTDB taxonomy): domain Bacteria; phylum Verrucomicrobiota; class Verrucomicrobiia; order Verrucomicrobiales; family Verrucomicrobiaceae; genus Prosthecobacter. The sequence goes on from CAYYJK010000006.1 coordinate 36,114, forward strand.
CTCCTCGCCGTCGGCGCTGCTGCAGGCCAGCTCCAGGGCGTTCTGCGCCTCGAGCACCGTCGCCGTCCAGAGCTTTTTGTCGAAGCCGACCCGGCCGCCGTGGATGTGATGCTTGCCGGAATTCGCCGTCACCTCGTGCTCGACACCGTCGATCTGGAAGCGGGCGCCGCCGATGCGGTTGGCGTAGCGGCCGGTGATGCAGCCGAAGAACGGGTGCTTGCCCAGATACGGCTCCAGGCGGTCGAACCCGAGCACGACGTCCGCCGGCCGGCCCTGGCGGTCCGGCGCGATCAGGGACACCAGGATGCCGCCGTAGTCGGTGATGCGCGCCTCCAGCCCGCGCTCATTGCGGAGGGTGTACAGCTTCACCTCCCGCCCCTCCGCCGTGGTTCCCCAGATTTGGGAGGTGACGGCGGCGGCAGCGGGGATGGCGGAACTCATGAGGGCAAGGGCGGCAGCCAGGCAGGCGCGACGGTGCATGAAGGCGGTGGGTTGGCCGCCGATTGTGACGGAACCGCCGCGGCGACGCAACCTTCGAAATGCACGACCCTGCCGGCCGGCTCAGTCGCGGAAGAACACCCGCTCCGCGGTCTTGCGCAGCATCCAGGCCCGGTCGGAGGCGCTCAGGAAGCCGAGCCGGTCGCGGACCAGGGCGATGGAATCGTGGTAGGTGTGACCGGGATCCACCTGGAAGGGGCAGTCGCTGGCCCACATCAGCCGCTCGGCCCCGAAGTGGTCGCGGCATTCGCGGATCATCGGCCCGAGATCCAGGTACGGAGCCTGCTTGCGGCCCAGGGCGTAGAAGGCCGAGGTCTTGACGGTCACCTGCGGACGCTTGGACAGGTGCAGCAGGCGGTCGAGCGGGGCGCGCTCGACCGTGCCGCTCATGCCGATGCGGGCGAAGTGGTCGATCACCACCGGCGTCTGCGGGAAGCGGGCGCACATGCGGTCCACCTCGGGCAGCGCCTCCGGATTGATCAGCAGGCACAGGTTCAGGTTCTCCTCGGCCGCCACCTTCCACATTTCGCGCATGCCGGGCGAGCCCAGCCAGCCGGCGACGTCCTTGCTGCCGGTGTAGATGCGGAAGCCGCGCACGCCCTGCTTGGCCAGGTCGGTCATGCGCCGGCGCACGCCGGCGGCGTGCTCGTCAATGATCGCCACGCCCGAGAAGGTGCCGGGATAGGCGGCGATGCTGTCGAGCATGTAGCGGTTGTCGAAGCGGTAGTAGCTCATCTGGATGAGCACGATGCGCGACACGCCCTCGGGCCGGCAGTGGGCGAACAGCTGCTCGGGCGTGAAGCTCGGCGGCGCCATGTCCTTTTTGGCGAACCCCGCGGCCAGGGGATACTTGACCGTGTCCGGCGTCCAGACGTGGACGTGGGCGTCGATGGCGCCTCCGCCGGCCTGGCTGGCGCAGCTGCTGAACTGGGAGCCGAGAACGGCTCCGGCGGCGGTGGTCAAAAAGTGGCGGCGGGTGGTCATGGC
>CAYYJK010000007.1:0-24166 GCA_964472185.1 uncultured Prosthecobacter sp.
GCGGTTGCGGATGTAGCTGAAGGCGCCCATGTTGCGCGGCTCCTCCTGGCACCAGACCCATTTCTTCTGGGCGCGCGGGTAGCGGGCGACGATCTCCCGGAGCAGATCCTCGTGCAGCGGGTAGAGCTGCTCGATGCGGATGATGGCGGCGTTCTTGATCTTGTGCTGCTCGCGGTATTCGAGCAGGTCGTAGTAGACCTTGCCGGAGCAGAGGATCAGGCGGGTGACGCGCTCCGCCGGGCCGAGCAGGTGCTCGTCGTCGAGGATCTCCTTGAAGGCGGAGCCTTCCGCCATGTCGGCCAGTTTGGAGACGCAGCGCGGGTGGCGCAGCAGGCTCTTCGGCGTCATCACCACGAGCGGTTTGCGCGTGGTGCGCTTCATCTGGCGGCGCAGGGCGTGGAAGTACTGGGCCGGGGTGGTGAAGTTGCAGACCTGCCAGTTGCGGCCGGCGCTGTTCTGCAGGAAGCGCTCCAGGCGGGCGCTGGAGTGTTCCGGGCCCTGGCCTTCGTAACCGTGCGGCAGCAGCAGGGTGACGTGGCTGGGGCGCTGCCACTTGCTTTCGGCCGAGCAGATGAACTGGTCGATGATGACCTGGGCGCCGTTGACGAAGTCGCCGAACTGCGCCTCCCAGCAGATGAGCACGTTGGGGGCGAGCAGGGTGTAGCCGTAGTCGAAGCCGAGCACGGCGGCTTCGGAGAGCAGGCTGTTGTAGACGCAGAAGCGGCCCTGATCGGACGCGAGGTTGTTGAGCGGGATGTGGCGCTCGCGCGTTTCGGTGTCGTAGAACACGCAGTGGCGCTGGCTGAAGGTGCCGCGGCGCACGTCCTGGCCGGAGAGGCGCACGCCCAGGCCCTCGGTGAGCAGCGAGCCGAAGGCCAGCGACTCGGCAGTCGCCCAGTCGATGCCCTCGCCGCTTTCCAGGGCCTTCCGGCGCGCGGCCAGGAAGCGCCGGGCGATGGTCGGATGCAGGCGGAAGCCTTCGGGCGCCTCGAGCAGCTTGGAGCCGATCGTCTTCAGGGCGGCTTCGTCGACCCCGGTGGGCACCGGATCGAAGGTGAAGGGCGGCTGCGGCCGCGCCGTGGAGCCTTCGTAGGGGTTGCCGCCGGAGTTCTCGCGGTCGGCCAGCGCCTTGATGCCGTCTTCAAGCTCGTTCTCGAGCTCCTTGAGCAGGGCGTCAGCGCCGGCTTCGTCAAGCACGCCGCGCTGGGCAAGTTCACCGCGGAACAGGCTGGCGGTCGACGGATGGGCGGCGATGGCGCGCGCCATGTTCGGCTGGGTGAAGGCCGGTTCGTCGGTCTCGTTGTGGCCGTAGCGGCGGTAGCAGACGATGTCGATGACGACGTCGCGGTTGAAGGTCTGGCGGAATTCGAGGGCCAGCTTGGCGGCGTGGGCGACCTCCAGCGGGCAGTCGCCGTTGACGTGGATGACCGGGGCCTCGATCATTTTGGCGACGTCGGTGCAGTACTTGGTCGAACGCGCGTCGGCCGGCAGGGTGGTGAAGCCGATCTGGTTGTTGACGACGATGTGGATGGTGCCGCCGGTGCGGTAGCCGGGCAGCTGGGACAGGTTGAGCACCTCGGTGACCATGCCCTGGCCGGCAAATGCGGCGTCGCCGTGGATCAGCACCGGGATGACCTGCTTGCGCTCGCTGGTGTCGTTGAGGAAGCGCTGGCGGGCGCGGGCCATGCCTTCGACCACCGGGTTGACGGCTTCCAGATGGCTCGGATTCGGGGCCAGCATGACCGCGACGTCTCCGCCCTGGCGGGTCTGGCGCACGGTTTCAAAGCCGAGGTGGTATTTCACGTCGCCGTCGCCGGCGACCATGTTGGGCACGTAGTTCTCGCTGAACTCGTAGAACAGGGTTTCCAGCGGCTTGCGCAGGAAGTTGGCGAGCACGCTCATGCGGCCGCGGTGGGCCATGCCCATGACAATCTCCTTGCCGCCCTGTCCGGGCAGCTGCTCCAGGATCGTTTCCAGGGCCACCAGCAGCGACTCGCCGCCCTCGACCGAGAAGCGCTTCTGGCCGACGTAGCGGCGGTGCAGGAAACGTTCGAAGGTCTCCGCTTCGAGGAGCCAGCGCAGGGCGTCCACCTGCTCGGTCTCGGCGGGGGCCGGCTCGAACGGGCGGTTTTCGATGCGCTGCTGCAGCCAGTTCCGCACTTCCGGGGTGTGGATGTGCATGAACTCGTAGCCGCTGGTGCCGCAGTACAGCTGGCGCAGCTCCTGGAGCATCTCGCGCAGGCTCATGGCCTGGCCATTGCGGAACATTTGGGTCTGCACCGTCTCTTCGAGTTCCTCGGCCGCGAAGCCCAGGCTGTCGGCCGCCAGCGCCGGCGCGTCCGGACCGGCCGGGCTGAGCGGATCCAGGTGCGCCGCCGTGTGGCCGAGCGTGCGGAAGGCGAGCAGCGCGTTGGTGACGCGCATGCGGAAGTTCAGGGTTTTTTCCGAAAGCTGGGTTTCGCCGGCGGCCGGCGCGCCCGCCGTTTTGGCCTGGCGCTTGGCCAGCTCCGCGAGGCCGAGTTCGAATCCTTCGAAAAAGGCGGCCCAGCTGGCGTCCACCGAGCGCGGATCGTTTTTCCAGTCGAGGTATTTGGCGTCGAGGAGTTCGGAATTGGCCCGGTAGGGCACTGTCGCAGTCATAGGCTTGGGGGAGGCCAGAATGGGCCAGTTTGTTACGCTTGCAACTGGGGAAAGGTTGGAATCTGCAAGCAGGCTGCGCGGAATCGGCCGATTGCCGCACAAAAATACACTTCGAGGTTCCCTGAAGCCCATCCCGGCGTAGGAATGGCGACTTCTCCCGCCATGCGCCTCGAACTTGTCAACACCGGCACCGAGCTCTGCCTCGGCGACACCATCAACACCAACGCCGCCTGGATCGGCCAGCGGTTGGCCGCTCTGGGAATCGAGGTCGCCCGCCAGACCGTCGTGCCCGACGGCGGCGCGGTGCGCGAGGCCATCGAAGAGGCCGCCGCCCGGGCCGACGTGGTGCTGGTGACGGGCGGCCTGGGGCCGACCAACGACGATGTCACGCGCGAGTCCGCCGCGGCCCTGCTGGGCCTGGAGTTGCGCCAGGATGCCGGCGTGACCGCGCATTTGGACGCCTACTTCGCCAAACGCGGCAAGCCGGTGACCGCCGCCACGCTGCGGCAGGCCATGGTGCCCGCGGGCGCGCAGGTGCTGGCCAACGCCTTTGGCACGGCGCCGGGCCTGTACTTTCCGGCCGCACTCGGCGCCGGCCGCGGCTGGCACTGTCACCTGTTCCTGCTGCCGGGACCGCCGCGCGAGCTGAAACCGATGGTCGAAGCCGAGGTGGAGCCGCGCCTGCGCGCACTGCTGCCGGACGGCGCCGCCCGCGAGGTGCTCTACCTCAAAGTCAGCGGCATCGGCGAGTCGGACATCGTCGAGAAAGCCGAACGCGACCTGGAGGCCGTGCCCAGGCTCGAGCTCGGCTACTGCATCGGCCAGGGGGATGTGGACGTCAGGCTGGCCGGACCGGCGGCGGCCGTGGCGGCGGGCGCGCGCATCGTGCGCGAACGCCTCGGCGACTGCATCGTCTCCGAGGACCGGCGCGTGCTTGAGGAAGTGATCGTGCACACGCTCGAGCGGCGCGGCGAATGGCTGGCGGTCGCCGAATCCTGCACGGGCGGCTTCCTCGCCAACCGCATCACCAACGTCAGCGGCGCTTCGCGCGTGTTCGGCCACGGTTTCATCACCTATGCCAACGAGGCCAAGGAACGTCACCTCGGCGTGCCGGCCGCCCTGCTTGAGGCGCACGGTGCGGTGAGCGAGCCCGTGGCCCGGGCGATGGCCGAGGGCTGCCTGCGGGTCTCCGGCGCCACCCACGCACTGGCGATCACCGGCGTGGCAGGTCCCACCGGCGGCACCGAGGACAAGCCGGTGGGCACGGTGTTCATCGCCCTCGCTTCCTGCGGACAGCCGACGGTCGTGCGCCGGTTTTTCCACCCGATTTCGCGCGACCGGTTCAAGCTGCTCGCGTCGCAGGCGGCCATGGACCTGCTGCGGCGCCGCCTGCACGACCTGCCGCTCTGAGCGGCGGCCCTCAGGCCTCGTCATCGTCGAGCAGCACCAGCTGGTGCGGCGCGCGCGCCGCCGCGGCCGGCTGCGGGCTCAGGGTGACACGCCGGCGGGCGACTTCGATGGTTGTGCTGGGCTGGCGGCGTTCGGCGCAAAAGACGCGCGCGGCCGCGGCGCCGGCGCGCTGCAGCGACTCCTGGATGCGCCGGGCGGCGCGGGCCGGATCGTTGCAGTCGTCGCTCAGGTGACCGAGCACGACGTGGTGCAGGTCCGGATGGGCGACGGATTCGACCAGTTCGGCGGCCTGGTCGTTGGACAGGTGGCCGTGGCGGGAACTGATGCGCTGCTTGGTCGCCCAGGGCCGTTTGGTGTCGGCTTCGAGCAGCTGCGCGTCGTAGTTGGCCTCGATGAACAGGCTGTCGGAACTGCGCAGGCGGTCGCGGATCAGGTTGGTGACGTAGCCGACGTCGCTGAGCACGCCCAAGCGCGACTCCTCGTCGGCGATGACGAAGCCGACGGGGTCGACGGCGTCGTGCGGTACTGGGAAGCACTCGATGCGCAGGTCCTGGAAATCGAAGGCGCAGCCGGTGTTCATCAGGCGCCAGACCGGCGGGCTGCGGAAGCGCAGGCTGCCGGTCAGGGTCTCGCGAGTGAGGGCGGTGGCGTACAGGGGCAGGGGGCGCTTGCCGCTGAGCACCTCCAGGCCGCTGGTGTGGTCCTGATGCTCGTGGGTGAGCAGGATGCCGTCGAGCTGGCCGAGCGAGTAGCCGGCCGCCTCGAGGCGCACGCAGATCTGCTTGGCGCTGAGGCCGGCGTCGATCAGCAGGGTCGTGCGGCCGGTGGAAACCACCGCGCAATTCCCCGAGCTGCCGCTGCCGAGCACTGTGAGACGAAGCATGGCCGAGGATGTAGCGGAGACCGGGGGGCTGGCAAGGCGCATCTCCGGAGGCGGCCTTCATGGATGGCATGCAGGGTTTTCATGGCGCTCCCGGCCACAAGCCGGTTGCACCGCGGGGCGGTCCATGCTCCTTAGCGCACCATGAGCCTCACCCGCAGCCATTGGGACCGTTTCCAGAAGTTTTTCGTCCGCTACCCGCAGATCGGTTTCTCCATCGACATCAGCCGCATGGCCTTCGACGAAGGCCTGTTCGAGCGTCTGGAACCCGCCGCCGCCCGGGCGTTTGCGGCCATGCGCGAACTGGAGGCCGGCGCCGTCGCCAACCCGGACGAAGGCCGCATGGTCGGCCACTACTGGCTGCGCCAGTCCGACCTGGCGCCGACGGCCGAGCTGAAGCGGGAGATTGATGCGACGCTGGAGGCGACGCTGAAGTTCGCCGAGGACGTGCATGCCGGCCGGGTTGCCGCCGCGGACGGCCGCAAGTTCACGCGCGTGCTGGTGGTCGGCATCGGCGGCTCGGCCCTCGGCCCGCAGCTGGTGGCGCAGGCGATCACGCCGGCCAACCCGCCGCTGGCAATCGACTTCTTCGACAACACCGACCCGGACGGCATGGACCGCCTGGTGGCACAGATCGGCGACGAACTGGCGACGACGATCACCCTGGTGATTTCCAAGTCGGGCGGCACCAAGGAGACCCGCAACGGCATGCTCGAGGCCGCGGCCGCCTATGCCGCGCGCGGCCTGGATTTTGCCCGGCACGCGGTGGCCATCACCGGCGAGGGCAGCGAACTCGACAAACTCGCGGTGGCGCAGGGCTGGCTGGCCCGGTTCCCGATGTGGGACTGGGTGGGCGGCCGCACCAGCGTGATGAGCGCGGTGGGCACCCTGGCGGCGGCGCTGCAGGGCGTCGACGTGCACCAGTTCCTGGCCGGGGCGGCGGCGATGGACGCCGAGACGCGCCGGCGGCCGACGCGCGAGAACGCCGCCATGCTGCTGGCGCTGATGTGGTTCAGCGCGGGCGGCGGCCGCGGCGCCAAAGACATGGTGGTGCTGCCCTACAAGGACCGTCTGGTGCTGTTCAGCAAGTATCTCCAGCAGCTGGTCATGGAATCGCTCGGCAAGGAGCACGATCTTGACGGCAACGTGGTCAACCAGGGCATTGCCGTCTACGGCAACAAGGGCTCCACCGACCAGCACGCCTACGTCCAGCAGCTGCGCGACGGTGTGAACAACTTCTTCGCCGTCTTCATCCAGGTCGGCCGGGCGCGCGACCGCGCGGGCATCGAGGTGGAACCGGGCTACACCAGCGGCGACTACCTGCAGGGCTTCCTGCGCGGCACCCGCACTGCTTTGGCGGAGAAGGGGCGCGAGTCGGTGACCCTCGGGGTTGACGAGGTGAACGCGTTCAGCCTGGGCATGCTCATCGCCCTGTTCGAGCGCGCGGTCGGTTTTTACGCCACCCTGGTCAACGTCAACGCCTACCACCAGCCTGGTGTGGAGGCCGGCAAGAAGGCGGCGACGGAGTTCCTCAAGCAGCTGGCCCAGGTGGCGGCAGCGCTGCCGGCGGGGGAGGGAGCGACGGCCGGCGAACTGGCGGGCAGCCTGGCCCTCGATCCCGAGGACGTCTGGCACATGGCCAGCCATCTGGCGGCCAACGGCCGGGCGCGTCTGGCGGTGGCCGGCGAGACGCCCGCCGGTGACCGCTTTTGCGCGGTCTAAAGGATTGGCTAGTTGCCATTCGCTGGGCGCGTATTATGGGGTGCTGTTCGCCAGCCCCCCCATGGACGAGCCCTTTCCTCTTCAGTATCGCATCATCTGCATCGTGCTGACGGCCCTCTTCGTGTGGTCGTTCAGCGTGGCGCGTGAACCGCGCCAGTGGCGCCGCCTGTTCCAGGCCAAATTCTCCAAGGGCCGGGATTTCTCGGTGAACCGCAACAAGGTGATCGATGAGTGCCTGAAAAAGTACGGCATCATCGTCGCCATGGTCATCCTGGTGGCGGACGTCGGCTTTTTCATCTGGGGCGCCACCCATCGGGACCGGATGAATGCCGAGGCGATGTCGCCCGAGGAGCGTTTCCGCCTCAGCGAGCAGGCCAAGATCCAGGGGCAGAATCCGGCGGTGTCGCGCCGGCCCGAACTGCCCTGAGTGCGGCTTGCATTCGTGCTTGCCGCCGCTGGCAGTCCGTTTTTGGATAGGGCATGATCCTTCCTCTCGAAGACCTGTTTCAGGATGTCGTCAACAAGGCGCAGCGCGGCCTCGGTTTCACCGACGAGGCGCTGGCCGAACGTGCCGGAGTGAGCGTTGAGGCGCTGCGCGCGGTGAAGGCGGGCGCCGCGGAGGCTGCCACCTTCCTGAAGCTGGCTCCGGTGCTGGGCCTGCATGGCCAGGCTCTGGCCGACATGGCGGCGGGCGCCTGGCAGCCCGAGCCGGTCGCGCTGGACGGACTGCGGCAGTTCACCACGAACTACCACGACATGACGGTCAATGCCTACCTGGTCTGGGATCCGGCGACGGGCGAGGCGGCCGCCTTCGACACCGGCGCCGAGGCCTCGGCCATGGCCGCTTGGCTGCAGGCGCAGGGGTTGAAACTGCGCCATCTGTTCCTGACCCACACCCATCCGGACCATGTCGCCGACATCGACGGTCTGGCCGCTCCGGCCGTCTGGAGCAGCGAGCTGGAGCCGCATCCGGCGGCGCAGTCGTTCCGGCCGGGCAGCCGCTGGACGCTGGGCGGACTGACGCTGGAAGCCCGCACCACCTCGGGCCATTCCAAGGGCGGCACGACCTATGTCGTGCGCGGTCTGGCCCGGCCGGTCGCCATCGTCGGCGACGCCCTGTTCGCCAGCTCGATGGGCGGCGGCATGGTGTCCTTTGCCGAGGCGCTGGCATGCAACCGGCGCGAAATTTTCAGCCTGCCGGACGAGACGGTGCTGGCGCCGGGACACGGTCCGATGACCACGGTGGGCGAGGAGAAGGGGCACAACCCCTTCTACCCCGAATTCAAGTGACGGGTGCCTGCCGGGCGGCGCGGTCGCCGCCCGGTGGCCGCCACCTCACTTGGCCTGCGGCAGGATTTCGACCGCCACCGCGCGCTGGTCGCCGAGGAAACGGCCGGCCAGCTCCTGCAGTTCCGCCTTGGTGATGGCCTGGAAGTCGGAGAGCAGGTTGCGCGCCCAGTCGAGGCGTTCGGGGTGCTCCTGGCAGTTGCGCACCACGTTCTGCGCCCAGTAGCGGTTGTCGCGGCGCATCTGCTCCAGCTGCGTCAGCAGCGGCTTGCGGGCGCGTTCGAACTCGTCGTCGCTGATCGGTCCCCGGGCCAGTTCGGCGGCGATTTCGGTGACGAGAGTGCGGATCGGCGCCGCCTGCTCGGGCTTGCACTCGATCATCGCGGTCATGTAGCCGTAGCCGGTGAAGGTGTCACTGGCGACGTGGTAGCAGGCCGGGCTGTAGGTTTCACCGAGTTCCTCGCGGACCTTGACGCGCAGGCGGTCGTCGAGCACGGCGGAGAGCAGGGTCAGCCGGCGGGTGCGCTGGATGTCGAGCATGTCGCCGGTCGGCCAGTAGAGCGCGGCGACGGCCTTGGGGATCTCCGTGCTGAACGGCATCTTGCGGGTGGCCGGGGCCTGGGGGAAGCGGATCTGGCGCTCGTTTGCGTAGTCCGGTTTGGTCGCGGCCCGTTTGGGCAGGGTGCCGAGGGTGGCGGCGACGGCTTGGAGTGCCGCCTGGGGATCGACATCGCCGACGATGGAGACTTCCAGGTAGTCCTGGCTCAGAGCCGGCTTCAGCCAGGCCTCCAGCTCCGCCAGGCTGCGGCGGCGCATCTCGGCGGCTTCGGGGAAGCCGAAACGCGCGTCGTCGCCGTGCAGGTAGCTGACCACCTGGTCGGCCATCACGCCTTCGGCGGTGTGCTCAAGCTGGATGTACATCGGGTCGAGGCTCTTCTGGAACTGGCGGGCCGCCTCGTCGCGGTAGCCGGGCGCGGTCAGGTAGGCGGCGAGCAGCTGCAGCTGCGCCTGCAGATCGGCGGGGGTGGTGCGGCCGGAGAGCGTGAAGGCTTCGTCGCCGACGTTGAAATCGCTGCCCACCGTTTTGCTGGCGAACAGGCGGCGCAGATCGTCGGCGCTGTGCGCCTTGAGGCCGCCGGCGATGAAGGTGCTCTGCGCGAAGGCGATCAGGCCCGGCTTGTCGGCCGGAGCGGACAGCTTGCCGCCGCCGAAGTTCAGCGTCACGCGCACGGTGCCCTTCTCGAACGGCGTGGGCTTGACGTTGACGCGGATCCCGTTGTCCAGGCTGGCCAGGGTGATCTCCAGTTCCGGGACGTGCTTCTGTTCGGCGATGCGGCCGGGCGCACCCAGCTCGCCGTAGGCGAAGCGGGCGGTCTCCTCGCGCGCCGGGGCGCTCACCGGCTTGGCCCGGCTGGCGGCGTGGGCCGCCAGAATCTGCGCCTCGGCGTCGCCTTCCAGCTTCAGGTTGCCGCCGACGAAGATCTGCAGGTCGTCGCCCTGCCAGCTCTCCGCCAAAGCCCGGTGGCATGCTTCGGGTTTCAGGCCGGCCAGCGCTTCGCGCACGCGCGCCAGATCGTCGGCCGGGTGGGTGAGAACCTTCTTGCCGGCGACCAGGGTGACGATGTTGCTGGCGAGGTCGCGCGACTTGCGCGAGTCGGCCTGGGCGGCGCGCAGTTCCACGGCCTTGAGCAGCGTCGCCTTGGCCTCCTCAAATTCGGCCGGCGTGAAACCGTGTTCCACGGCGCGGCGCACCTCGGTTTCGAGCAGGGCCAGCGTGGCCCGCCACTGGTCGGGGGCGCATTGGCCCATGATGCCGGTCACTTCGACAAATTCGAGGTATTCGTAGCTGTAGGCCTCGCCGGACAGGATGGGCGCGCCTTCCGCCTTGGCCAGTTTGGAGAGCCGCTGGTTGAGCATGGCGTCGGCCAGATCGCGCACCATCTTGTCCCGGCGGGTTTCGGCACGGTCGGGGCGGTTCTTGGCCGGGCGGAGCATCTCGAGGGAGATGTCCACGGCCTTGGCTTCCATCTCGGTGTGCAGCTTGGCGATCCGGCCGCGGCCGCGGCTGATGCGACCGAGGTCGGGGTCCGGAGCCTTGTCCGCGGCGGCCTTGGCATCGCCGAACTGGCGCTCGATCTCGGCCTGGATCGCCGGCACGTCCTTGAAGTCGCCGACCGCGACCACCGTGGCGCGGGCCGGGGTGTACCACTTGCGGTAGAAGTCGACAAACCGCGGCCGCTGCATGGTCTTGAGGGTTTCCTCCTGGCCGATCGGCAGGCGCCGGGGCAGCAGGGAGTCGGGCAGGGCGAACTTGTAGCCGGCCAGCATGGTGCGGTACTCGATCGAGTCGCGGCTGAGCTTCTCGCTCAGGATGATGCCGCGCTCCTTGTCGATCTCCTTCTCGCCCAGGCTCATGCCGTCGAGATAGTCGCGGAACAGCTGCAGGCCCTCGGCGACCAGCTTGGCCTCGACCTTGGGCAGTTCGAGCATGTAGACGGTCTCCTTGAAGGAGGTGTGGGCGTTGGTGTCGGCGCCGAAGCCCATGCCGAGGCGCTGGAAGTATTCGACCATCTCGCCGCCGGGGAAATGGCGGCTGCCGTTGAAGGCCATGTGCTCGAGGTAGTGCGCCATGCCCTGCTGGTCCTCTTCCTCCATCAGCGAACCGACATCCATGTACAAGCGGATGCTGGCGCGGCCCGGAGGCTCGGCGTTGGGCAGGATTACGTAGCGCAGGCCGTTGCCGAGGGTGCCGAAGGTCGCCTTGGCGTCGGCTTTCAGGTCGCTCGACTCGTGGGGCCAGGGGCTGGCGGCGTGCAGGCAGGCGGCGGCGAGCAGAAGGCTGGTGGTGAGGGCGCGGATCATGGGCGGGTCGGGGCAGGGGGCGTTAGGGCCGCAGGGATTACGCGGGTGAGGCGGAGGCCCTTGAATTTTTTTCCGGTTTCCGGTCGCTGCGGGGCGGGTCAGATGACCTTGCCCAGACCGGCGTCGGGATCGGGCTCGATGATGCCGAGTCCGACGAGGAATTCGTCCATGGCCATCAGCGTCGCCTCGTACATCTCGAACGACAGGTTGAAGTTGAAGAAGCCGTGGCCCTGACCCTCGAACTCGATGAGCCGGCAGAGGTTCTTCTTGCGGGACGATTTTTTGGCGAACTCGGCGGAGCCGCGGAAGGGCACGACGCGGTCGGCGGTGCCGTGCATGATCAGCGTGGGCGGCAGGCCGGGACGGATGGCACGGATCAGGTTGGCGTCCTTGGCCGAGGCCGGGTCGGGGAAGCGCTCGAGACCGAAGCCTTTTTTGGAAGTGTCGAGCACGGGGTTGAACAGCACCAGGGCGTTGGCGGCCGGGCTGCATTCCATGTGGTCGGCCGGGTCGTCATAACCCTGCAGCATCGCCGCGGCGGTGAGCGCGTGGGCGCCGCCGGAGCCGCCGATGCCGACGATCTTGCCGGGATTGATGCCGAGTTCGGCCGCGTTGAGGCGGATCCAGCGCAGGGCGGAGCGGACGTCGGCCATGGCTTCCAGCGGGCCGCCGTTGTTGCGGTGCAGGATCCGGTAGTCGAAGGCCATCGTCAGCATGCCGCGCGAGGCGAAGTACACGCAATGCGGCGCGAACTGGGTCACCTGGCCGTTGTCCCAGCCGCTGCTGAAGAAAAAGGCCGCCACGGATTTCGGGTAGGAGGGTGCCTTGTCCGGCTCCGGCCCCCAGATGTACACCGGCAGGTGCACGTCACCGACGATCTTGTACACTTCCTCGCGCGCGGTTTTGAGCAGTTCCCGATTCCGGTCGAGCGGCAGTGTTCGTGGGTGACCTTCGCCGAGTGATTCCATGTGTGAGTGTGGCAGAAGCGTGACATTTGCGAAAAACCACTAACCGGCAACATCTTTTCCTGGCGGAGGCCGTTCGCCGCGATGTAATTCCGGCACGCCTCCGTTAGGCTCCCACCGAAGCTGCCGCCGTGAATGCCCGCCTCCGAATTTCGCTGCTCCTGGCCTGTCTGAGCGCCCTTCTGGCCCAGGCTCTGCCGGCCCAGGACTCGCCGTCTCTGCACCTGGAACTTGAACGCGCCTACCAGCAGTGGCGCGCGGCGATGACCGCCCGCGACGCCCAGGCTTGGGCGTCGGCAATCACGCGCTACCGGCAGGTGGTCACGCGCAACCTCATCGTCAGCCGCCGACAGACCTTTCCGCAGGCCGTGTTTGAGGTGCCGCTCGATCCGCCCGACGTGCAGGGCCTGCGCCTGCTCGAGGCCCAGGCTGTGGGCGAGACGGCCCATCTGCTTTACTTCGGCAAGGTCAACCTCGGCGGCGATCCCGGCCAGATTCCCGACAGCGTGCTGATGCTGAAGTTCTTCCAGGAGCGCGGCGGCTGGAAGTTCGACAGCAGCAAGCTGCTGCGCCTGATCGATCAGCCGGAACTGCAACGGCAGCTGCAGGCGGGCGGGCGGCCGGACATCCTTGATGCGCCGGAGTTCACGCCGCCCGGCAAGGCGCCGGCCGTGCCCGCCCTCTGCGATCCGCCCCAGCACGTCACCGGCTGCACCCTGCAGTCCTTCGGCTACGAAACCCGCCTGCGCATCAACGGCTTCGACTACCCGGCGATGCAGGACCACGCGGAGAAGCTGTTTGTCATCGGCGGTCTGCACGACGGCCGCAACGAGCTGACCCTGACGGTCCGGCCCACGGAGGTGCCCGCCGGCGAGGAGCGCCTGCTGCAGGTCGACCTGTTCGTGCTCGGCGGCCGGGCGGGCCAGGACCCGGTCCGGGTGTTCCATTACGAAAGCCGCGAACCCGGGCTGACCGGGCCGGTGCAGCTCCCGGTCGTCATCGACGCCGCCGTGCTCTCCTCGGGACGCTGATCCCTCCGCCCATGCTCGCGCTCTCGACCTGCTGGCACAGCCACCGGCACACGGACGGCCGCCGGCTGGCCGCCGAGGCGCGGGAACTCGGCTTCGAATGGATTGAAATCAGCCACGGCACCCATGCGCCGCTGCTGCTTGGCCTGCTCGAGGCGGTGGCGGCCGGCGAGATCCGCGTCAGCAGTCTGCACAATTTCTGTCCGGCGCCGGTGGAGGTGATGATGGACGCGCCGGATGTCTATGAGTTCACCTCGGCCAAGCCCTGGGAACGCCAGCGGGCGCTGTCGCTGACCCGCAAGACGCTGGAAATGGCCGCCCGTTTCGGCGCCGACCGCGTCGTGCTGCATCTGGGGAGCGTGCCCATGCCCGCCTTCACCGGCCGCCTGGAGGCGCTGGTGCAGGCCGGCCGCTTGTATGCGCGCGAATTTTGCGAACTCAAGCTCCGCTTGGTGGCCCGGCGCGCGCAGGCGGCTGCGGCCTGCCTGGACGCGGTCAAGGCCGCGCTCGACGCCCTCCTGCCGGACTGCGAGCGCTTCGGCGTGAAGCTCGGGCTCGAGACGCGCAGCCATTTCGAACAGATCCCGACCGCGCCGGAGATGCGGCTGCTGCTGGAGCATTACCGCGACTGTCCCTGGATCGGCGCCTGGCACGACTTTGGCCATGTCCAGCGGCAGGCCAATCTGGCCCTGCTCGACCATGCCTCCTACCTGGCGGAGATCGCACCGCGCCTGATCGGTTGCCATGTCCACGACGTCCAGTGGCCGGCGCGCGATCACCGGGCGCCGTTCCTGGCCGGGGGCGTGGACTTGGCCGGCCTGCTGGCGCAGGTGCCGGCGACCGTGCCGCTGATCTGGGAACTGAGCCCGGGCAACCGGCCCGAGCAGGTGCGCGAGGCGCTGGCGCGCTGGCGGCAGCGACTGCCGGAGCGCGTCTAAGGATGGCGGCAAGCGCCGTCTGAATGGACTTTCCTGCCGGTGCCGGGGGGCTGTGGGCGAAGTTTGTGAAAAACCCTGCGATGCTTGGCGTTAGCCCAGCATGAAACGCATGCGCCCTCTCGCCCTGCTCTCCGCTGTGCTTTGGACTGGCGCGGCCCCGGCCGCCCCAGACCCGCTGACGGCCGCGCGCCAGATCGACGCCCTGCTGGAGGCGGATTGGCAGAAGCACCGTCTGCAGGGCAATCCGGAGCTGGATGACCACGCCTTCGTGCGCCGCATCCATCTCGACATCGTCGGCCGCATTCCGACCACGCGCGAGGCCGAGGCCTTCCTCAGCTCGAAGGCGGCGGACAAGCGCGCCCGCCTGATCGACGCCCTGCTCGCCTCCGAAGGCTACGTGCAGCACGCCTTCAACTACTGGGCGGACGTGCTGCGCGCCCAGTCCAACGGCAACCAGGCCGGCGCGATCACCGGGGCCGCCTATGCGCAGTTCATCAAGGACAGCCTGCGCGGCAACAAGCCCTACGACCAGTTCGTTCGCGACCTGGTCGCCGCCCAGGGCGAAGCCTGGAGCAATGGCGCCATCGGCTACTACATGCGCGACCGCGGCATGCCGCTCGACAACATGGCCAACACCGCGCGCGTCTTCCTCGGCACCCGCGTCGAATGCGCGCAGTGCCACAACCATCCGTTCGACAAGTGGACGCAGATGCAGTTCTACCAGATGGCCGCCTTCACCTATCCGGTGGAGACCAACGACTACTACGGCGCCAGCATCGGGGCGGCGCGCGAAACCCTGCGCGAGCGGGAACGCGCGGCCCGGGACAAGGTCATGGCGCAGCTGCCCAAACCGGACCGCAAGGCCTCGCCCGAGCAGCGCGCGCAGCTGCGCCAGGAGATGGAGCGCCTGAACCGGCTGGCCCGGCAGGCGGGTGAGGAGGTGCGCCGGGAAAACCGCTACGTCGAGGAGGCCTTCAACGACATCCGCAACAGCATGCGCTACACCGCGGTCAGCCTGCGCGAGAACCGCCGGCTGACCCTGCCGCAGGACTACCAGTACAGCGACGCCAAGCCGCGTTCGTCCGTGCAGCCCGCGACGATGTTCGGTCATACGGCCGAGGCCCGTCCGGGCGAGACCCAGCTGCAGGCCTATGCGCGCTGGATGACTTCACCGGACAACGAGCGCTTCAACAGGGTGCTGGCCAACCGGCTGTGGAAGCGGGTTTTCGGCCTGGCCCTGATCGAGCCCCTCGACGAGCTGATGGACAGCAGCGTGCCGATGAACGCCGAACTGCAGGCGCATCTCGAGCGGCTGGTTGTCGACCTGAAGTACGACATGAAGGCGGTGCTGAGGGCGCTGTACAACACCCGCGCCTACCAGCGCCAGGTGACGCGCGAGGAGATCGCCCCGGGCGTCGTCTACCACTTCACCGGACCGCTGCTGCGCCGGATGAGCGCGGAGCAGATGTGGGACTCCTTTGTCACCCTCATCAATCCGAATCCCGACATGCCGAACGAGGCCCTGCGCGAGCAGTTCAGCAACCGCATCCTGGGCGCGAAGAAGATCAACGACGCGGTTGAGGCGCTCGAGCCCGAGCAGGTGCTTGCCGGCGCCGAGGAGTCCGGCCGCAAGTACAAGGAGCAGGCCGAGCGCGTCCGCAGCCTGCAGGCCCAGATTGCCGAGGCGCGGGCGAAGGAGGACAAGGCGGCCGTCGACCGCCTGCGCACCGAGCTGAACCAGCTGCAGCGCGACACCCGCGCCACGGTCAACCGCAACATCATCCTGCCCGGCATTCAGAAACTGGCCGCCTCGACCGGGGTTCAGCCGGTCTTGTACCAGCCGGAAGCGGGCGGGCGCACGGTGGCGGCGACCAGCATGGACATGATGATGTCGGCGGCCATGAGCGGCGACGTGCGCGAGCGGGTCTACCTGCCCGGCTATGACAAGCCCCGCCGCACCCGCGAGGAGGAGCGGGCCGCCCAGGCGGAGCGCGAGGCGGTCTGGAAGGAGGAGGCGAACTTCTACGGCCTCTCCGAGCGCGAGCAGCGCCAGTATTTCCGCGCCCGCAGCGAGCAGATGCGCAACTGGGTGCGAGCGGCCGAGCTGGAGAGCCCGGCACCGCGCGGCCACTACCTGCGCGAGTTCGGCCAGAGCGACCGCGAGACCATCGAGAACGCCAACCACGAGGCCAGCGTGCCGCAGGCGCTGGCGATGATGAACGGCCAGTTGCTGCCGCAGATCGTCAACCGCTACAGCCAGCTGATGCTGACCGTCAGCCGCGCGCCCTACCCGGACGACCGGGTCGAGGCGGTCTACATGACCCTGCTTTCCCGCAAGCCGACGGAGGCCGAAAAGGCCGCCTGGCTGAAGGCCCAGGACGAGGGGCTCAACAGCATTGAGGACCTCATCTACGCCCTGCTCAACACCCAGCAGTTCATCTTCATCCAGTAGTTTCAACCCGCCCACCGCCATGAGCTCCGACCTGAAATCCACCCTCCAGCGCAGCGGCGAGCTTTCCCGCCGCGAATTCGCCGCCCGCACCGCCAGCAGCCTGCTGGGCGTGGGCCTGCTGCCCGGGCTGTTTGCCTCCAAGGCCCAGGCGGCGTTCGAGCAGTCCTCCAAGCTCAAGCAGGTGGCCACCGCCAAGAATGTCATCTACCTCTACATGTCCGGCGGCCAGAGCCACCTGGACACCTGGGATCCCAAGGAAGGGGTGGAGACGGCCGGCCCGACCAAGCCGCTGAAGACCAGCGCGGACGGCCTGCGCGTCTCGGAGTACCTGCCGCTGACCGCACAGCAGATGCATCACGGCTGCGTCATCCGCAGCATGACCTCGACCCAGGGGGCGCACGAGCAGGGCAACTACATGATGCACACCAGCTACGCCCTGCGCGGCACCATCCGCCACCCGGCCATGGGCGCCTGGCTGAACGTCTTCCAGGGCGGTGGCAGCAGCACCCTGCCGAACTTCGTTTTCATCGGCAACGACAGCCGCCATCCCGGCGCGGGGTTTTTCCCGGCCAGCCAGAGCCCGCTCTACGTCAACAATCCGGAAAACGGCCTGCGCAACGTCAAACTCCAGCCCGGACTGACCGAGGACCGCTTCCTCAAGCGCATGAGCCTGGCCGACCGCCTCGACCAGGACTTCCGCGCCGCCTTCCCGCACCGCAACGTCAAGGCCTACAGCGACATGTACGATGACGCCATGGCGATGATGAAGTCCGAGGACCTCAAGGCCTTCGATCTGACCGAGGAGCCGGACGAACTGCGCCGCGCCTACGGCCGCGAAGCCTTCGGGCAGGGCTGCCTGCTGGCCCGCCGCCTGGTCGAACGCGGTGTGCGCTTCGTCGAGGTCAGCCTCGGCGGCTGGGACACCCACAACGCCAACTTCGTCCGGGTTCCGGAGCTCTGCGACACGCTCGACAAGGCCCTTTCCAGCCTGCTGCAGGACCTCAGCGCCCGCGGCCTGCTTCAGGAAACCCTCGTGGTGGTCACCTCCGAATTCGGCCGCACCCCCGACATCAACCAGAATGTCGGCCGCGACCACTATCCCAAGGCCTTCTCGGCCGCCCTGTTTGGCGGTGGGGTGGCGGGCGGCTCCGTCTACGGCAAGACCGACCCCGAAGGCCGGGAGGTCGTCGAGGACAAGGTCGAGATTCCCGACTTCAACGCCACCATCGCCTACGGTCTCGGCTTGCCGCTCGACCAGGTGATCTACAGCCCCAGCAAGCGGCCTTTCACCATTGCCGACAAGGGGCAGCCGCTGACCCGGGTGTTCGCCTGAGCCCGGAATCTCGACGGGAGGCGGCGGAGCCGGTCCGCCGGGCAGAACCGTGCCCCGTTTGGGCCGTTTGCCAGGCCGCCGGCCTTTATTAACCAGCTGTGTGAAAAAAGGGCGGCGAAGGCGACCGCTGACGTGAGTCTGGGAAGCTTCCGCCTCGCGTGATGCAATGAAGGTCGGGGCTCTCTGCCCTGACCACGGGGATCGCCCGGAGTCGGCCGGCGCGCCGCCGGCGCCAGGGCTCTGGTTTCCCGATGTGGCGCCGGTCAGTCCCGCCGGGTGACAAGATTTTCACAGGGAGCGGTCGTTGGGGCTCGCCACTGGCAAGGTTAATTTTCTGTTTAACTGCATGGAAATCAACGAAATGTGGGCTTAATTGGGGCGCACATGGCCATTGCGAATGATGGTGCCAGCGCCGCGCCGTCACATTGGCTGGGCTCCGCCGGGATCTCCGTCGGGCTTGCGTTCCTCGACCTTTCATGGGCTGTTCCACAGCAACCAAGCTGCGCCCATGGCCGGCCGAGGCCAGGAAACGGGGCGGGCTTGGGGCCGGTCATCGTGCATTCTGAATGATCGGCGCGGGCTGTGAATAACCTGTGAATGATTCTGGCGAGCTTGGGGATAGTTGGCGAAAAAACGGCCGGCGCCACTTTCCTGGGCGCCGATGCGCCTCCGGCTTGCCAGGGGCGTTTTTTCCCGGAGGGTTGGCTTCCATCATGAAACGCTGGCGCATCGCAGGAATCAACTTTGACCACTTTCACATGGGGGACCTGCTTCGGCAGGCCTTTGAGCATCCCCAGGTCGACCTGGTTGGCATTGCCGACGAGCAGCCCGAGCGGATGGCGGATGCCGCCCGCCGTTTTCAGCTCGGCCCGGACCGGGTGTTCACCGACTACCGCGCCTGCCTGGAGCAGACCCGGCCGGATTTGGTCATCCTGTGCCCGGCCGCCTCGCGGCATGGCGAGTGGGTCGCCCGGGTGGCGCCCTACGGCGTGCACATTCTGATCGAGAAGCCCTATGCGGCCACGGTGGCCGAGGCCGACGCGATGGCGGCCGCGGTCCGGCCGACGGGCAAGCTGCTGGCGGTGAACTGGCCGCTGGTTTGGGATGCCGGCCAGCAGACCGCCCACCGGCTGATCCGGGAGGGTTGCATCGGCGAGGTGCGGGAGTTTCACCACCATGGCGGCAACCGCGGGCCGCTGTACCATGGCGCCGACAAGCTGGAAAAGGAGCCCTCGGCGGCGGCGAAGGCGGCGAGCTGGTTTTACAGCCGCGAGCAGGGCGGGGGATCCCTGCTCGACTACATGGGCTACGGTGCCACCCTGGGCACCTGGCATCTGGGCGGCCGGGTGCCGCTGGAAGTGACCTGTACCTGGAACATTCCCGAGGGGCTGGAGGTGGACGAGCACAGCGTGGCCGTCATCCGTTACAGCTTCGGCTTGAGCAAGACCGAGACGCGCTGGGGCACCTTCACCGATCCGTGGACGCACCAGCCGCAGCCGCGCTGCGGGTTTGTGCTCAAGGGCACGGAGGGCACGCTGTCCTGCTACGACTACGACCGCTCGGTACGGGTGCAAACGCGGGCGCGGCCGGAGGGGTTCGAGGTGCCGGTCGACGTGCCGGCCGCCCCCAACCGCAACCCCATCGAGCATGTCCTGCACTGCCTGGAAACCGGGTCGCCGCTCATCGGGCCGCTGAGTCTGGAGATCAGCCGCATCGGCCAGCAGATCGTCGACACCGCCTGGCAGAGCGCCCTGCAGAAGCGGACCCTGCCGCTGATCGGATGACGGCAGTTGAAGCGGCCGGCTTTCTGCGGGATGGTGACGCTTCGCATGATCCATCCCACCGCGCTCATTCATCCCGACGCCCAGCTGGACCCCTCGGTTGAAGTGGGGCCCTACGTCCTGATCGAGGGCGCGGCGCGCCTGGCGGCCGGCTGCCGGATCGAGGCGCATGCGCAGCTGGTCGGCCGGGTAGAGGTCGGCGCCGGCACGGTGATCGGCCGCGCCGCCATCATCGGCGCCGATCCCCAGGATCTGGGCTTCAACTCCGCCACCGACAGCGCGGTCGTGCTCGGGGCCCGCAACGTCATCCGCGAGCACGTCACCATTCACCGCGGCAGCAAGCCGGGCAGCGCCACCCGGATCGGCGACGGCAACTACCTGATGGCGGGGGCGCATCTGGCCCATGACGTGGTGCTGGGCGACCGCAACATCCTCGCCAACGCCTGCCTGCTGGCCGGCCACATCCAGGTCGGCAACGGCACCTTCATCGGCGGCGGGGCGGTTTTTCACCAGTTCATCCGCATCGGCGACGGCTGCGTCATCCAGGGCAACGGCAGTTTCGGCAAGGACATCCCGCATTTTTGCGCCGCCCAGCGCACCAACCGGCTGACCGGCCTCAACGTGATCGGCCTGCGCCGCCAGGGCTTCGACGCCGGCCAGCGCGCGGCGATCAAGGCGATGTTCCGCCTGCTGTTCTGCTCCGGCAGGAACCTGGGGCAGGCCGTCGCCGCTGCGCGCGAGCGCGACTGGCCCGAACCGGCGGTGCGCCTGCTCGAGTTCGCCGCGGCGCCGAGCCGACGCGGCATCTGCCCCTGGCGCGGGGGAGTTGCTGAGGAGGATTGACGGGCGGGGATCAGGATTTTTCGTGTCCTTTTTCTTGTCACCCGGTGGCCGCTGTCTATTGAATGGGCTGGCGCTGGGGGGGGCTCCCGTCCCGCTTGACCGTCTCCAGGCCGCTGTTTCACTCTTTCCCTGTCATCATGACATTCTCCCGACTGTGCCTCTTCCTGGGTCTGGCCGCCCTGATGGCTGTCCCCGCGCTGCGCGCCCAGGCCCTGCTGGACTCTCTGAGCAGCAACCTCAACATCGAGGGGGTCGAGACCACCTACGATCCCGAGACCGGCCTGGCCACCGCTAAGGGCGACGTCCGCATCACCTACACGGATGTTGAAATCCGCTGCGGCACGGCCAGCTACAACGCCAACACCGGCGAAGTCATCGCGCGTGACGACGTGGTGATCTGGAAGGCGGGCACCACCTACCGCGGCGAAAGCATCATCTACAACGCCAATTCCGGCGAGCTCAGCGGCGATGCCGTGCGCAGCTCGATGCCGATGGAGATGGGCACCTTCTTCTACCAGACCGACAAGTTCGAGACGGAAACCAAGCTCATCAAGCGGGTCGACGGCGGCGAGACCTACTTCACCACGCACGACGTCGAAAAACCCAACTTCCGCCTGCGCGCCCGCAGCCTGAGCATCTACCCGGACGACCGCGTGGTCATGCGCCATGTGACGGTGCTGGCCGGCAACACGCCGGTGTTCTATTTCCCCTACCTTGCCCAGCCGCTCGAGGACGAAGTCGGCTACCGGTTCACCCCGGGTTACCAGAGCCGCTGGGGCGCCTTCCTGCTCAACCAGTACGGCGTGCTGCACGGCGACCACACGCTGGCCAAGTACCGCCTCGACCTGCGTTCCTCGCGCGGCGTCGGCTTCGGCGCCGACTTCCTGTCGCTGCGGCACCAGGACAACCGCAAGAACTTCGGCAACCTCAAGCTCTACTACCTGCGCGATTCGGATCCGGGCAACAACCGCACCGGCGAGCCGCGCGGGCCGGTGGGCGAGGACCGCTACCGCATCAACTTCCAGCACCGCATCTACCTGCCGGGGCCCGAGAAGAGCACCTGGTACCTCGACTTCGACATCAACAAGATCAGCGACGCGCACTTCTACGAGGACTTCTTCTTCAACGACTTCCGCGAGACCCCCGAGCCGGACAACCAGATCTCGCTGGTGCACACCGACCCCGCCTACGTCGCCACCCTGATGGCGCGCTTCCAGGCCAACGACTTCTACTTGGTCGGCACCAAGCTGCCGGAACTCTCGGTCGACTGGACCCGCCGCCAGCTCTGGAACAGCGGCCTGTTCCACCAGGGCACGTTCTCCGCAGGCCTGCTCAAGGATGAACTCAGCGACGAGGAGGAGGAGCGCCTCGGCGATCTGGTCGGTCCGGCCACGCTCGGCCTCGCTGCGCAGCTGGAGGGTGCCGGCTTCGGCCGCGTGCACACCTACCACGAACTGCTCTTCCCGAAAACCTTCTTCGGCTGGCTGAACGTCGTGCCGCGCGTCGGCGCCGGCTTCACCCACTACTCGGACATCGACGGCAGCGTCGCCAACCTGGGCAGCGAAACCAAGCCGATCTTCCATGCCGGGCTCGATGTCTCGTTCAAGCTGAGCAAGACCTGGAGCGACGTCTCCAAGCCGGCCTGGGGCATCGACGGCCTGCGCCACGTCCTGCAGCCCTACCTGAATCTGTCCTACCTGGACGCTTCGCAGCTCGAGGGGTTCCCCTCGATCGACCGCCTGTCGCCGACCACCCGGCCGCGCTCGATCGATGTGCCGCTGTTCACCGCCGTGGACGACCTGCGCTCCTGGAACATCGCGCGCCTGGGCATGCGCAACCTGCTGCAGACCCGCCGCGACTACACCAACTACCGCAACGGCAACTTCATGTCCGCCACCAGCGAGGACACCCAGACCTACACCTGGGCCGGGTTGAACACTTACGTGGACGTGTTCATGAAGGATCCGGAGTTCGACCGCAGCCTGTCGAACCTGTACAACGAGCTGTTCTGGCGCCCGGTGCCGTGGCTGAACTTCTGGATGGACAGCCAGATCCCGCTCGGCGGCGACGAGGGCAGCTTCACCGAACTCAACCAGGGCGTGACCTTCATGCCGATGAAGAGCCTGCAGTTCACGCTCGGCCACCAGTACGTCAACGACAGCCCCTACTTCGGCGACTCCAGCCTGGTCTTCTCCAAGATCTACGCCCGGGTGAACGACAACTGGGGGTTTGCCATGAACCACATCTACGAAATGGACGACGGCACCATGGAATTCCAGAGCTACAGCGTCACCCGCGACCTGTCGAGCTGGATGGCCTCGGTGGGCGCCATGGTGCGCGACAACCGCAACGGCCTGAGCGACTACGGCATCCTGTTCTCGCTGACCCTCAAGGATTTCCCGCAGGTCAACATCCCTCTGGACATCGACCCCAACCCCTCCGGCCGCGGCGGCAACCAGTGACCCCGGCCGTCTGCCGGGGCGCCGCCGTCCGGTGTCCGGCGGCGCCTGAAGTTCCCGTTTGACGCATGAAGATCACCATCATCGGATCGGGCTACGTCGGCCTCACCACCGGGGCCTGCTTTGCCGAGGTCGGGCACCACGTGCTCTGCGTCGACAATGACGCGGCCAAAGTGGCGAGCCTGCTGGCCGGCCAGATCCCGATCTTCGAGCCCGGTCTGGAGCAACTGGTGCGCAAGAACACGGCGGTGCGCCGGCTGCGCTTCACCGCCAGCATCGAGGAGGGCGTGCAGCACGGCGAAGTGCTGTTCATCGCGGTGCCGACCCCGCCGCAGGCCGATGGCAGCGTCGACCTCAGTTTCATCGAACGGGTGGCGCGCGAGATCGCCGCGCACCTGGAAAGCTACCGGGTCGTCGTCGACAAGAGCACCGTGCCGGTCAAGACCGGGGAGCGGGTCGCCCAGACCATCCGCAGCCACGCGCGCCCCGGCGTCGAGTTCGACGTGGTCAGCAATCCGGAGTTTTTGCGCGAGGGCAGCGCGGTGGCCGACCTCATGCGGCCGGACCGGATCGTCATCGGCGGCAACAGCGACCGCGCCCTGGCGCTGATGCAGAAGATCTACGAGCCGTTCATGGCGCCCGTGCTGGTCACCGACATCAACAGCGCCGAACTGATCAAGCACGCCGCCAACAGCTTCCTCGCCCTCAAGATTAGCTACGCCAACGCGCTCGCCGAAATCTGCGAGGCCAGCGGCGCCGACGTGGTCAAGGTGACCGAGGGCATCGGCGCCGACCGCCGCATCGGCCACGGTTTCCTGCATGCCGGCCTCGGCTACGGCGGTTCGTGCTTCCCCAAGGATGTCGCGGCCTTCATTGCGATCGCCGCCCAGCTCGGCATTCCCTTCGACCTGCTCAAGGAGGTGCAGCGCATCAACGCCCGCCAGGTCGAGCGTTTCCTGGAGGCGCTGCGCGAGGCCCTCTGGCTGCTTCAGGACAAGCGGATCGCGGTCTGGGGGCTCAGCTTCAAGCCGAACACCGACGACGTGCGCTGCTCCGTCGCGGTGACGCTGGTGGAACGGCTGGTCGAGGAGGGGGCGTGCGTCACGGCCTACGATCCCCGGGCGATGGCCAAGGCCCGCGAGCTGCCCGTGGCCGGCCGCATCCGCTTTGCCGAAAGCGCCCTGGAGGCGGCGCGCGACGCCGACGTGCTGGTCATCGCCACCGAATGGCCGGAGTTTGCCAGCGTGCCGCTGACCGAACTGCGCCAGGTCATGCGCACGCCGCTGATTTTTGACGGTCGCAACCTCATGGATCCGGTCGCAGCCCGGGAAGTGGGGTTCCAGTATCGCGGCATTGGCCGTGGCGTAGTCGCCGAGCGCGGGTAGACTGCCATTCCTCCGCACGCCGTGTCCGCTCACCCCTCACCTTCCTCCCCGCTGAAACCGTCCCGGCCATCCCCACCGACCACCGGCGTGCGCCATCACGCCCTGGATGTCCTCACTGACTGGCAGAAATCGGGCCGCTTTGCGGTCGACCTGCTCGACGAGCGGGTCCGCCGGGCGGCCC
>CAYYJK010000007.1:24266-29601 GCA_964472185.1 uncultured Prosthecobacter sp.
AAATCGGGCCGCTTTGCGGTCGACCTGCTCGACGAGCGGGTCCGCCGGGCGGCCCTTTCGGCGCCCAACGCGGCCTTCCTGCACGACATCGTGCTTACGACGCTCCGCCAGCTCAGCCTGCTCGATCACTGGGCGGATCAGCTCACCGGCGGCCGCCACCTCGATCACCGCACCCGCTGGCTGCTGCGCATCGGCCTCTGCCAGCTGCTCATCCTGCGCGTGCCCTCCCACGCCGCGGTGCATGAGACCGTTGCCGCGGCCGGCCGCTCCGGCGCGCTGGTCAACGCCGTCCTGCGCCGGGCCGGCCGCGAGGAAGCCGCCCTGCTGGGAGGCGTGGCCGCCCTGCCGCTGGCGGTGCAGTTCTCCCATCCCGAATTCCTGGTGCGCCGCTGGATCAAGATCATGGGCAAGGCCAAGGCGGAAGCGCTCTGCCGCTGGAACCAGGAGCCGGCGCCCGTCTTCGTGCGCCTGAACCGCCTGCACGAGGATGCGGCGGCGCGGCTCGCGGGCCAGCCCGGGCTGAGCGATTTTGGCGATGCCGGCGAAGGGTTCCACCTCTGCGAGTCGCCGCCGCGCGAGGCGCTGAAGCAGGGCTGGTGCTACGCCCAGGATCCGAGCACAGCGGTGGCGCCGCGCATGCTTGCGCCGAAACCCGACGAACTCGTGCTCGACGCCTGCGCGGCTCCCGGCGGCAAGACCGCCCTGATGGCGGAACTCATGTGCAACCAGGGCCGGATCATCGCCTGCGACGTCGCGCCCGCGCGTCTGGCCCGCCTGCGCGACAACCTCACCCGCCTCAAGGTGCACAACGCCCAGGTGCACGCCTTTGACCTGCTCGGCTCGCAGCCGCCGCCTTTCGGCGACCTGCGCTTCGACCGGATCCTGCTCGACGTGCCCTGTTCCAACACCGGCGTCATGCGCCGCCGGGTGGATGTGCGCTGGCGCCTGCAGGAGACCGAGTTCGCCGGACTGGCCGAGGTTCAGCGCCGTCTGGTGGAGAGCGCCCTGCGCTTTCTGAAGCCGGGCGGATCGCTGGTGTACAGCACCTGCAGCATCGATCCCGAGGAGAACCAGGGCGTGGTCAAGGCCGTGCTGGAGGCGCATCCGGAGCTGGAACTGCTGGAGAGCCGGCTGGTGTTTCCGCCCAAGGATCAGACGGACGGCGCCTACGCCGCCCGGCTGGTGATGCGCGCCTGATGAACCCGCCGCCGCCCAGCCAGCGCGCCGACAAGTGGCTGCACCACGTGCGGATTTTCAAAACCCGCAGCCTGGCTGCCCAGGCCTGCGGCCGCAGCCAGGTGACGCTGGCCGGCCAGCCGGTGAAGGCCTCGCGGGATCTGCGCGCCGGCGACGTCCTGGAGATTGTCCGTGGCGACCTGCGGCTGCGCTACGAGGTGCTCGGGTTTCCGCCGCGCCGGCTGAGCGCGCCCGACGTGCCCGCCCACGCGCGGAATCTCACGCCGCCGGAGTGGCTCGAGCAGGTGGCGGAGCGGCGCCGGCAACGCGCCCTGGAGACGCCGCCGGCGCATGAAACCCTGACCAAACCGAACAAGCAGCAGTTGCGGCAGCTGCGCGAGTGGCGCGAGCAGAACGAGGCCCGCTGAAGCGGTCGCGTACGCCGGCGGCGAAAAAAACCGCCAGGGGGTGACCCATGGCGGTTGATCCGGCGGGACGGGTCCGGCCGGGGCTATTTCTCCACCCAGCGGACGGCTTCCATGAGCAGTTCGCGGGCCGAGGACAGGCCGAGCTTCTGACGGATGTTCGCCTTGTGGGCGTCCACCGTCTTGGCGCTGAGCTGAAGCTTCTCGGCGATTTCGTGCGAATCGAAACCGCGGCCGACCATTTCAAAGACTTCGAGCTGGCGGTCGCTGAGCATGCGGCCGGGTTCGCCGCGGGAGCCCGAGCGCGGGCCGCCGCCGGAGACGATGCTGCCGAGGAGGTTGGCGCTGAAGAAGAAGCCGCCGGTGAGGACCTGGCGCACGGCCTGCAGGACGCGGGCCGCGGTTTCGCCCTTCATCAGGTAGCCCATGGCGCCGGCGCGCAGGCAGCGTTCGGCATAGACGTTCTCGTCATGCATCGAATACACCAGGACGTGGATCTCCGGGTGGCTCTGCTTGAGTTTCTTGATCAGGTCGACGCCGCTGCGGTCCTTGAGCGTGATGTCGAGGATGATGATGTCCGGCTTGAGCTTGGGGATCTGCAGAAGCGCGTTGTTGGCGTCTTCCGAGCTGCCGATGATTTGGAGATCCTCCTGGCCGTCAAGAATCTTCTTGAGGCCCTCGATCACGATGGGGTGATCGTCCAGGATGTAGACTTTATGTTTCACGGTGTTGGTTTCTTCTTGGTTTTGGCTTGGGGTGTTCTCCGGCCCGAGGGCAGGGGAAATTTACAGGTGACTTTGACTCCGCCACTAGGGAGACTGTTCAAGGAAAAATCAGCATGAATCAGGCTTGAACGGTAATTCATGACCCGCAGGCCGATGCCTTCCGAGCCGGGTTTGCAATCGAAGGAGCGGCCGTTGTTGGAAATTTCCAGGATGCCGTGCCCCTGGTCGTCCCGGGACAGGCTCAGGATGATTTTGTCCGGATTGCCGTGACGGATGGCGTTGTTGACGGCCTCCTGGGCGATGCGGAACAGGTGGCTGCCGATGGTCATGTCATTGATCCGCAGCTCGGGGTCGATCCGGCATTCGCACTGGCGCCGGTAGTTGGTGCGGATGGTGTCGGCGAGCAGCAGCAGCGAGGCGGACAGGTCGCGGTTCTGGATCGCCGCCGGCGACATGTTGCGCGACAGCAGGCGCACCTGGTGGATGGCCTGGCGGACCAGTTCGTAAATGCGGGCGGCCTCTTCCTCGGTGCCGCCGGAAAGCTGGCCCTGCAGCATTTCCACCATGGCGCCGATGCCGGTCAGCAGCTGGCCGACGCCGTCATGCAGGTCGTGGCCGATGCGGGCCTGCTCCTGCTCGATGGCCTCCATGAGGTGATGCTGCAGGCGCTGCTGCTCGGTGATGTCGACGGCAGTGATGATGTAGCTTTCGATCCCGCCCGCGCTGCTGCGGGTGGCCGAAGTGTGGATGTTGAGCACGCGCAGGCCCCCCGACTTGGTGCGGATTCGGGCGATGGCGGTGGCGCGCGGAGCGCCCTGCAGGAGTTCCTGCAGGCGGTCGTGGAAGCGCGGCAGCTCGGCCGGATCGGCCAGGCCGCATTCCTGCAGGGCTTTGCCGACAAGCTCCTTGGCCCCGTAGCCGGTCACCTCCTCGACGGCGGGGTTGACCTGCAGGATGCGCCCGTCCGGGCCGATCATGGCGATCATGGCGGCCGACTCGCGCAGCAGGGTGTTGTTGAGCTGGGACTGGCGTTCCAGCTCCTGCTCGGTGTGCTTGCGGGCGCTGATGTCGGTGAAGATGATGATGCCGTGACCGCTCTCCTCGTGGGCGCCGCACAGGTAGCTGACGGCGGCGTGGGCGTGCAGCAGCCGGCCCTCGCGGCGGCGCAGCGGCACCTCGATCTCCTTGGTCGGGTGGGCGGTGTCCTCGACCAGCTGGCGCCAGAAATCCTCCGGCGGGCGGCCGTTGGAGGCCAGCAGGTCCGGCAGGCGCATCTGGTGGAACTGCTTTTCGGTGTAGCCGAGCATGCGCCGGAGCGCCGGATTGGCCTTGGTGATCTGCAGCTTGCTGTCAAAGACGGCGACGCCGGACGGGTTGTTCTCGAAGAGGCCCTTGTAGTAGTCGGCCTGGCGGCGGGTGAACTCCTCGTTGGCGAGCTGCTCGCGGATGTCGCGCGTCGTCGCCAGCAGGCGCCCGCCGGGCAGGCGCCGCAGCACGATCTCCACCTTGTGCTCGCTGCCGTCCTTGAGCAGGTGGGCACCGCGCAGGGTGAGCTTCTGGTCGGGCTTCGGCGACGGCAGCGTTTTTCGCTGGCCCAGATCCATGGCGACGACGAGCTGCAGCGGCCGGCCGATCAGCTCTGCGGCCGGGTAGCCCAGAACGTCGAGGGCTCCCTGGTTGGCGTAGAGGATGTTCCAGGAAGCGTCGATCAGAAAAATGCCGTCGACCCACTCCTCGACGAGGGTGCGGCTCAGCGAGCTCAGCGAGGCTTCGTTGCGCAGCGCCTGGGCCGACAGGGCCATGGACGTGATGAACTGCACCAGGCCAAGGGCGCGGATCATGCGGCCTTCGGCATTGCGCTCCAGGGCGCGCCAGTCGTGCTGGATCCACTCCCAGCGGCCGTCCTTGCAGGCGATGCGCATCTGCACCGTGGCCAACTCCACCTCGCCTTCGAGCAGTTCGGCATTGCTGGCGCGCACGGTCGCCAGGTCATCCGGATGAATGATGGAGTCCCAGCCCGCGGGCATGGCCTGGATCTCCTCGACGGAATAGCCGTAGGCGGTCGCCAGCTTCTCCCCGCCTTCGATGAACGTCTGCCGTTCGAAGTCGTAGATGTAGGCCACGCGCTCGTCGATGTCGCTCAGCCAGGCGCGGGTCAGCGGCTCCTCGACGGCGATGTCGCGTCCGAGCAGCTTCAGCTGCAGAGCCGACGGGCTCTCGATGAGTTTGATCAGCAGCCGCTCGTCCACCCTGTCGGCAGCCGGCTCGCTCGCCGGCGGACCGCCTGAGGGTTCGTACTGATCTTTTTGTAGTTGGTTCAATCGAGTTCGCGGACTCAACATTAGATTAAGAAAAATCTCAGGGTCTTGAAAAGAAAAACTAGACTTAAGAAAGCTTTTCTTGGGGTTAGGTGCAATTCTTTTTTTTCATTGCGCACAAAGTTAGTCCTTGATCCCCATGCAGATGGAGGCCGCCGAGCGTTGGCGAAGGCGCGCACATCTGCCGGTGTTCCGGCTTGCAAAGGCTGCCGATGCCTCGCCGCAGCGGGCGGGTTGCGCCGCGGAGGCTTTTCTGCATGAGTCGGTACGACATCTGCCGAACGCGCCTCAGCCGCGGAGGCAGGGGGACCGGAAAGTTTCGAAACGGCGTTGGGCGGGAATCCCGCAGGCGTGCCGGCCGCCGGTTAGGGGGCGGTGGGCGCAAATGCCGCATGCCAATGCGGTCCCCCGATTCAGCCGGCCGCTTCGACGACGATCTTGGCGCCGGCAATCTCGCGCACGCGCACGGCGACGCCACTCTGCAGGTAGTCGCCTTCCACCATGGCTTCGACCCGGCGGTTGCCAAAGGCGACGGTTCCATACGGGCGCAGCGCGCTGTGCGTCACGCCGGCATCGCCGCAACGCAGGGCCTGGACGGCGGTGTGCGCCGGCGTAGTGATCGCGCTGCCGCCGGCGGTGCCGGCCAGGACCAGTTTCTGAAAGGGTGCGGTCTGGGGCAGGAAGCGGAACA
>CAYYJK010000007.1:29701-34332 GCA_964472185.1 uncultured Prosthecobacter sp.
GCGGCGTACTTGGTGACCCAGATGGCGATCTGCTCAAAGCCGGTGGGTTCGGCCACCACGGTGGCCCCGCGCAAGCCTTCCCGCTGCTTGATTTCATCGAGGCTGTTGACGATGCCCTTGGCGAACAGCGGTTTGCCGTCGAGCTGCATCACGGCCTGTTCGGCGTCGAGGGTCAGGATGCTGTCTTTGGAGTCGAGTTCGAGGTCGCCAACCTTCAACTCGCGGCCGAGATCGATCATCGCCTCAATGACGCGCGGGTCATGGCCCTTGCGCTTGGCCACCGCCCGCGCCATGCCCATGGTCGCCGAGTTCATCTTGGCGCGCTCGGCTTCGCCCATCTCCGCCGTGCCGCCGTAGATGGGCGTGGCGGCGCCGGCGGTGCCGGTGGGCGCCATGTAGATGCCGTCGGTGGCCACGGCGATCATCGCCCCCGCCGACAGGGCGCGCTTGTTGACGAAGGCGAAGCTGCGGGGCTTGAGCTTCTGCAGGTCGTTCATCATCAGGTCGACCGTGTCCCAGAGCAGGCCGCCGGGGGTGTCGAGGTCAAAAATCACCGCCTCGGCCCCCTCGCGCGAGCAGCGTTCCAGGGTGCGCGACATAAACTCGAAGCGCGCGCGGGCGATGAGGTCCTCCTCGCCGACGGGGATGACCACGACCTTGCCCGCATAGCCGGCCTCAGCGGCGGCGCCGACGGCCGTCAGCGCGAGCGTTCCGAACAGGAGCAGCAGGCGGGTCAGACAGGCGGGCAGAATGGACTTCATGCGGCCAGTCTAACCCGTCCCGCGGCCAGCGCAATGCGCGGCGGTCAGCGCACTGCGGCCTGCTGCAGCACCGCCTCGAAGCGTTCGGCCATGCGTGCGGCGCTGTATTCCCCGCGCACGCCGAGCAGGCCGCGGTTGGAGAGCTGTTCGCGCAACTGGCCGTCGCTGAGCACGCGCTCGAGGGCGTCCGTCAGGGACGGGACGTCATCCGGCTCGCAGAGCACGCCGCCGCCGGTGGCGGCCAGCAGCTCCGGGAAGGCGCCGTGGTTTGGCTGCACCACCGGCACGCCGCTGGCCATGGCTTCCAGCACGTACAGTCCGAAAGCCTCGCCGTAGGTGGCGGGGACGGACAGGACGGTGAGGTTGCGGAAGAACTTGAGCTTGTCGGCAAACGAGAGGTTGGGGTGCCACTCCACCCGCTGGGCGCAGCCGGCCTGCTGCAGCTTGGCCATCAGCCCGGCCACGTACTTCTCATCCGCGGCGGTCTTGGCGCCGCCGATCTTGAGCTTCACCCGCGGCACGCTGCCCCGGCGCGCCAGTTCGATGAAGGCGTCGACCAGGGTGGTGAGACCCTTGCCGTGGATCATGCGGGCGAAGTAGCCGATGACGGGCCAGTTGGGGTCGGGATCGGCGACGCTGAAGGAGTTGGCATCGAGGCCGTTGGGGACCACCGCCAGGCGTTCGGCGTCCACTCCGAGCTTTTCCCGCATCAGATCCGCGTAGAAGCGGCTGGGGGCGACCAGCCGGGCGGCGTGCTGGGCGTTGCGCCGCATGGCCGCCCAGGCCTGCTCCCGGTAGGGGTCGACCAGGGTGTCGAGGAAGGAATCCTCGCCCTGCAACGACACCACGACCGGGATGCCCAGGTCGCGCTGGATCACCGGGCAGAGCCCCAGCAGCAGGCTGTTGGAAAGCGAGACGACATCCGGGCGGGCCTCGGTGCGGATCCAGTCGATCAGGCGCTGCCACTCGGGCCACTGGCGGCCTTCTTCGCCGAGCAGGGCGCCGAGGGTCATCTCGCCCAGGTCGCGCGCGCTGGTCATGCCCATGCGGCGGGCGGCGCCGCGCAGCCGGTCCGGCTTGTTCAGCCAGCGGTGGAGCGCGCGCGGCAGATGGCGGAACCAGGGCAGTTTCTGCTGGAGGTACAGGGAGATGCCGCCGACCTGCACCGGAATCTCGGGACTGGCGGCTTCGCGGTCGTTGACCAGCGGCAGGTACAGCGGCGCCATCAGGGCGTCGTGGCCGCGCGAGCGCAGGGCCTTGATGAGCGCCGTGTCACGCAGGCAGCTGCCGCAGTGGAAGGTGCCGGTGCCTGGCGTGAGGTGAAGGATGCGCATACGGGAGGGGTTCCTTAATGCATCCCTTACGCCCGGGCAAGGGGCTTGGCGACCGCGCTAGACCAATCGCACGTAATGCCGGCCCGGCAGCGCCCGAATCAGGCGTTTCATCTCCAGCCGCATCAGCGTGGCATTGACCGTGGCTGCCGTCAGACCCGAGCGGCGAATGAGGTCGTCGATGTGGCTCTCCTCGGTGCCCAGCGACTGGAACAGGATCTCTTCGTCGAGCGTCAGCGCCACTGCCGGGGGCGGCGGCTCGGTCCGGGGCGGTTGCGGTGCGGTGGGAAACAGCGCCAGGAGGTCGTCCAGGATGTCGGCGCCATCCATCACCAGCTTGGCCCCCTGCTGAATCAGGCGGTTGCAGCCCACCGAGGTCGGCCGGTCGATCGGGCCGGGCACGGCGTAGACGGTCCGGCCCTGCTCAAGGGCCTGCTGGGCGGTGATCAGCGCGCCGCTGCGGCCGGGGGCTTCGACCACGAGCAGGCCGCTGCTCCAGCCCGCGACGACGCGGTTGCGGTACGGAAAGGTCTGCCGGTCGGCCACCCGGTCCACGGGGTACTCGCTGATCACCGCCCCCTGCCGGGCGATCCGCTCGGCCAGCGCCTGGTTCTCCGGCGGATAGAGGCGGCCGATGCCGGAACCGAGGACGGCGACCGTGCGGCCTTTGGCCGCCAGGGCGGCTTCGTGGGCCGCGGTGTCGATGCCGCGCGCCAGGCCGCTGATGACGCTGTAGCCGGCGTAGGCGATTTGGAAGCTCAGCTTCTTGGTGGCGTTCAGTCCGTAGACCGTCGCGTGCCGGCTGCCGACCACGCCGATGGCGTTGTGATCGCGGGGCGTAAGCTGTCCCCAGACGTACAGCACCAGGGGCGGATCGTGGATCTCGCGCAGCAGGGGCGGGTACAGCGGATCCTCCTGCGTCAGGATCGTGAGCTCGCGGTCGCGGATCTTGCGCAGCTCGCCGCCCAGGTCCACCTGGCTCTCCCATCCCGCCAGGGCCTGGGCGAGCTCCCGGTTGACGCCCTCGGCCCGGCAGAGCTGCTCGAGTCCGGCGCTGAGGATGGCTTCCGGCGTGCCCAACAGCTGCAGCAGGCGCTTCACCCGCACCGGACCCACCTGGGGAATCAGGTTCAGGGCCAGGTAGGCTTCGGTGCGGGTCATGGCCGCAAGCTTGCCCGCCCGCTGCGTTAGGCAAGCGGGAAAAATCTCAGGCGGCTTCGGTAAAATTCGGAGAACCCCGGCTCAGCCCAGCGGCTCCCGGCTGTAGGCGCCGTCGACCAAGCGCAGGCTGCCGCGCGGGTTGGCGTTCTGCAGCGCCTCGGGCAGGCAGTCGTCCGGGAAGCCCTGGTAGCAGACCGGCCGCACGAAACGGTAGATGCTGCTGGTGCCGATGCTGGTGAAGAAGCTGTGACTGGCGGCGGGGTAGGGGCCGCCGTGGTGCATCGACGGGCAGGGCTCGATGCCGGTGCCGAAGCCGTTGAAAATGATGCGGCCCACCTTGCGTTCCAGCACCCGCACCAGCGGCGCGAATTCGCGCAGATCCTCGGGGGTGCCGTGGATGGCGGCGGTGAGCTGGCCGTCCAGGCTGCGGGCGAAGCGCAGCAGCGACGCCGGGTCGGGGCACTCGGTGACGATTGAGCACGGCCCGAAGACCTCGCGGCTCAGCTCCTCGTTCGATTCGAGCACGTCGAGCGTGGTGGTGAAGATGCGGCAGGCGGCCTGGGTGGCGGCCGGCTCCGGAGCGGCGGCGGATTCGCCGGCCAGCTTGAGGCCGGCAACGGTGTGCCAGACCGCGGTGCCGGCGTCGTAAGCGTCGCAGATGCCGCGGTGCAGCATGGTTTGCGGCGCCACCTGGCGTGCCGCGGCCGCGGCGCTGGCGACGAAGCCGGCCAGATCGGCGCCCTGCAGGCCGAGGACGACGGCCGGATTGGTGCAGAACTGGCCGACGCCCATGGTGACGGAACCGACGTAGGCCTCGGCGATCTGCGCGCCGCGCTGTTTCAGGGCGCCGGGCAGCAGGAAGACCGGATTGACCGAGCCCATTTCGCCGTAGAAGGGGATCGGGTTGGGGCGCGCGGCAGCCACATCCATGAGCGCGCGGCCGCCCTTGAGCGAGCCGGTGAAGGCGACCGCCTGGGTCAGCGGATGCCGGACCAGCTCGATGCCGATGTCGTGGCCGCGTCCGTGCAGCATCGAGAAGCAGGCGTCCGGAAGGCCGGTTTTGCGCAGGGCGTTGAACACCGCCCGCGACAGCATCTCGCAGGTGCCGGGATGCGCGGGATGGGCTTTGACCACCACCGGGCAGCCGGCAGCCAGGGCGCAGACGGTGTCGGTGCCGATGACGCCAATGGCGAACGGGAAGTTGCTGGCGCCAAAGACCACGACCGGCCCCACGGGCAGCAGGACGCGGCGCACGTCGGGCTTGGCCAGCGGCTGGCGGTCGGGCTGGGCGCGGTCGATGCTGGCCTCGGCCCAGGAGCCTTCGCGGATGAGGGCGGCAAACATCCGGCACTGGTTGACGGCGCGGCCGCGTTCGCCG
>CAYYJK010000008.1:0-22944 GCA_964472185.1 uncultured Prosthecobacter sp.
GTCAGGATCTGCGTGCGGCGTTCGGGGGTGAGGATGGCGGCGGCGACAAGGGCGTCGAGACCGGCGACGACGTCGGCGTTGTCGCTGTGGATCCCGCCGAACCAGGTCGTGAGCTTGAAGCGCATCGCCGCCACGACGGGCGCAGTGGAAAGGGCAATGCCGGCCAGCTCGGCCGGCGTGAACTCGGCGACAAAGGCCTGGGCGTTGGGCCAGACTTTGCGGGCTGCGGCCTGCTGCTGCTCTGGCGTCAGCGGCACGAGACGCCAGTCACGCTCGACACGGTCAGCGTGCCAGACGAGCACCGGCTCAGCCGTGTGCATCAGCGGGTCATGCTCCGGCGGCGGCAGCTTGACCAGCGGAACCCACGCTGGGGGAACCCAGAGCAGACCGGCGTAATCCGCCGGATCGCGGCTTGGCGCAGGCTGATTCCAGGGCGCATCAGGCGCAGCCGGCGCATACAGGTCAAGCTGCTCAACCGCAGCCGGGAACCGGGTA
Organism: uncultured Prosthecobacter sp.; assembly: GCA_964472185.1. Lineage (GTDB taxonomy): Bacteria > Verrucomicrobiota > Verrucomicrobiia > Verrucomicrobiales > Verrucomicrobiaceae > Prosthecobacter. The sequence continues at coordinate 496 of CAYYJK010000008.1, forward strand.
TACCAAGCCTGCCGCTCCGCTGACCAAAACGCATGCCAAGGCGCATCCGGATGCGCGAGCCAGAAGCGCTGCGGAGGGCACAGGCTATGGATCTCAGCCGTGCCATCGTCGCGCACAGGCAAGGTCACAAGCTCTTGGGTATCAGGTAGTCCAAAGGTTTTCATCAGGTTCCGTGAGCTAGCTCGATCGCATCCACGCGCACGAGCCATCGCCAGGTCTCGCCGGTGATGCCCGTCGGCTCGATCTTGAGAGTGTCGTTGGCGTCGTCGGCGCTGATGGCGATGGATGTTCCAGCTGCGTTGTCGGTGCCGACGGTGGCCGCCGCGTAGACCAGCGATGTCGTGCCGGAAACGTTTTTGATAGCTACTTGCCGAACGAAATGCGCGACCGCGCTACCGTCTGACCTAAAGCCGGCAACTTGGATCAGCGCCGCCAAAACCTTGCCGCTCGGGATGGTCAGGCGCGCACTGGCACCGTCGAGGAAAAGCTCAACAGGGCTGTTGGTCGTGGTCTTGTTCCGCAGCAGGAACTCGCAGCCCTGTGCCTCTCCCTGAGTCGGAAAATTGAAGCTACCGTTAGCGAAGGCGCGCATGCCGTAGCGGTCAGCCTTGGCTTGGCCACCGCGCGCATCGCCGAAATTCGCGGTGACGGCGGAATAGTAGCCTGTAGTTAGGCTGGCCCAGCGCGCAGCGATGGAGCACTGAGCGCCGGTGCCGAGAAAATTGAAATCGTTGTACAGCCCTGTGATCGAACACAGCTGGCCGTTGACGATGGCGTTGAACGGCCCGGCGTTGGTTGCGATGTTGTTGCGGTCACCGTTGCCGATGATTGCGAACGTCGTTCCCGCGTTTGTGATCGTGTTGCCACTGCCGTTGTGGACGCTGTTGTTGTTGCCGCCCTCAATTCGCAGGTATTCGCCAGGCCCCAGCAGGCCCATGTTGCCGGCCGCCACCTGGTTGGCCGCGCTGCGGCGGGTCTGCAGATCAACGCTGTTGGCGCCACGCTTGTTGCCGCCAGTGGTGGCGTCGTTGGGCTTGGGGCCAATGATCAGAGCGCCGGTGCCTTTGGGGGTCAGGACAAAATCGGTATTCGTCGTGCCGCCGGTGACCTCCAACTGCACGGCGTTGACCGTGTTGTTAGGCGACGCTGTGTGCAGCGTCTCAGCGATGTTGGCCAAACCACCCGCCGCCGGGCCATCGTCGGCTTCCTGGCGGCCGGTGGCGGTGTCGAGGTAGAGGTATTTTTTGGCCATCGGCGGCGGTCAGGGGAGCGGTTAGGCGAGGGTGACCGGCTCGGCCAGCTCGAAGCTGATGGCGGTGGCGCTGATGGCGACGCCCACGCACTGCACGACGTTGCCGGCGGTGCTGGGCGCGGTCTCTGTGCGCGCGCCGGGCGTGGTGCTGAGATACTGGCGGGCGCCAGGGGTCAGGCCACTGAGGCCGGTGAGCTGGCCGCCGAAATACACGGTGGCGTTGGCGGGGCTGGTGACGCCGGCCAGGACGAAGCCAGTGACCTCCTTGCCCTCGGCCGTGGCATCGGCCTTGCGGACCTTGACGGTGCCGCTGTCATTCCAGACGTTGACCAGGTCACCGGCGGCCAGGTTCTCGCTGCTGGCGATGCTGGCGGTGTCGGCGCCGACGCCGTTCGGCATCACGGTGCTGTCGAGCTTGCCGGAGGCGTCGAGGGCAACGATTTTGCCGGCATCGCCCGCGCCGGCGCTGGTGACGATGGCGGCGATTTCCTTGAGCTTTCCGGCGACGAGTGCGAGGTATTTGTTGGCCATGGGAGAGTGTGGTTAGGCGAGGATGACGGGAGGCTGCAGGGCGAGCAAAACGGAGTCGGCCGTGGCAGCGGTGGCCACCTGCTGATGGGTGCCTGTCAAAGGCACGGTGGCGGTGAGCTGGCCATCGGCGGCGAGGTAAAGCGGGGCGCCGGGCGTGAGGCCGGAGAAGCCATTGACGCGCCCCAGGGCGATCAGATTGACGGTGTCTCCGGCCACGGCGGCGGCGCGCACGAATCCCTGCGCGGGGATGCCGGCGGGGCCATCGGCGCGGATCACCAGGCCGGCGGCATCGAAGGCGACGAGGCAGTTGCTGCTGAGCCCGGCCCCGGCGGTGAACTGCTGCAGGCCGAGGTATTCGTTGAGCGTGCCGTCGTAGCCCTGCGCGCGGGCGAGCTCGTAGCTGCTAGGGCCGGGCACGCCAGCGGCGATGGTGACCGCCACGCGGCGCTGCACGATGGAGAGGCTGTTGCGCCGCTCGACGATCGTGAGTTGCTGGCAGCACTCAGGCATCGGCCACGCCCTCCTCGATCGTCACAGGGCCGCTGCACACGGCGTGCACGCTGCCGTCCGGATGCTCGATCTTGAGCTCATACCGCACATTGTAGGCAGACTCGAGCGCGGCCGTGGCCTCATCGGTCAGGGTGGCGACGCCGCGATTGACCGGCCCCGTGCCCAGCAGGATCGGATTGCTGGCCGCGTCGGAGTCGAGGGCCAGGTAGACTTCGCCAGTGCCGTTGCTTTTGCGGGCCACCAGGCGGGCTTTGTAGCCAGCGCTCAGGTCCGGCGTGACGGTGACGCCGTCGTCATCCTCGAAGGTGTAGTCGAAGACGAAGCGCCAGGTGCTGCCCTTGCGGATCAGGATGTTGTAGATCTCAGCCATGATCAGGGCGGGGTGACGGAGACGGAGCTGTTTTCGATGGTGGCGCCGCCGAAGCTGTCAGCATCCCCCGAGGTGCACAGGTAGTAAAAGCTGGAGGCAATGGCTGTGGCCGATTGGGTGATCTCCGCAAACTCGACGCGCAGGGCCCAGATGCCTTGTTCGAGCGGGCTGGCGCCGCTGCCGCCACCGCCGGTGCCGGGCGTGCCTTCGGTGCGGGTCACGGTGATCGGGCCGCGGCAGTCGATGAGGACGATGTAGTTGAGGTCGCCCGCGCTGCCGCCCACACCGGCCGTGCCGTTGCTGCCATCGCCGCCGGTCTGGGTGATGGTGCCCACACGCACGTTGCGCAACCGGATCTCGCCCGCATCACCGCCGCCGAGGCCGCTGCCACTGACCTCGCCGTTGCCATCGGTGGCGGTGCTGCTGATCGTGGTGATGGTGAGGAGTCCGTCGCTGGTGAGGTCGAGCCAGCCCGAGTTTTGGCCGACACTGTTTTCGGCAGCCGCGCTGGCGGCCATGGTGATGCCGGCCAGGGTGGCGCCAGGGACGCCGCCCAACCGAATGTTGGACAGCCAGGCGGTGTCGGTCAGCGTGATGCCGGTGTGACTGCCGACACCGAACTGGATGAGGATGGGCGGGTTGCTGTTGGCGGCGCTGTAGGTGGCGGCGGCATCGTAGGCGGCCTGGGCGGTGGCGTAGGGTTTGCTGGGATTGCCGCGCTCGCCGGTGCCGTTGTCGCCGTTGGTCTGCACGTAGTAGACCAACGGCGTGCTGATGGCGCTGCCGGCGCCCAGCAGGCTCTGCATCTCGGAGATGTTGAGGTCGCCAAGGACGCCGCTGCCGTCGCGCCAGGGGAAGCTGGAGTTGCCGAGCGTGAAGTGCTCGTAGGCGAAGCTGCCGGCGGTCTTCTTCGGCCAAGTGGTCTGGCCGGTGGTCTGGGCGATGCCGCCGAGGGGCAGCAGGGCGAGGAGGAGCAGGAGGAGGGAGCGCATGGGAAGTTAAGCCGGGGCTTCTCCGGAGGCGGCGACCAGGTGGTAGGGCTGGCCGGCGATGGTGATCTGCATGTAGCCGCCCTCAGTGATGGTGACGCCATCGGGCACCGGCGCGGGCGGGATGAGCGGCGTGTCACGCACGGGGCTGTTGGTGATCGTGAGCGGGACGGTCTGGCTCAGCTCGTAGGGGTTTTCGGCGGCGGTGCGGTAGCCGAGCTGGCAGTTGCAGGTGACGCTCTCCGCTTCGGGCGAAGCGCCGAACAAAGTGTTGAGCGCTTCGGTGGCGAGGCTGAGGGTGCCTTCGTAAAGCTGGTGCGTGGTGGACCAGGTGAAGCTGGTGAGGGCGGCGGCTTCGGTGGTCCATTCGCCCTGCGCCTTGACGACGAAGGCCAGCGCGGGCGTGCCGCTGAGCTGCTCGACAACACCGGCGCGGACGAACTGCACGCGCACCAGGACGCCGTCATTGCGCGGGGCGGTCATGGCGCCGATGGGCGCACGATTCCCGCGCGACTCGATGAGCTGGGAGGTGTCGAGATCGAAGATGAGCAGCACGCTGCGGCGGGCGTGTCAAAGTCACCATTTGCCACGCGGGCAAGTCTCCGTCGCGAGCTGGGATTTCCAACGGCCAACGCAGCCGCAGGCGCGGCAGCGGACGCCGGTCCATTCGGCGCAGGGGACTTGGCAGATGGACAGGCGGCGGGCCTGCTCCTCCTCGCTGACGGTGAGGGATTCCCCACGCACCAGGGCGCCGGCGGCGCGCAACAGGGCCTGCGTGGCGTTGCGCGCCTGCGTGGTCAGGGGCGGCAGATCGCCGCCGGTGCGCAGCAGGCGGCGGCGAGTGGGCAGCGTGGTGGTGCGGGTCATGGCGGGAGCTGGCCCCAGATGACGGTGACGTCGGTGATGGTGGCGCTGCCGCCGCCGGCGGGCGCGGGCAGGACGTAGGTGCCGGTGCTGAGGCTGGCCGGCAGGGTGATGATCTCCTCGTAGGTGGTGACGACGCTGGCGAGGTCCACCTCGGTGATCTCCAGGATCAGATGCACGGGTTTTCGCTGGCCCCGGCGCCGGAACTCCCAGCTCGTTTCCTGCGCGTCGCCACCGTCCATGGAGCTGCTGGCGCCGAGCATGTCGGTGATGGCGTCATCCGTGAAATCGGCATCGACCTGCTCGACCGCGGCAGCCAGGGCGGCGGTGGGCAGGTCGGCGTAGGTGCAGATTTTGCCGCGGACGATCGTGGTGCTGGTCACCACGCGGCATTTGAACCCGGGCAACGGCGGGACGGTGCCGCCGCAGACGGGAAAGCCGGTGCAGCCGCTGGTGGTGGTGTCGTCCTCACCGCAGGGCGGGACACCATCCGCGCAGTCGCCGGCGGCCGTGCCGCTGCCGCCGACGTCGTAGTCGATGATCGTCTCAAACGTGCAGGTGCCGGTGACGACGGTGCCGGTCGTGTTGTCGTAGGTGGTGCAGGCCTGCGTGGTGGTGATCAGGCTGGCGGCTTCAACGGGGGGATCACCGCCATTCGGCACCGGGTCGCCGCAGCACTGCGCACGGCCGCAGAGCAAGGTGCGTTTGGCCTCGAGCACGGCACCCACGGCGCATAGGCAGTCGGCATCGTCGCCCGGATCGGTGCCGGGGCCGGGCTCAACATCCTCGCCGGTGCCGGCGCCGGGATCGATGGTGAAACGCTCATCACCCGTCTCGCGCGCGCCGTCGATCTGGAGGCGGAAGCCCAGTTGCCGCAGCACGTGCTGCAGCGCGCGGATGAGCGCCTCCTTGCGCAGCAGGCGACCGCTGCCACCGGGGCGCGTCAGCTGCACGCGCTTGGGCTTGATCGGGCTGGGTTGCGCGGTGGCCATGCGTCAGCTCTGGATGACGTTGAGCGCGGCCGTGGACGTGCCGGAACCGTCATCGCAGGCGCGCACGATGAGGTCCTGCGTGACGCTCTGCGCGGTCACCAATCCGGAAGCGTAGGTGAAGAGCGGCAGGTGGAACACCGCCAGGGTGCCGTCGTCGGTGGGCAGCGTGGTGCCGTGCTCCAAGGTGGCGGCGGTGAGCGTGGCCGTGAACACAAAATCAAACTCGCTGCCCAGGGTGAACTCCAGCTTGATCCAGGCCACGCCGGTGCTGCTGGCACCGATCTCCTCATCGTCGAGCTCGATGGCGTTGCAGTAACCGCCCCGTATCCACAACGATCCGGAGCGCCGCTCGCCCTTGAAGGGATGCGCCGCAGTGCCGCCACCAGGGAGCAACTTCAGCGCAGCGCCATCGGCAGTTTCCGACGCGGCCTGCGCGCCGTCGACCTGGAGCGTGGCGCCCAGGCCGGCGACCAGCTCCGCCAGCACGCGCAGGAACAGCGCCTTGCTCACCAGGCGCATGCCGCCGGAGGGGACGCGCACGCGCACCTTCTTGCCCGGCTGGATCTCGCTGGTCTGCGATGTGGCCATAGCGGTTAGACCTTGATGCTATACATCGGCAAGTGCAGGCGGGCGGTGACCTGGTCGCCCTCCAGGGTCACGGCGTCGGGGTCGTAGACCAAGTGGAAGCCGGCCGGGAAGCTGGCCAGCCACTCCGCTTGGAAGGCTGCCCGCTCGCCGAGGCGCGCGCGGATCTTCGGGGCCTTCGTCGGCGCAGCCTTGATCTCGATCTCGGCGATGCACGGCCGCTCCGCCTGGACGATGCGGACGCGCACGCGGGCGGCAGTGCTGACCGGCGCGATCAGGCGGCCGGTGAAGTCTCGCAGCTGAGTGGTGAGTTGGGACGGGGTCATCGGGTAGATGGGACGAGGGGCTGGAGCTTGGCGGCAGCGGCCTTGGCGCGATCTTCCAGCTCGATCAGTTCGGCGTCCATTTGGCGGTTGCTCGCCGAGTAGATGGGGCCGCGCGGGTAGCGCTCCGACCATTCCGCCAGCGCCTGTGTGACAGCGGCAGCCTCGCGCATCGCGGCGATCTCAGCAGCCGGATCAGCCATGCCGACGCAGGCGTTGACGCATTGGACGGCACGACGGAATTTCTGGTCGTTGAGCAGGTAGCCGGTCATATCGCTTGGCAGATCGCGCCATGGCTCGCCGAAGGCCGGAGCGGGCTCCACCTGCTCTCCAAACATCGCAGCAAAGCGGTCGCCGGGGTGAACTTGGGCGATGCGCGCGCGGGATGCTTCTCGTTGGGCGCTCATTCGGTTGGGGTGGTGAAGGTTTGGAGTTTGGTGAGAAGGTTTCGACATCAGCGGATGGTGACCGGCCAGACGTATTCGCTGACGCGGCGTTTCAGGTGGACGGCCACCAGCGGGATGCTGTCGACGTGGCCTTCGTCGACTCGGCTCCAGCCGTTCGGCCAGTGGTAGGTGAGGCGGTCGATGCTGCCGAAAATGACCATTGTGCGGATGGCCGGCGGGTCCGGCGGCGTGGCGCCCTCCGCCTGGCTGTAGGGGATTTGGTTGGTGGCCAGGGTGTCGGTGGTTAGGTAGGTGTCCGTGCAGACGACTTTCGGCATGTTGACGCTGGCCGGCAGGGACGAGGTCCAACCGCCAGGGAAGTCCCAAATGATCGGCTCCCCCGAGGACATCGTTTGGCCGTTGCAGCTGATCACGCGCTTGAACGGCTTCGCCTCCATCATGCCCTTGTAGGTGCAGGTGGCGCGGCACCAGTCGGTGTCCTCATCAGCGCGCTTGATGTCCACCAGCCACATGTGCGGATGATCGGGGTGCGGCGTGCCGCGCGCGAACTCGGCGGCGATCACCTGCCCCGCGCTCATGTCCGTGGTGATGTCGAGCGCGCCGCCGCCGAGCGTGGCGGAAATCTTGAACGTGCCCGGCGTCGGCTCGATGACGTAGTAGACCGTGCCGAGCGCGCTGCTGCTGGCAGCGACGATGCCGCCGCCGCCGGTGGTGGCGCGGAAAAGGACGCGCTGGCCTTCGCGGAAGGCATGGCCGGCACAGGTGATGACGTTGCTGCTCGCGGCGGCCGTGCAGGCGCGCCAGCGCGCGTGCCAGGTCAGGTACTCGCAGCTGAACTCATCCCAGCCCGCATCGAGCGTGCGCGTGTCGCTGCGACTCAGCAGCTTCGTCGGTCGCGTGCCGCGCGAATCGCCGAGGCTGGTCACGGCGTGGACGTAGCTGTGGCCGGGCACCTCGATCGACGTGCGCACCTGGTCGATGATCATGCCGGGCCGGAAGGGATGCACGGCGCCTTCGATCCAGGCGTCTTCGCGATCCGACTGCCACGACTCGTTGAGCACGTCGACATCGCGCCGGCCGCGCGTCAACTCCGGCAGCGGGTTGGTCAGCATGAAGTTGCGCCGGCCGTGCAGCGTGAAAGCGGGAAGTGTCATAACGTCAGGTCACTGGGAAAGCAGGCCCTCGCGCAGGATCTGCGCGATCTCGTCGAACTTGCCGCCCACGTCAGGCGCAGCCTTTGCGTCCTGCTTGGCAGCGTTGTTGGCCGCACGGTCGGCGAGCGAAGGCGCGACCTGCTGGTCGGCGTAGAAGGCGTCGAGACCGCTGAAGCCGCGCGCCGCGCCCTGCGCCTGGCGAAAGCCGCGGATGCGCTTGCGGCCATCGGCGCGGCGGCCGTTGCTGTCGTAGCGGTCGCTCTTGCCGCCGGCTTCATCGGCCTGCTCCGTCAAGGTGGCGCGCTGGCCAGCCAAGGCCAGCGCCTGGTCGGGTGACAGGCCGGTCTGCTCGGCAATCTGGCGCGCATCACCCAGGATGCTTTTGCGGCGCTCCAGTTCGGTCGCGCGCTTCTCATCGCCGCCGGCGCGGGCCCGCAGGATCTCCATGTCCATGCCGAGATCGCCCTGGGCTTGCAGCTTGGCGCTGCGGTCCTCGGCCTGGCGCTGGTTTTCAGCAGCGGTCTTTTCCTCCTCACGCTTCTTCTCCTCGGCGGCGCGTTCGTTCTCAGCAGCCTTGGCCTCGGCCAGGGCGGCGCCGCGCTCGCGCATGCCTTCCTGGATCCGCTCCATCTCCCGCTGGATTTCCAGGGCTTCCTGCAGCCGCTTCAGCGTGGCCTCCTCACCGTTCAGGTTGCCGGCCTTGCGCTGCTGCTCAGCCAGGCCGCGCAGGCCGTCCAGCGTCGGGGTCATCGTCTGACCACTGCTCAGCTGGGCGTCGACAAAGATGCCGCTCATGCGCTTGCCCAGCGCCTCCAGGCGCTTGTCGTCCGGCAGCAGGTCCTCTTGCGTGTCGCGCACGCGGTTGCGCAGGTCCTTGACGCGGCCAGCCTGCTCCGTGCGTTCCTTCGCGGTCTTCGCGTCCTTTTCGCGCTGCTCCTTGGCGGCCACCTCAGCGCGGTCAGCCTCAGCCTTTTCACGGAGGGCGGCCTCAGCCTTCTCGCTCTCCTTCTGCGCTTTTTTCTCGTTGTAGCGCTTGAACAGCTCGGCGTCGGAGGCCTGCTGCTCCTCGGTGAACACGGAGCCGTCGCCGCGCATGATGCGCATCTCCCGGCGAATGCTGCCGAGCAGCGGCAGCACCGCTTCCAGGCTCGACTTCCAGCCGGCGGCCAGCGGTTTGCCGAACTCCGCCGAGATCATGCCTAGCTCATCCTTGAGCGTCGACCACATGCCGGAGGCGGTCTTCGCCTGCTCCGCCATCATGCCGTTGAACTTGCCGCCTTCGCCAGTCAGGTTCCTGAACGCCTGCTCCAGCATGGGGAAGGTCACCTTGCCCTCGCTGGCCAGCTTCTTCACCTCGCCTTCGGTCACGCCCATGATGCGGGCGAACTCCTGAATCACCGGGATGCCGCGGCCGGTCAGCTGGTTGATGTCCTCCGCAAACAGCGTGCCCTGGACACGGGCTTTGCCGTAGATCTCGGCGATCTCCCCGATCGGGGCGCTGACGCCGCTGGCCACGTCGCCGATGCGCTCGAGCACGGCCGGGACATTGCCAGCGGCCTCGCCAAACGCGATCAGCGACTGGCCCGCTGCCGCCAGGTCACCGAACTCCAGCGGCGTGCGCGCGCCGAGGGCACGAAGCTGTGAGGTCAGCTCGCGGGCGGTGTCCGCATCGCCGACCAGCACGCGCATGCGCACAGCCAGGGACTCATCCGCGTTGGCGGCCATGACGGCGCTGCGCAGGCCAGCGATCACGCTGCCGCCAAGCGCGGCCGGGCCGGCGAACCGGGCCAGGCCCCTGACCATACCCGCACCCAACAGACCGCCGCCCTGCTCACCGGCGGTGCTGAGCGACGAGCGCCAGGCGGCCATGCTGGCGCGCTGCCGGCTGCTACCCAGGCCGAGCAGGTCACCGCCGCCGCTGCCGCGGGCGAGGTCCTGCTTCAGCCGTGCGGCCTCGGCCTTGGTCTTGGCCAGCTCTTGCTGCCATTGGGCGCGCTCCAGGCGCAGGGAGACTTCGAGGGCACTCATGGCTTGCTTTTGATTCCGGCCTCACCGGCCATGCGGGCCAGGTAAAATTTCCACATCTTGTCCATGTTATCCGCGCTGCGGGCCACGGCCCAATCGAGGCGCCGGCGAATGCCTTTCACGCCGCCCGCAAAGGCCACGCGGTTGACGAGTCGGATCTCGATGCCGGTGGCGGACGAGGTGACCAGCACGGCACCCGGAGCTGGCAGTTTGCCGACGCCGTAGGGAGCCCGGCCGCCCAGCTCACGCAGGGCCGGCGCCCAGCCGCTGGCCAGCCACCAGACGTGCTCCTGCTCCTTGGCGATGTAGGCGGCCAGCGCCTCCGGATTGTGCACGTAAAAGACCGCCTTGCGGCGTCGGTCGATCTCGGCGCGGCGGCCGAGCACACGGCGGTGCGCGGTGCCGCCATCGAACGGGCTGAAGCTCCGTCCCAACTGATCGTAGACGATCTTGCCGGCGGCGGCATCATCGCCCGAGCGATGCAGCACCCAGAACGCGGAGGCCGCTGAAGGCGCGCTGCCGGCGATCGCCTCGTAAGCCTCACCGGGCGTGCCGTAGACGCTGTTGATGTCGCCTGCCACAGCGGCCTTGCCCTGCGTCTCCGCGGCGCGGCCAAACTTGCCTTCGCTGGCCGGCGGAGTGATGCGGGCCACATCCGCCACGACCAGTTTGGCGCGCTGGCGCATAATCTCATCCGCGCCTCGCTTTGAGGTGCCCACCAGCCGCGTCAGGGCCGCGGTGAAGCGCGCTGAATTGACGGTGAGGGTGGTGTCACTCATGGGGGATCGGCAGTTGTCCAGCCGGCGGTGTCAAAGGTCCACCTGGGGGCGCCAGCGTCCGGCCAGGAACTCCTCACGCAGCTGAGCGACCTTGAGCATGGACCGGCCGGCGGAACTCAGCAGCGGATCCGGCCAGATGAAGACCTCACCCGCCAGGATGCCGGCGGCGTGGATGAGCGACCAGCCCCACACGAGGCTGATGTTCCAGCGCAGGTCGTGCAGGCAGGTGCCGGGCAAGGCCCGTGCCAGCAGCGCGTAGTACTGCGCGCTGGCCACGGGCAGGGCTAGTTTCCCGCGCGGCCTCCGCGCTGGCTGGTCGGTCGCGGCACAGCGATGAGCTTGCGGTGCGCGCGCTCCACCCGGCCGGTGAACAGCACGGCGGCGGCTTTCTGCTCGATCGTGTCGCCCGGCACGTGCTCAAGGCCCCAGGCATCAATGACGGCCAGCAGGCGGGAGCGCAGCGGCTGCCAGTCCTCGGGCACGTGGTGCATCAGGTAGAGCACCTTGACCGCGCGCGGAAAGGCGCCGTGGAAAAAGGTTTCATCATCGCAGCTGTCCAGGTCCGGAGCCGGCACGTCAGCCGCGCAGAGGGCATCGAGCAGGCGCGCGCGCTCCTGGGACCAGGGCCGCAGCGCGGTGCCGCGCCATTGCAGGTCGAGCTCCTGGTCGACGATCGCCTCGCGCTCAACGGCCGCGCGTTGCTCAAGGGCGGCATCGGCCTGGTCATCCGTCGGTGGCAGCATGGGGGCGTCACTCATGGGCGGCGGTTCTTGGGGTCCCAGTTCAGGGCGGGCGCGCGGAAGTGCGCGTTTGCGCGCTCCATCACACGGCCGGCGGCGTTCATCGTGATGAGCGCCTGGCGCGGTCCGTCCTGCTCCGTCATCAGCAGCAGCGGCGTGGTGTGCATCAGCGCGCGCTTCAGGTGGGCGCGGCAGTGCAGCGCGTCGTAACCGAGCACGACCGGATGCATGGGGTCCCGGTCCTCGACGGCCAGATGCAGCGGGTCGCCCGGCAGCGGCGCGGGCGTCATCAGCGCGAGGGCGTCCTCCAGGACCTGGGAGCCGTCCTCCCGCAAGCGCACGAAGCCCGTGCAGGGCAGCTCGTAGACGTGCCGGCCGTCGCCAGAGTCCCGGATGGCGACGGTTGGCAGTCCTACGCCCGCCAGCGCTGCGGCAAGGGCAAGATCCGGGGTGGAGCAGCGCGTGCGCAGCTGCATGGCGGCGTGTTCCTGACCGCGCTTGTAGACGGTCATCCGGCCGCCGGCGACGGACACCAGGCGCATCTCATGGCCGGCCTGCATGTCCAGCAGGCGGTCGTAGTTGTGCTGCGCGCGCATCATCACGCACACGGGGTGCATGGGCGCGCGCGACTCCAGCTCGCCAGCCTGCCAGGCGGCCAGATCGGCCACGGTCACGGACTCGGCAAATTGCGGCCGCAGCGGCGAGCCGCTGAACAGAAACTGCGTGACCATCGGACCGCCCTTCGCGGGCTGGATGAGGTCGCACTCGAAACGGAAGCCCAGGGCGAGGGCGGTGGCGGCCAGCTTCGTGTTGCTGACCGCAAGTTTGGGGATCGGCGGGGACATGGGGATCGGCGGCGCGGGTGCTCCGGAGAGCTTGGGAGGCTTGCTCCCCTGGCCGCCCGCTCGGCCCATTGCGTTGGTGGGGTAGTGGTTACGCGGCGGCGATCTCCGGGTAGTAGGACATCGGCACCGTGACGTTGGGGATGGCGTCGTTGCCCAGCGTGCGCTTGATCTCCTTGACCATCAGCAGCTTGGTGATGTCGCGGGTGAAGCCATGCACGACGGCGTCAGCCGCGAACTCGGCGCAGGTGGCCACCTGGCCGGGATAGGCGGCGGCGAGACCGACCGGCTGGCCCGTGACGCTGGGCACGATCTCGGCGCTGTACTCGATGTCCAGAGCCTTGCGGGTGACCTGGGTTTGCAGGATCTGGCCGTAACCGCCAGCGCCATCCGCCGCGCCGGGCACATGGCCTTCCTTCTCGCGGATGTTGACGCGCGGAGTGAAGCTGCAGCCGGTGCCGAGCAGGCCCGTGTTGCCGAACTCCTTCAGGTCGTAGTCTGGCAGCTGGCCTTGAGTGTTGATGGGTAAGAAGGGCATGGGTCCGGAGGTGTGTGGGTTCGGGTGGCAGTGGCTCAGGGAGCGGTGACCGTGGCGGTGCCGCGCAGGCCGGCGGCGCGGTAGATGGCCTTCGTGGTGGACTTGGCGACCATCACCGGGCAGGCCCGCCAGCCGGTGGTGAGGTCGGCCACGGGGGCGATGCCGCCGGCGGTGGCGCTGAGGACGTAAACCGGCGCGCTGGTGGAGAGCGTGGCGCCGACGGTCAGGTCGTCGTCCTCCGTGATGATCGTGATGGGCTGGCCGCTGGCGGCGCCGTTGGCAGCCAGGCCGACCACGACGGCGGTGGTAGCGCTGGCGTCGGCATCGGCCAGCTTGTACGTGCCGGCGGCGGCATCGTAGTAGACCTGTTGACCAGCGGTGAGGGTGGCGCCGGCGACGCCCTGGATCTTCACCGCACGCGGGCCGGGCAGGACGTTGGCGGCGGTGATCGTGAGGTCAGTGGCGCGCGCGGCAACCGCGGCGACGGCAACGAGGAGAACGGCGAACAGAGAGCTGCGTTTCATACGCTGGCGGCCGCGTGTCAAACGGCCGTCATGCGCGAGACGGCCAGATGGAAGCTCAGCGTCAGCGCGTAGTTGATGCGGCCAGTGTCCTGCTCCCGCATCGGTGCGGCGGCGCCGCGATGCACGACCTTGAGGATGCACCAGCCTTCCAGCGCGGCGGCGCTCTGCTCAGCCAGGTACGCGGTCAGGGCGGCGTGATCGCGCAGGCGGTCGTCAATGGCGCGCAGCCAGGTGGCGGCCTGGCTGCGGGTGGTCTGCTTCTGCACCACGGCGGCGCCGGCGGCATCGGTGCGCAGCCAGGTGATGAGGATCACGCTCACCTCCACCACGCGGCGGCTGCCCAGGCTTTCGGACTCGCGCGCGGCAATGACCAGGCTCGGGGGCGTCGGTTCGCGGCCGTGATCCATCACCAGGCGCGGCAGGGTGGCCAGATCCGGCAGGCCAGCGGCGAGGCTGCCGGCGGTGCTCAGGTAATCGCGCAGCAGCTGCGCGAGGTGGAGTTCGGGCAGCGTGGTCATAGGGGGGCGTTGGCTTGGATGACCCACACGGGCGAGGCGGCGTCATCACCGGAGATGCTGACCATGCGGTATTCACGGCCGTCGTAGCGCAGCGCGTCCGTGTCTGCGGCTGGGCGGCGCGGCAGGGTGGCCACGCCGTTGCACTGCTTCGGCAGCTGCACGCTCAACGTGCGGACGTGCTGCAAACCCCACTCCTCCGCCTTGGCCTTGTTGTCACCGCTGCGCACGACGCAGCCGGTGACCGGGTAAACATCGCCGCCGATCAGGACCTCGACGGTGCCGGTGAAGGGCGAGGCTGCCATGCCGCGCAGATGCGCCTGCTGGAATTGCTGCGGACTCATGCGGGTTCGGGCAGGGCGACCATGTAGCGGTTGGCGCGCAGCACGCCGACCAGATCGAGCAGGACCTCGGCAGCGCCGTCGTTGACGGGCGGGTGCGCGCAGGGCTCAAAGTGCGAGGCTTCGTCGGGCGGCGACACGTTGCTCAGCCAGGTGATGGACACGCGGGCGCGCTGGTCGCGGGTTTCGATTTCGAAGTGCCGTTCGCCGGCGCGGCGGTCCAGGTCGGTGGTGATCTCGCGGATGGTTTGCTCCATGCCGCTTGGCCAGTGTCAAAATGAAGAGCCCGCCGCGCCAACCATGAAACGCGACGGGCTCCGTTACCCTACCAGGAGCAATGTGGGAGGAGATCAGTTCTTGGCCTTGCCACGCGCCGGCGGCGCGGGCTCATCAACAAGGAGCGTTTCGGACTCGGCCGGCTCGGCAGCGACCGGCTCGGCAGCGACCGGCTCGGCGGCGGCCTGCTCGGCAGCGGTTTGCGGCTGGGTGGCGCTGGCGTCGCTGTTGTGCTTCACCAGGCCGCGCGCGCCGTCGATGTGCTCAACGCGGCACCAGCCGCCGGGGCGGAGGGCCTGCTGGCGCTGCGCGATCGCGGCGTCGGCATCGCGGCCGGCATGGAGGACGTGCGGCTCGGCGTCGTTGCTGCGGCTGGCGTAACCGATGATGATGTGGAGTCGGGCCATTGCGGGAAAGGGTTGAAAGTGGAAGGCGGCGCGGCAGATCACCGCGCCGCCCATCAGGCTCAGGCGGTGCGCAGCAGGTGACCGGCCTTGTCGAGGATGGCGCCGGAAGCACCGCCCTGGCGGCCGGCGGCAGCGCCGTAGAGGAAGGCAACGGTCACGTAGGCGTCCATCGTGCCGTTTTCGAACCACTTGTAGGCGACCATCGACAGGCCGCTGTTCGGATCGGTGACCACCTCGGAAGTGCAGCTCATCGGGATGCCGAAGGCCTCAGCAGCGTCGAGGCCGTCGGTGGGCAGACCGGTCTTGATCGCCAGCGCCTCCTCCGTACCGAAGAAACCGGAGACGTTTTCGATCAGGCGGACGGTGCCGGCCGTGACGTTGGTCGAGAAATCGACCGCGGAGCCGCCAGCGGTGGCGCTGACCTTGAGCTTGTTCGCCGCGGAGACGTTGACCACGTGGTAGACGGTGCCGCCGGCGGTGAGGCCGGTGCCGCCGGTCAGGGCCGGGAAGTCCACACGATCGCCGACGATGAAGCCGTGATCGCTGGCCGTGGTGATCTCATCGGTGCCAGCATCGCCGGTGATGTTGATGGCCGAGCCGTTGTTGGTCGGGAAGTCCGGATCCTCGACGATCTCCTCGAAGCCGGAGACGTTGACCAGGCGGCCGAGCGGGCTGCCGGCGATGAGCTGGGAGCCGCCGTCGTTGCGGTTGCTGATCCGGCTGTCGTTGTCCAGGACCTCCATCACCTCGGAGTTGACGATGCCGAAGCGGCCCGTGGTGGGCATGCCCTGCGTGTTGCCCTTGCGGCGGACTTCGCTCAGCATGTCCTTGTCGGAGTTGGCGATGCTGAAGGTGCTGGCGTTGGCGAAGTTGCGGTTGCGCAGCAGCCCGAAGCAGTAGTTCGTCATGCCGCGGCCGAGCACTTCGGCCTGGTCGGCGAAGAAGGACTCCAGCTTGCCTTTGTTGTCGGCGATCGCGTTCAGGTGCGACAGCTTGATGGTGACGTGGCGGTGGCGGTCCATCGTCAGCGGCACGTCGACCAGCAGGTTGCGCAGCTCGTTGGCGCCGGCCTTGTAGCCGCCGTTGTTGGCGTCGTACTCGGCATCGGTCGGCTTGACCTTGATGTGCGCGATCGCCTGCTGCCCCTGCTTGAGCCGCTCGGTCGTGAACTCGTGGGCAAAGCGGGTCAGGATCGGCCGCTTGGTGACCAGGGCCTCGATGGTCTTCTGGACGATCGTGGTGGCGGTGAGCGTGACGCTCAGGCGGCCGGCGGGCACCCAGGACTGCGGGGTGATGAGGTTGCCCAGGACGAAGAACGTCAGGGCGGCGGCGATGGGCCCGTGGACAACGCCCATCAGGGCGGTCACGGCAAAGAGGGCGGCAACGAGGAGGGCTTGATGCAGTTTCATCGGGTGGTGTGAGCTGGGTTCGTGGTGACGGTGGGACGGAGGTGTCAATTGGGGCCGAAGGCGAGTTCCCACTCCTTGGCGGCCAGGCGGCCTTTCTCGAGCGGGTCCTTGCTGGCGGCGATCTGGGCCTGGATGTCAGCCAGCTGCTCCGCCTTGCTGGTGCTGGCGGCCGGGACTTTCGGCGGCAGTTGCTTCGGCGGCACGCCGAGCGCGGCAAGCTGGTCGCGCACGCTGGAGGCCTCCGCCTTCAGCTCCGTGATCTCGGTGTCGCGCGTGGCGAGCTCCTGCGTGTGCGTGGCCTTGAGATCGGTGATCTCCTGGTCGCGCGCACTGAGCTTGCCTTCCAGCTCGGTGACCTTGGCCAGGGCGTCGGCGAGTTCGCCGTTCTTGGCCTCGATGGACTGAGTCAGCTCAGCGACGGTGCTCAGCGCGTCGTCGCGGTCCTTGATCAGCGCGTTCTTGGTGCTCAGCGCGGCGGCCAGCTGCTGGCCGATGCTGAGTTTCGGCGAGTCACCGCCGGCGGGGGGATGCTCAGGCATGGAGCTGAGCAGGTACAGAGCGTTGCGTGGGCGTAGCATAATGGGTGGGTGCTTCGTCCCGCTGCGCCATGTCAAAGCAGGCCGACGAACTCCTGCCAGGTGTTGACCAGTCCATCGACCAGGTGCGTGTCGAGCGACTGCTCTCCGGTGAAGGTCTGGCCCTGCATGGTGGCGCCTTCGACGGCCGGCCGCGCGGCCTGGACGCTGCTGGTGAACCAACCGTTGATCTCCTGCACGCGGGCCTGCAACAGCGCGCGGTCGGCCTGGCTCAGCGCCTTGCCCGGCAGGCCCATGCCTTTGTGCTCGCCAGCGCCGAAGAACTCGAGGCGCACGCCCTCCAGCTGCATCTTCACGCTCTCATCCAACCAGGCGAGGTACGTGCCGATGCTGCCAACCGTCGAGCTGGGCGTGGCGTAGACCTCGTTGGCCTGGCTGGCCAGCCAGTAAGCGGCACTGGCGCAGCGCTCATCGGTGAAAGCGTAGACGGTTTTGCCGGGCATCTGGCTGGCGGCGCGCACCATGCCGGCCAGCTCACGGATCCCCGTGACCTGCCCACCGGGCGAGGCGATGTCGAGGACGATCTTGGAGATCTCGGGCGCGCTCATCGCCTGCTCCAGCGCGGTGGCGATCGGGTTGATGTCGGAGACGCCCATGCAGGCCTGGTCGATCCACGAGGCATTCTTCGCCAGCATGCCGTAGACGGGCACCACGGCGGTGTCTTCGTGGCCGGCGGGCGACCAGTAAAAGCGCGGGTCCGTGATCACCAGTTGGCAGGCGGCATTGTAGTCCACCTTCGGCCGCGCCGACGATGGCCGGCGGCCGCTGAACGGGTTGGTGCGGTCGTTGCCGCCCGGCCCGCCGATGGCTGCGGTCGGCGTGTCCAGGGTCATCGGCTGCGCGCTGATGATGCGCGGGAAGACGACGGCATGGATGCTGTGAAACACGCCCGCCTCGATCAGCAGCGGCTGGCGGTAGAGGGCCTCGTACAGGAAGGGGTAGTTGATGGCTTTCATCGGTTGTTCGTGGCGGAATCGGGTTCGGGCGCGGTGGCCTGCTGGACGGGTGCGCGGCGGTCGGCGAAGCACTCCTCGTAGGTGACGGTGATGCCATCTGCGGCGTTCTCGCGCGTGGCCTGCAGGCACTCCCGCTTGGCAAAGGCGACCTCGCGCACACGCTGGCGGATCTTCGTCTTCCAGAAGGCGCCGTATTCACCCCACTCATCGGCCCAGGTGGTCAGGCCGGCGCCCAGCTCAACGATGGACAGCTGGCCCTTGCGCGCTTCGTCGATCGTCGGGTCGGCCATGCCAAACCACATGGCCCGCCAGAAGCGCTTGTCGGTCGGCGCGCGCAGGCGGCCGAGCTGGATCTCGCGCGCCATGAAAGCGGCGTAGTAGCGCTGGCACCAGCGGGCACGGGCAAGGTGGCGCACCAGGACCCAGCGGCGAATGTCCGCCATCCAGTACCGGATGCCCGGCCCGGCGACGCCGGCGATCTCGAACAGCGCCTCGTAGGGCAGGTCGATCACGGCGGCGCAACTCTTGATCAGGTCGCGCTCAAACTCGCGGCTGTTCGGGCCTGGCCGGTCATCGTGCACGACCTTGAGCTTGCGGCCTGGCTCCAGGTCCGGCGTGCGGCCGCCGCTGGTGACCACCTGCCAGGTCACTTCCTGCGTGGTGCCATCGGGCTTCGTTTCCAGCGTGGTGTAGCGCGGGCCGCCGATGCCGCCGGCGCCGGCGGACGCTGGGGCGTTCGACTCGGTCTCCGTGACCATGCCGATCTGCGCGGCCGTCTTGATCGCGTGCTTCGTGTCGGCGCGCACCTCGACCACGTCGATCAGGTCGTTGACGGCGGCGGCCAGGATGGACATGGGGTGAGTCTCGCCCCAGCTTTCAAAGCGGCCGTAGTAGATGGCGTCGGCGGCGTCGATGATCTGCACGTCGCGGTCATCGCTGCCGCGGCGCACGCCGTAGGCCAGGTGCGCGTGGTGGTCATCGAGGCGAACGCCATCGCTCCACTCCTTGCCCGCAGCGGGCGGCGACTGGAGCTGGTACGACTCGTAAAAGGCGAGCTGCATGCCGCCGCTGCTGCCGCTGGTCAGGATCGGCAGGCAGAAGCCGTCTTTGCCGGCGGTGCGCTCCAGCTGGAGCTGGCCCTCGAAAAAATCGAACTTGCCGCTGCGGTCGAACCAGGTTGGCGAGCCAGCCCGCTCCATGAAGTGCTCGAAGGCCAGTTGATTCCAGTCTTCGTCGAGGGTGTCCGGCTGCGGCGTCAGGTAGCCGATCAGGCGGGCGGCGCCATTGACCAGCCTGCGGGCGGTGCCGTTGTTGGCGTAGAGCCAATGCACGCGGCGGCGGATCTCCGCCCGCGTCATCTTATTGGCCTCGTGCTTGGTGTTCGTCGTCGGCCAGTAGATCATGCCGCGCCGCGGCGATGTGTTGGCGCCGTCGTAGCCGCTGACCAGTACGTAGGCCGAGTTGCTGAAGCCATCGTTGCCGCCGGCGGCTTTGGCCTCCAGCTGCGTGTCGCTGATGAGCCGTGACGACGTCGTCACGGGCCGTTTGGGGTATCGCTGCTTCGCCATAGTCAGGTGCCGACGTAGCGGCGGCTAAAGTCCGTCATGGCCGAGTGCTGGCTGGGATTGTAGCCGGAGCCGCCCTCCAACCGGTTGATGGCCGCTTTGCACGCCTCCATGAAGGCGGTTTGCTCGGCCGGGGTGGCCAGGTTCAGACCCTCGGCTTCCTGGTCGCCGTACTTGGTCTTGCTGATGTGAATGAGCACGGTGCTCCGCGTCATCAGCGCGTCACCCGCCTGCTTCCAAAAAGCGCGGATTTCGGCGACGGCGTAAAACTCGACAAGGTAGTCGATCAGGGCGGGTCCGACATTCACGCCGGGCGGCGCGTGTCAATCTTCCGGCGGCGGCGGAGTCTCGCCGGCAGCCTTCGCCCGCTTGCGCCGCTTGGCTTCATGGCTCGCCGCGTTGGCCTTCTTGGCCTGCTCCGGGCTGCGCGCCTTGCTCGCTCCCGTGCCCGCCTGGCCGCCTTTCCGGCCCAGGTTCGACAGGTATTCCGAGATCGGGTTGGACTTCCTTTTCGCCGCCATCCCAGCAGGATAGCACCAGGACGCCGTTGCACCAGAAACGCACATGCACGCCGGCCGCCTTGGCCTGGTCGTGGAAGGATTGCAGCAGCTCGTTTTTTGTTGGCATGGGGGTTCTGACGCAAGCGGCTTGCGTCACGTTTTTTCCGTGTCAACCGCTGCGGGCATGTGTTCACCTTCGGCGGCCTTCAGCGAGTCAGGGCTGATCGGTGGCGGCGCCTCCTCCAGCGGGGCCAGCAGGTACCAGCAGGCAAAGCACATGCGCAGCGCGTCGCCATAGTCGTTGTCGTGGACGTCGGCCCACTGCCAGCGGCGCGTTTTCGGGTCGAGCTCGAAGCGCTCGCGCGTGATCTCGCGCACAAACTCCGGTTCGAGGTCGAAGGGGAACCAGATTCGGCGGACTCCCGGCGGCGGTTCCCTGCCCTCGTTGCGCGCGGCCAGCACCTGCGCGAAGCGGCCGAAGCGGTGCGTGTGGATCTCGTGGTTGAAGTTGTCGGTGCTGATGGCGTAGGACCACAGCGGCCAGCCGTTATGCCAGGCGTTCGGCTTGCTGATCGCCGACGGCGAGACGATGTCGCGCATGCTGCGCGCGGTGTGGCGAGCCAGGCCATAGCAGCCGTAGAAGCGGTAGTTGGGCGTTCCGTCGGGCGCGACGTTGATCAGCGTGCTGGTCAAGAAGTCGCGCACCTGCTTCTGGTCGAAGCGCTCATCGACCAGGCCGCGGAACACGATCGGGTTGGTGCGCTCCTCGGCCGGCACGTGGTCCAGCCAGCGCTTGATGACGACGGGCCGGTCGGCCTCCTCGAGGATGGTCTGCTCGTTGAGGATCTTGCCCCAATCGATGACCCAGCAGTCGCCCTCATGGTTGAACGCGGCCTTCACCCACTTCCAGCAGGACCCCTGGCGGTCGACGCCCATGACGATCTTGCGCTGGATCTGCGGCAGTTCGCCGCGCCGGTAGCCGCCGCACATCTTGTAGATGATGGACTCCTCGGTCTGCACGGTCTCGGGCCGGTCCGGCCGGGCGAGCACGTCGCGGAAGAACTCTTTGAGCTGCTCCGGATCGCCGAGGGCTTTGACGTAGCGCACCGCCAGGCGGCCCCAGCTCAGCTTCGGAAAGGTCGAATACAGGTCGGTCACCTCGACGCTGGCCCGGCGCGGCTCGGGCTTGTACTTCGGATCCTCGCCGAAGTTGGTCCGGCGCCACTCGCGGTGCTGAATCATCCAGGCTTTCGACTCGCTTTCGAGGATGGCCTTGTGGCAGTGCGTGCATTCGAAGTAGGTCTCGCGCTCGATCCGCTCGTAGTCCCAGTTGCCGGCCAGGTCCTTGCAGTGCCCGAACTTGATTTGCTCCCACTCGATGACCTGGAAGCCGGCGGGCGCTCCCGCATCGGCGCTGCAATGCGGGCACGGCACGAAGCACTTGTGCTTGGTGCCGGCCTCGTACTCCTGGTTGATCAGGCCCTCCCACGTGCCCGGCTTGGACAGGCTGACGAAGAAGCCGCTGGCCTGCTTCTTGAGGCGGCTGCGGATCTCGCCCAGGTTCGCCTTGACCGCCTTCGGCGACAGGGCGCGTTCCAGGGCGCTGATCTCATCGACGATGGCCAGGCCCACGCTCTTGTTGGAGACCTTGCCCAGCGACTTGCCGCCGCTGAGGTACCCGACCAGGCCCATGAAGCGCAGCAGCACGCGCGTGAAGGGCGAGCTGCCCGCCCGCATCCGGCGCTTGGCCGGTGAGCAGCCCCTCAGCAGCGGCTGCAGTCGTTCCGTGGAGATCTTTTCGACCTCCTCCTCGGAATCGATCACGTACATGAAATTCCGCCGGACGTAGGTCACGAACCAGCAGATCAGGATGAAGCAGGCCAGCGTGAAGCCGCTTTGGCTGGACTTCTTGACGATGACTTCGTCGTACTCGCCGCTCTCGTAAAGATCCCACAGCACCAGCGGCAGCGGGTTGAGGTCGGGATCGTAGTTGCCGGGGAAATCGCCGGACTCGGAGCTGCTCAGGGTGATGTGCTGCTTCGCCCAGGCGACGATCTTTTCCTTCGGCCGCACGACGAAGGTGCGCCGGAAAAGCTCAGTGCCGCGCGCAAGAAACCGGCTCATTCGGAAGCGAGGGCAAAGTCGTTTTCCGGCTCGGCCGTCGGCTCATCGCCGGTGGCCGCCGGCCGCCAGTTGACCTGGTCGAGGCGCGCGAAGATGCGGTCGAGCTCGCCGTTGAAAGCATCGGCCAGGCGCTGGAACATCTCCGGTGGCAGCGCGAGCTTGGTGGCCACGCGCACGGGCATGCTGCGCAGGGACTGGTTGAGCACGGCCAGGTGCTCTTGGGCGATCTCCTCGAACTCCTCCCAGCGCCCCCATTCGTCGTCACCGGCCAGGCCGACGTCGCGGTCCTTGAGCACCTTGCGGGCCTGCTCGACCGCGCGGTCGTAGGCGCGGCG